>DATNPU010000261.1:0-7184 GCA_036703105.1 Microcoleaceae cyanobacterium
TAATATCACCCCCATTCACTCCAGAAGCACTGCCTAGATCACGAGTATTAATATTGCCATTAGCATTTAGCGTAATTGCTCCTCCTGATGTGACTAAGCGAGGCCCACGAGTCGTATTAATGTTTCCGGCTGTACTGGTGAGGGAAATTGAGCCGCCATTCGTGTAAATATCTCGGATATCAATATTTCCCTGGCTTTGAAAACTCACAATTAAGCCGCTAATTCCATCCGGTGTAAAGATTGTGCCGTTGCCAGTAATCCTTCCCCCCGCATTCAGAATCAATGCCGGATTAGTGGGATGCACTGCCGGATCGATCGCACTAATGCCAACGGTTCCATACGTGATATTACCGCCTGCTGTTGCTGCTAAAGAAGCGCCTCCATAAAAGCCACCCAGATCAATGTCTCCGGCCATATTCATAATCGGGTCATGGCGGCTAACAAATTGCGCCGCTCCCCCAGATACTGTGCGCACAGCGAAATTTCCGCCACCCGCGAAGTGGGCATCCGCAGAGATTTGACCATCGCTAAGCAAACTTAAATTGCCACCACTTTGAACTGGGTTGCCAGGATGATTTAAGACCAGAATATCAATTCCTTGATTCCCTTGTACGGTGAGATTTCCGCCCGATGCGGCCAGAAATGGTGTCGTTGTTGTGTCTCTGATCTCAACGGTTGTTTGGGCTTGCAGTGATAGGTCGTGTCCGGCTTGTAGCTGTCCTTGTAGGTCTAGGCGATCGGTATTTAAGGTTAAATCTTGGCCCGTTGTGAGTTGGCCCCGGTTGACGATCGTCGCTCCCGGCGAACTTTCACCATACTGTAAGCCCGGTGTGACATTTAAGACGAGTAGTGGTGGAGCTTGGGGATCAGTAGCACTAAAGTCAAATCCCATTGGAAAAGTAATCCGATTGGCGGTACTGGCCGCAAAGGAACCGGCAATATCTAGGCGAGCATTAGCTCCAAATAAAATGCCATTGGGATTTAACAGAAATAGATTGGCGGCTCCGTTGACTCCTAAAGTGCCGAAAATATTAGAAGCACTGTTGCCGGTAATGCGACTGAAGATATTGGCAATCCCTTGCGGATTCGCAAAGTAAACCCGTTGTCCCTCTCGTACATTAAACTCTAGAAAGCTATGAAATAGGCTACTCCCTCGGGTTGCCCCCCCTTCAATTAATTCTGCTGGTAATCCTTTAACAGGTTGATTGGGACGGACAACTGAATTTTCGTTGCCTAACGTATTATCTGGTTGAATCTGCGCAATTTGTAGTTGTGCCAGCGCCCGATCGCCAAGACTGAACCACCCGCTACAAACCGCTAAACTCCAGAGCAATCCCAATTGCCAACTAGCCCACTGCCAGCGGGGAATTCTTTGCCGTGTCATAACGAGTGCTGCCTTTATCGATGGGGGCGATCGAACTGGCATCATAATACATTGCTAAGAGAGATTAAATAAACTGTTACAAGTCTTGGAAACGTCTGTTTAGACAAAAATAGGGACATTAACAAAATGTCCCCAAGCACCATAGTTCAAGTGACGAATCTCCAGGAGAGTAGACCAAATTGATAGGTTGTGCCTAATTATGAATCTACGCAGTTGCCCACCAGTTGATGAATTCATCCCACTGGGTATCTGCTGCAAAAGCATAGTTGGAGCTGTTGTAGCTAGAGTCTGCTGCACTGCCACGCGCTTGGAACTCGATCGCTAGCCCTGTGCCTCGACCAGCAACATCGGTATAGTTACTAATGACTACATTGTTGTAAGCCGTGAGTACTGTAGAGGCTGCTGTCCGAATGGCGGCGCTGATACTGGTATCGTTGGCCACTGCCGATAGGATGCTTCCTAAATCACGGTAATCGCCATACTCAAAGTAACCAGCACTCGATCGATGCAGTTCTAAACGAGTGCGATCGGTACTGTTAGAGCTGCTCATGAAGAGGCTAGCGAAGTTACTTAATGCGGTTGATAAGTTATTCGCATTACTGGTTCGCATCGCCACTAAATCGATCGCGGACATGGTGACCGCTAAACCACCGCTACCACCACCCGCATAAGAGGCGCCGTAGGTGTTCACCATGACGGTTCCCAACTGAGATGCATTCATCGTTGGCGTAGTTGTCAGGCTATTCAGCATCGCGGTGTAATCCCAACCATCACCTGGTTCGAGTTCCTGTGAACCAACCATAATGGAGGCATAGTCCCGGATTTGGTGGGCGACTTCCGTCATGCCCATTAAGCAAGCATCGGAACCAAAAATGTCTAACGTATCGGGTAATCCGGCGGACAAAGCACCGCTTAATTCATTCAACGTTAAGTTATCGTGCCCATTGGAGTCATCCCAGGCGATGCCAGACAAGCCACCCCCATGGTTCCACACGACCAGCGCGTAGTTTTGAGCCTGATAGGTATTCATTGACCAACTGACAAAGTCAGTCAAACTACTTTGAGCGCCCATATTCACTTCGCCCAGGTCAGTTCCCCAGGACGTGGTGGGTAGATCACCGGTTTGCACTAATCCCCGACGGGTTCCTGTCCAGTTACCGTAGCTACTGTCATAACCACTGATGCGATCCATTTGCACAACGATATTGACGTTGGCAGAAGACCCAACGGCTGACATTTCTAGGAAATCTTCAATGCCGAATTGTTCCAGGTTATTGTCAGCATCCAAATAGACCATGATTGTCCACTGATCGCTTGATCCGCCCGGATTGATAACGGGTGGAACGATCGCATTGGCAGTCATGTTCAGGCTATAGTTTGTGTTGCCATTGTATTGATAGACCTGCGCTAAGTAGCTACCAGCCGTTAGGTTTGAGAGCGTAATGGATTCTGCATTGGTAGACCAATTTTGGGAGATCGCGACTTGCTCTCCGGCATCAACCAGTCCATTATTGTTGCCATCTCGGATGATTCGCACATCGGCATCACTGGTTAGCCCAGTCATACTCAGACTGAAGTTACTGGCACTAGCCAGGCTAAAGCGATAAAGGTTAGAGGTGTCAGTGCTACCAACCGCTCCAGTGAACGATCGTGTACCGCTTAACGCTCCAACATTCACTTCAGTCGCTAACACATTACTAGGATCGGTATTAGACATCCGTAATGTGTAACTGGTGTTGCCGCTATATTGATAAACCTGGACAAAGTAATTACCCGCAGTCAGCGATTCTAAGTTAATGGTTTCATCGTAGTTACCACCCCGATAAGACCCGGTGACAATTTCGCTAACTTCAGCAATGCCGTTGTTGTTACTATCTCGAATTAGTTGAACATCGGCATCGGCACTTAATCCGGTCATTGCCAGGTTAAAATTACCGCCGCTATGAGTGAATTGATACACATTAGCTGTATTGGTAGAGCTAATGCTACCAACATTGCTATAAGAAGCTCCCAATACTCCAGCATTAACCTCAGTTGCTAAGAGATTATTGGCGAAATTGGGTGATAGTCCGAGGGTGTAATTGGTGTCACCGCTGAATTGATAGACTCGAACGAAATAATTTCCTGCCGCGAGTCCGCTGAGGTTAATGGTTTCGTTGGCTGCGCCACCCCGAACTGAGCTTGCAACAAAATTTCCCAGGCTGTCCAAGATCTGCACATCGGCATCGGCGCTCAATCCAGTTAAAGACAGGTTGAGGTTGCCACCATAGGCCAAGTTGAAGCGGTAATAGTCTTGGGTATCAGAGCTACCGACAAAATTTGTCGTGGTATATGTACTGCTCAAAGTCCCAACGTTAATTGCCCCTAAAGTGGTGTTATCCGAGAAAACGATCGGTGGCAGAATTGGAAACGTTGGCAGTTGAACAATTGGAGCGATCGGAAAAAACGTATCTCTGGTAGATCTGGAACGAAACATTGATCCACTTTGTTGGAAGGGATCATTGGGTAGAGCCCCTGATAGAGACGATGCTGTACGGTCTTCTAGCGAGGTTGTCCCGGCATTCAGACGAGACATGAGGGGGTTGTTGGATTGTGATGAGCGTGAAAACAGCATATGTATGTCCTACCTTGGGGGGAAGTAGTAATCGATGGAAGTGCGTTCTGAAACTTCACTATGTCTGGCGTAATTGCCTTATGCAGTTCCCCCGATCGCAAAAAATAATTTCTTCACCCAATTTTTGGTTCGGTATTCACTTTTGCTCAGCCCTCAGCACTTCTAAACCACATCCCTGCTGATCAGCTAAACATTGAGACTGATCGTTGAGACTTATAAATCTCTATGAAGTTTTGCCGAGTTCCCGACTCTTGCTAAGGGGGATCAGCCAGATTAAGAACAGAGGCGTTCTGGCATAGCAACGTGGTGAAGCTCAATTACTTCTTAGCAGGCGGGTGTTTGCTGTTACTGGCTGCTTGTAGTTCCTCTCCCAATACCAATCCGATAGTAATGTGGTTTTCATTGGCGCAATCAGATATAGGCGATCGCAGTCTCATATCACCCCAGTTAGCCCAAAGCCAGCGTCGCGGAATTAGCCCCCAGTTTGATAGTGCTTCAGACTTTTCTGAAGGATTGGCATTAGTGGGTGTAGATCATACGTATCGCTACATTAATCAAACGGGTGACGTAGCGATCGAACCAGACCAGGAATTTAGTGCTATGGCGCCGTTTTCCGAAGGCTTGGCCGTGGTGCAGTTAGGCAGAACTTATTCCTGTATTAATCAAACTGGACAGTGGTTAAAACAGGTGCAATTTGATGGTATTTCCCGCTTTTCAGAAGGATTAGCGGCGGTCAAAGTTAAGGCCAAATATGG
Organism: Microcoleaceae cyanobacterium; assembly: GCA_036703105.1. Taxonomy (GTDB): domain Bacteria; phylum Cyanobacteriota; class Cyanobacteriia; order Leptolyngbyales; family Leptolyngbyaceae; genus Pantanalinema. The sequence continues at coordinate 4,754 of DATNPU010000261.1, forward strand.
TTACATCAATAAATCTGGACAACTGGTGATTCAACCCCAATTCGTTCTAGCCAGTCCATTTTCACAAGGATTAGCGGCGGTCAAAGTCGATCGCAAATATGGTTACATTACACCGCAAGGCCGAATGGCGATCGCTACTAAATATGATGATGCCTGGGATTTTTCGCAAGGTTTAGCCCCCGGGCGAGTTGGGCAACAATGGGGTTATTTAAACCGTTCTGGTCAACTGGTGATTCAACCTCAATTCGACGGCGCCTTTCCGTTTGCCGAATCCTTTGGCCGCGTCCGTAAGGGGCAACAATGGGGCTATGTCAATCGCCAGGGTGCGATCGCGATTCCGCTCCAATTTAGTTTTGCCAATGATTTTTCGGAAGGTTTAGCGGCTGTCCAAGTAAATGGCAAATGGGGTTACATCAATGCCACAGGGAAGCTCGTGATTCAGCCCCAGTTTCCGTATGCAGCCAAGTTTTCTCAAGGGCTGGCGGCTGTCCAAGTAAATGGCAAATGGGGCTATATTAATTCTTCTGGTAAGCTGACGATCGCCCCTAAATTTGATAATGCTGGCTCATTTTCGGAAGGGTTTGCTCGGGTACAAGTTGGCAACAAATGGGGCTATATTAGCCGGAATGATGTGTAATTACAATCAGCGTTTGAAGCTGAATGCCTGATATAAATAGTAGCGTTTAATCCAAATGCCGAAGCGCCTGACAGCGATCGGATTCGGTTCAGATGTGCGTTCGAATCGAGCTAATAACTCAGGTGGAATGGGATGCCAATCGTCTGACAAGATCACGGCATTCTTGTCAGTATATTGTTCGGGCTGAAACCAAAAGTCGAATTGATCAACACGATCGGAAATGGCGATGATATCAGGATTGTTCAGTTCATAGGCTAGTGCTGAAGCTGATCGATAATCCGTGGTGAGTAATAGGGGGCGATCGCCTAACTCGGTCACGTTTTTTCTCACTTCTGTTGCCACCTGATCCCAACCATATAACATGCGTGAATCGGGATCTTCAGTTGCACTCACTAAGGCTGAAATAGGTAACACTCCATAGTGGATAACTAATAGTCCAGCAAACAGGAGGCCGTAGAGTTGGCTGGCGAGTAGGAATTTGGGTACAGATGGGGAGGGTGGGGAAGGTGAGGGAGATGGGGGGAGGAAGAGGGTGGGAATAAGGGGGAAGAGGAGTAAGTAAGCGGTGATGTTCCAGTAATAGAGGGCGGCAGATAGGAGGGAGATGATTGTGAGAGTTATGGTGGGGATAGTGAATGTCCAAAATGCGACTGTAGTGTAAATGGAATGGGAGAACAGTTTAGGAAATTGTTTTAACGATCGCCAAAATAGAATCCAATTAAAGGGTGAAACGAGCAGAAATGAGAACAAAATAAAGTTGAAAAATGGCGAGAATTTGAGGCTAAAGCCACTCACAGGATTAACGCTGCGATTGAAATAGTATTGTAGGGATTGCCAGTTGTTTGATAAATTCCACAACAGAATGGGGAATAAACAACTCAGGCTGATCGCAATGGCGATATATAATCGCCGATCGCGAAATAAGGGTCGTAATCGTGGATCAACAACGATCGTGGCTAGAAATCCTAATGCCATAAACGCGGCATTATATTTGCATAATCCTGCTAACCCTAAGGCGATCGCGGCACCATATAACCGCCAGTTTGGTGCGGTAGGACTGACTAAATAACGATCGAGAAACTGAATGAACCAGTAAGCAGATAGGAGCGAAAATGTAATCAGTAAATGATCATGCCAAGCTAGAGCGAGAAACAGGAAATATAACGGTGATGCGATGATGCAGGCAACAATGATCCAGAATGCAGTTTGGGCCTGCTTGCCATATAAATAACGAGAAATTTGATAGTAAATATAGGAAAAAACACAATTTGTAATTAGGTTGGGCAGTCGTAGGGTAAAGTGCGATCGGCTAAAAAAGGCAGTGAATAATCCTTGAACCCAGGCTTGTAAAGGTGGATGATCGTAATAGGACAGGGCTGGATGTTGGCCCCATAACCAGTAATAAGCTTCATCCGGGTTAGGAAATACGGCAAACCAGAATCCCAAGCGCAGGAGTAGAAAGACAATGAAGGTCGGAATTAATCCCTTCAGAATCGGTGAACTCAATAATTTCATAAGTTGCAGAAACTGTAACGATCGCTTTGCCGTCATCCTGAGTATGACATCTTGGATGTGTAGAGACAGAAATACCATTCCGGCGAAACCAGGAGTAAGACAATGGGTGTGCGGCAGTTCCGAAGCAAGGGTGCAGTAGCGATTAGTAGTTTAGTATTGTTGGGATTATTAGGCTGCTGGCAGACCAATGATCGGTCACCCGCGATCGCCAGCCCTCGTCCCAGTCAATCTAAGCCAGTTCAAGTGCAGGAGCGTCGTGTGGCTCAGTCCCCCAATACT
>DATNPU010000268.1:0-4309 GCA_036703105.1 Microcoleaceae cyanobacterium
TCTGGATGCTCCATCAAATGCCCTTGAAAAAAGGCGGCACTGAGCGCCTTAATATAGTGCTCAAAAGGTGTCACTCCCAGTTTGACGTGAGGTGAGACTTTGACCTGTAAATCCAAAGTGCGACTTAACCGTTGCATATCACAGACATGCGATTTGCCTTGCATCAGGGCTAAATAATGGTTTGTTGTAGTTAACCATTGAAAAATACGCATTTGTTCCAGAGCCAAAGGCGCGATCGTGTCCTGGCTACCGGCAATTAGCATGACAGGGACTTGAATCGTTTGGATGCCTGTTTGCCCAAACACTTCGCTACCGACCGTATCAAGAGCCAGAATGGCTCCAACGCGATCGTCATGCAAATGGTACAGTTGCCGAGGTAAACCTAATGCTTGACATTGCAGTAATAAGGATAAGTTAGTATCGCCGGGAGTCAGTCCACAGGCAAGTTCCAGCTTGTCAAACTGAATATTCGCTCCGGCTAGCGCAAAGGCGGTATAGGCTCCAAAGGAATACCCCATCACGCCAACGGAACTGAGATTTAACCTGCCCTCAAACTCTGGCGCATTCCGTCGTTCCAAATCATCCAGCAAATCCCGAATATCTAGCGGGCGATCGATAAATTCTGTTAACTGAAACACCTCCGCCGCTTCGCCTGCCAGCATTCGCCGTACCTGTTCTGTGTCACTACCGGGATGCCAGGGGGCGGCAACCAGATAACCATAGGACGCTAGGTGCTTGGCATAAGGTTCCAGATCGTCAGGATTCGAGGCAAATCCGTGGGACTGAATCACGACCGGAATTGTCTCAGTAGGTAACGGTTCCGGTTGATAGCACACGACTTGCAACGATCGCGGTTCTTCACTATCCCCACTCTGAGTTCTGGGCGATCGCTCTACTGTGATCGTCAACTGCTTGACCGCAAATGATCCGGCATGGCGTAAATCTGGGAGTGAGGCAAAGTCGATTGCGGGAACCTGGCTAGCTTCGGCGATCGACAACTCGCGGATAGTTGCGATCGTGGTTTCAGTTTCCTTCAATAACCATTCCACCCGTTGGGCTGTAAATAGTAATTGATCGAGATTGAGTTGCCGGGTATCGGGAAAGCGACGTAAAAAGCCAAGCAGCGATAATCCCTCTGGGTCACTCGCCATTTGCACTAACAAATCCTTAAGGTGCTGGAGTTGAGTGCGATCGTCAGCAGTAGAGTGAAAAAAGCGACCAAACCATCGCAATAACTGTTCTCCCATTGAGGTATGAAAGAAGTGCCGCAGTTGGGCCGGATTTAACTCCAATCGAGTTTGCAAAATTCGCCGACAGCGAGCCCGTTGCGCTTCATCTGCATCTCTTAAATAAATCTCACAGGCTTTATTGGCAATATAAGGTAATTTTTGCAGTTCTAAAAATCCTTTCGTCCACCGAACAATTTGCAAAACCAGAGCTTTAAACTGTTGTAGCGCCGCTCGTTTTGATACCGATTTTGCTTCAGACGGTGGCGGATTAAGTGGAGAGTGAATGTGAGCCATGACAGACCTTTACAGACGAACAACTCAGGGTTGTCCGCTCCTCTCCTAGTTCCATCATGCCTGAGAAAAATAAACTGTGATCTATCTGCAATGATTAGTAATCTCGTCGTCACGATAATTTATGCATCGCTTCTTGCAGCAGCATCAACGTGCCATCGGTGACAAACTGCACTGCGATCGCCAACACCAAAAAGCCTAAGATCCGGTTAAAGGCATCGACCGCCGATTTCCCCAGGTGATCCATCAACGAATCTCCTAAGGTTAAACACAGGTACAGACTCACTCCCAGTAACCCGATGCCTAATAAGCAGCCCAAGTAGTCTAACAAACCTGTCGCTTTTGAGGCCATGCCCATGACTACACCGATCGCCCCTGGCCCACTAATCAACGGCACGGCCATTGGCGTAAACGAAATATCTTCGCGATCGATTATCGGTTTACGGTGACGGGAATGAGACGATGCAGTGGCCTTTTCCCAGGCTACCCTGGCAATCAACAATCCGCCCGCAATACGTAAGACGCCTAACGACAAGTGGAAGAAATCCAAAATTAATCGTCCGGCTACTAAAAAAGTGCCTAGCACCAGGATGACATTGATCACCGTATGGCGGGCTTGATGTCGTCGGTAGGAGCGAGTATCCACTTCCGTTAAGGCATGGAACACGGGTACAGCTCCAATCGGATTGGCGATCGGTAACAGGGCAAGAAAGGTAGCGATCGCTTGAAACCAAAGCTCATTCATAACCAATCAGGACACACGATATCAAATACCTGCATCCTAGAAATCTTGCCAGGAAGTAAAATGCGGGAGTCTACCTGTTTTTTGGATGTGAACTAAGGTAAATCAGTAAAACCACTACACTTAAGCAGCTTTTTTCGAGCGTGATCGTAGGTCATCGAGTAAGGCATACAACACCGGCACAACGATCAAACTTAGGAGGGTGGAGGTAATCAGTCCACCAATAATGGCGATCGCCATCGGGGCCCGCAATTCCGCTCCCGCTCCTAGGCCTAGCGCGATCGGTAACATGCCTAAAATTGTGGCGGCTGTGGTCATTAAGATCGGGCGAAGGCGAACTGGGCCAGCTTTCAAAATCGCTTCTGTGCGTGACATGCCATCGCGTCGTAACTGGTTCACATAGTCCACCAGAATAATGGCACTCTTATTCGTTAGCCCTAGCAGGAAAATAATGCCAATCACAGAAATCATGCCAAAGTCACTTTGCATCACCAGGAGCGCTAGCAATGCTCCCACGATCGACAATGGTAACGAAATCACAATGACTAATGGATCGGTCCAACTGCGGAACAACAATAGCAACACGAGTAAGACACTCAGGACGGATAAGCCTAAGGTGACACCAAAACTGCCAAAGACTTCTCCGGCCCGAGCTGAATCACCCCCTAAATCGAGCGTGACTCCCGCTGGTTTCACTTCATTGGCAATCTTTACGACCTGTTTTGTCGCATCACCTAAAGCCAAATCTCCGGTTAGGTTAGCGCTGATGGATTCCACCCGCCGAGAATTTAACCGCATGATTTCGTTGACCTTTCCGGCTTGATTCGCTTCGCCAGTGATGGTGACATCGGCAAACCCTGGTAACACATCCACTCGTTGTTTAATCTTTTCTGCCGTTTGGCTCAACACAACTGGATTATTCCCAATCAACGCGACTTGTAACGGCTTATCTCCGCCGGTATCGACAAACTGAATATCTTCAACACTTGTCGTCACATCTGGAATCGTAGGTAACTGTTGGCGAACTTGCGCCTGTACCTCTGTGGTGCCAATTTTGCGATCGCGATTCAACCGCACATACAACATTCCTTTATTTGGCTGTTGGCGAGTGCCTACCACTGTAAATACCGATTGCACCTCTGGCGACGTTTGAATTGCTGTTTCCAGTTGCTTGGCAACGTTGAGTGAGTCGGCTAAGGGATTGACGATCGGCATCTTGCCCGCCGCCAACATAGCTGGATCCATTCCCGCTGGTAATCCTGGAGGGAGATTGGTCTGAGTCTGGTTTGACTGAGCATTATCCGGCGGTGCATTGCCAGGAAGGGGCTGATTACTCGGTGGCACCATACCAGACGGTAGTTGGCTCGTTGCACCGGGAGGAAGGCTGGGTAATTTTGGTAAGGGCGCTGTATAAGTGACATTAAATTCCCCGCGATCGAGCTTGGGAATGAATCCTTGAGGAATCAACGGAATTAAGGCAATCCCAACAGCCAGGCTGAGAACAGCGATACCAACGACTAGCCAGCGATGCTGTAAAGACCAGGATAATAAGCGGTAATACGGCCGGGAAAAGCTAAGCGGTTGAACACCCTGATTGGTACGATTCCGAGGCGGTTTTAACCAGTAGGCGGCTAGCAGGGGCGACAGTGTGCGGGCGACGAGCAGCGAAATCAAGACGGAGGCAGATACCACAATCCCAAAGGGTTTAAAGAACTGCCCCACCACATTGCCCATAAAAGCCACGGGCAGAAATACCGCTGCGATCGTCAACGTGGCCGCCGTTACCGTTAAGCCAATTTCATCGGTAGCAATAATTGCCGCTTGGCGAGGAGCCTCACCCTCTTCAATATGCCGGGCAATATTCTCCACATCGACGATCGCATCATCGACAATAATCCCAATCACTAATGCCAAGGCGAGTAGGGTAATCGTTTCTAGATTTAAGCCCAGCATCGCCATAATGATCGCTGTTCCCAGCAATGACGTTGGAATGGCCAGAGCTGAAATCAAGGTAGCTTTCCAGTTCCACAAAAATGGATAGATCACA
>DATNPU010000277.1:0-7417 GCA_036703105.1 Microcoleaceae cyanobacterium
TTTGAGTCAGGGATGTACCGCACTCCTGACAAAACTTGTTTGTGACCGGGTTTTCAAACTGACATTGGGGACAGACAAGCATGATGGACTTTCCTCTATTCCCATTTGGGGAGTCAGATCAGCGGATGTCAGCAACGGATGCCATAAGCAACTAGATTCAGAGAGCTATGGAGATGAATGGCTAGCAGAGGTAGCCTCCTGATTTTCCTTAAACAAGAAACTTTAGCCTATTTAAGCAGGATTCCCAAACTAACTCCCCTGGGTACAGGTTATCTGAATCTTTTCCACCTCGCACTAGTCATTTTGGGTACAACTGGGGGCTGGCAGTAAAAAACGGCCTAATGCCCTATCAGAATGTATGACGATACGTCGTGACCTATAACCCAATTATTGCCTTTATTTAATCCACGCTCCTTAGAGGTTTCAAGCCACTACTGGTTGATATAGGCTTGTTGCTGGCCCGATCGGCACGATCTTGGCTTCCACGATGACAATGGGCAAATTCTATTTACTCTAACGCTCCCTCGCTGTAGCGATCAGGAATTCAATCTGGACTATGCCGGGAAAATCAGGTCTATCACAGAGCATAGATAGTTCCTCGATCGCTTCAGTCGCTTGAGTGATGGCGGTTTTAGGCATATTTCTTAGCCTAAAAGGGTAGAGCTGATGCAGAACCATGCGTTACCCATCCCTGACCCAACTGATCGGTGTGCTTGCCGGAACTGCTGGTGCCACCCTGTTTGCTACCCTGCCTAGTTTGGCCCAACAAAGTGTGATTCAATCGCCGACGGGAACTGTCACTGCTCCGTTAGGCAGCGTAACCACCGTGACTCCTTCCGGTGCAACGATCATTACCCCACCGGCAACAGGTGGGACTCCTAACACGGCAAATCCAGCGACCATCAACAACACCAATTCTGGCAATGCCTCCGATGTTTTACAGACGTCCCCTGCGACTACAGCTCCTAATACCTTTGGTGGGTCTGGAGCGACCCCAAGTATTACTACCCCTAACCGTTCCATTACCACTCCTGGTGCCGTTAACCAAGGAGTAGTTAACCAAGGAACCACGGGTGTAGGTACTGGCACAGTTAACCAAGGCCCCACTGGTGTAGGAACCGGGACGGTAACCGTTCCCTAGTTCGGAAGTCTCTAGTTTGGTTAAGTCAAAACCCGAGCGCGATCAGTGATCACCGGACACTGACAAACCGTTCTTGCGCGATCGCTCGCAGCTTCTCCAGATCTTCCCGACGCGATACTGATAGCGGAATGGTTGCTCGAATTTCTTCGATCAATAGTGCTGTATCTAAGGGTTTGCCTAAATAAAGAGCGTTGTAAAGGGCTACAATGACAGCTTGTTCGATCTCGGCGCCACTGTAGCCCTCCGTTACCTTGACCAATATTGCGAGATCAAACTGCTCCAACGGTTGTTTGCGCTGACTGAGGTGAATCTTTAGAATCATGCCTCGCTCTTGAGCGTCAGGCAAATCTGCAAAGAAAATCTCATCGAAGCGACCTTTGCGGAATAGCTCTGGTGGCGTTTTGGAAATATCGTTGGCGGTGGCGACCACAAACACATCCTGAGATTTTTCTTGGAGCCAGGTGAGAAAGAAGCCGAATAGCCGCCGACTCAGGCCGCCATCGGTATCAGAGTCGCTATTACTAAAGCTTTTTTCGATCTCATCAATCCAAAGTACCGTTGGAGACATAGATTCTGCCAATAGAGCGGCTTGGCGGAAGTTTTTCTCTGATTCCCCCACATATTTGTCATAAAGTCGCCCGGCATCCAGCTTGAGTAAGGGCAGTTTCCACTCTTGCGCGATCGCTTTGGCGGCTAAAGACTTCCCACACCCCTGGATGCCGACAATTAAAATGCCTCGGGGTGGTCGGAGGTTCAGTTCCCTGGCTTGAGGTGTAAACCCGATTTTGGCTCGGGCTAGCCAGCGTTTTAGCCCAGTGAATCCGCCCAGATACAGAGGTTGATTCTGGAGCGGTAAGTATTCCAGCACTCCTTCTTCCCGCATCACTTGTGCCTTACGGTGAAGAATCCGTTCAATATCGCTGACGGTCAGTTTGCCATCTTCTAGAGCCGCATAAGCAATCACCTGACGGGCTTGCTTTAAAGTCATACCGCTTAACGCCTGGACTAATGATGGTAAATCTTGCTCCTGAATCTGTACCTGCACTCGATTCTTTACCATCAACGATCGCACGACATCAGAGACCACTTGCTGCAATTCGTCGCGTCCGGGCAATTTCAACTCGAAGTAAACTGCATCATGACCACTTTCGGGCGGTAGTTTGATCGATTCACCAGTCAGGATAAAAGCGGCTCGCCGTTGCACTAATACCTGCACTACTTCCCGGAACTGTCGCGCGACCACGGGATCACTTAAATGCTGAGCAAAATCTTTTAGCCAAAATACCCCTTTCTGGGTGTCCTTCTGAATATATTGCAGCGCTCTTAATGGGTCAGTCGTTTTTTCATCCAAGGTGGCGGGTTTTGTACTACCCACTGGGGCACATTCATCCACCCACCGATTTTCGCTCCCATGCGATCGCACCAACCCTTGGGTAATACTCCATTCATATAAAGAAATCTTCATGTCCTGAATCGCTGTCTGGAGCAGGGTGAATACCCGCTCCTCCTCGACCGTTTCAATAATGATTACTGGATGGAATGACAGCAGTAAGGTTTGAAGCTGTTGGGCACTGGTCGCCAGCGTGTTCGCACCAGCAAAAGGGTTGAGCATGGCAATGGTGGGGGAATTTGCCTTATTGTGCCCTAAGGAGATAAAAGACGAGCAGCCTAGGGCTTTTGTACTATTTTTTCGATAGATTGTAGTAAACAGCGATCGGCAAATCCAAAATTCCGTGTTACAACTTTAGAGTTTCGGACTTTCTACCCCATAGATGGTGTAGACTATGACTCCGAAATCCCATATATAGCCAAAAGCGAGATCCCGATTATGGTGAGAGAGCTTGAACAGGTTCGCCAGCAAAACCGCTCAGAAGCGTCGGATGCCGCAGGCATTCTTTCTAGTCAGTTTCCTGCGAATGCTCCGGTGGCTAACCCCGTGTTCTATCGCACCTATAGCCGTCGGGCCAATGGTCAGCGGGAATCGTGGGAAGAAGTAACCCAACGGACGATCGCGGGATTAGTCGAATTAGGTAACTTGAGCACCGAAGAAGCCGAACTAATTCGGAAGATGCAGCGAGAGCTGAAAAGCTTGCCGTCTGGTCGTTGGTTATGGGTCGGTGGTACAGATTGGATCCGTAAGCCAGAGAATTTTTCGGGAGCCTATAACTGCACCAGTACTAACGTGGTTGACTGGCGTGCCTTTGGGCTGATGATGGATCTAGCCATGATGGGCTGTGGCACTGGAGCCATTCTGGAACCGCAATATATTGATCAATTGCCAGCCATCAAAAATCGTTTGGTAGTGACCCTGGAAGGCACTGTTGGTGTAACACCTCCCGAACAACGGCAGGAACAGACGCAAGTTACGGTCAACGACCATCAAGTGCATATTCATGTCGGAGATAGCCGTCAGGGCTGGGTACAGTCTTATCAGGCATTATTAGAACTCTCTAGCGACGATCGCTTCTCTGGAGACATTAACGTTACAGTTAACCTGAGCGATGTCCGGGCAGAAGGTGAAATTCTCAAAGGCTTTGGGGGGGTTGCCAATCCCATTCGGTTAGCCGGACTATATGAACGCTGTGCCGCCATTCTGAATAAAGCGATCGGTCGTCAGTTGACGTCGATCGAATGCTGCCTCTTAATCGATGAAGCCGCTGCCACCGTGGTCGCCGGGAACATCCGGAGGTCAGCTGGCATGAGGCAGGGGATTAGCAGCGATGAACAGTTTGCGATCGCGAAGGATAATCTCTGGCAACAGGATGCGGAAGGTAACTGGCGGATTGATCCAGAACGGGATGCCCTGCGGATGGCCAATCATACGCGAGTATTCCATCATCAACCAACAGAACAGGAATGTATTGATGCGGTTCGGAAACAGTTTTATTCCGGAGAAGGAGCAATTCAATATGCCCCGGAAGCGATCGCCCGTTCTAATGTTGATCTGCTACCAACGCCAGAATTAAAAATAGAGTTCTTGCAGCACTACATATCAGGTAATGCCAAAACTTGGTTACAGGAAAAATTCCCGCAAATGCCTGCGGCTGAAGTCGATCATCGATTAGAGCGGTATGGTTTGAACCCATGCGGAGAAATTTTAGGGAGTAATTTTCACTGCAATTTATCTGAGGTTCATCTCAACCAACTCGACCCATTTAATCAGCAGGAACAAGATGCAGCGTTCACAGCAGCGGCATTATCTGTAGCGGCATTGTTGAACCATAAATTTGTCGAGCCACGCTATCAACAATCCCGTGAATTTGATCCGATCGTCGGTGTCTCTTTCACGGGATTATTTGATTTCTTCGTCCATGCATTTGGGGTGGATTGGTTGCGCTGGTGGGAGGCAGGTAGACCCGATACGGTGGCTGGCATTGAATTTCGGCAACGGGAGCAAGCCTATTTGATGCGTTGGCAGGAATTGGTGCATCGAGTGGTCTGGGATTACTGCGATCGCCATGAATTGAAGCGTCCCAATCGTTGTACGACGGTGCAACCAGCCGGAACGAAATCCCTGTTAACCGGAGCTAGTCCGGGGTGGCATCCGCCCAAAGCTCAACGGTTTATTCGCCGGATTACTTGCCGTAAGAATGATCCAGTTGCTTTGGCAGGGCTAGATTACGGTTACACGATCGTGCCCTCCCAATCGGACAAAGATGAGAATGGCAATCTGCTGCATGATCCCTTTGATCCACGGTGTACCGAATGGCTGCTGGAAATTCCCGTTGAGGTGTCCTGGGCAAATTTACCGGGAGCCGATGAAATTGCGATCGAAAAGTTCTCGGCATTGGCACAATTCGACTTTTATATGAATGTGCAACGGTACTGGACAACCCACAACACCAGTTCGACGATCGAACTGCGGGAGGCTGACATTGAGCCGTTAGCCCAACGGATTCATGCGGCGATTCAGAACCATGAGGGCTATATTTCTTCCGCGTTACTCGCCCGGTTTGATGATCACCAGACCTTTCCTCGCTTACCGTTTGAGCCAATTTCTAAGCAGCAATATGATCAACTGAGTCAGGAGGTGGTAGCTCGGCGGAAAACTCAGGATTTCCATCAAGCCCTCTTGCGGTATGACGCCGGAGAAATGGCAGAAGCGGGGCCAGCCGGATGCGATTCGGATAAATGCTTGTTACCGCAATAAACCATCAGTTGATTTCTGTGTTCCAATGCGCTTTTAAGTGGGGTAGGTTTTATACCTACCCTGTTTTATGCGATCGCTAATCTTGCCTGGGTGACGTTCACAGCAGCAGTTAGGACAGGCCAAAAGTGTTGTCATGATTAAGTTTAATCCTCAGCACTCAGTTCTCAGCACTCAGCACTTTGCGATGTATGTGATTGAGGAAGCTAACTCAGCACAGTACCTACAGGAAAGATTTCGATAAAGATAATTAGATTGGGTCGGTGGGAATACTGGTGGCAGTAGTTTAACTTTTGTCACAAATGGCTCGGCACCCACTCCCTGTCTTGCCCTTAGCCCGAAGTCTGACCTCACTAGAAACCTGGGGATTTGGCTTTAGTGGCCTTTTACTCTGGTTAGGTACGGCTCCTGCCATGCATGCCGCTTTAGGCGCAAATGCCCTTTGGGTTTGGCTACCCGGAACCATCATTGGCATTCTATTAAACTTGCAGGTGAAACGATTAGGAGCTTATTTTTCGGATGTGGCGGGTGGGACGCCCAACTACACCACTCATCTGTTACGTAAGTTTCCGGCTTTAGCTCGCTATGGTGCGATCGGCTATTTATTAGGCTGGGTATCCGTCCCAGCGATGAATGCAATTATCCTGACTGATTTGATTCAGGAAAATCTGGTGCCATTGGGAGTGGACTGCCCGGTAACCATGCTGAGGATTGGCTTTGCCATTTTGCCGTTTGTTGTGGCCTTGAGTGGCACCCGAACCTTAGGGATTCTACATTCCTTCTTCGTCTTTCCGGCGATCGGGTTTCTGCTGACCTTTTGCTTGCAGGGGTTGGGGTGGTTAAGCATGGCTCCGAATAGCCCCGGTCTACTCCCAGAACCAGGGATAGGTATCACGATCGGGGAGTGGCTGAAATGGTTTTTCATTGCCGTCTATGCAGTTTATGGCTGCGAAACGGCTTCCTCCTTTGTGGCTGAAAGCCGGCAACCCACAGCGACTCTACACTGTTTGAAGATCACGGCGTACTGTATTCCGATCGTTTACTTAGGCGGCTCATGGATTCTGATGCGGTTAGCTACGGAATCGAATTTAGGTGATAGTGCCTACTTAAATTTAGTCGCTGCGAGCCAACCATTTTGGGGCGCGTTTGCTCCGGCTCTCGTCACATTTTTAATTACTTCTGGTTGTTTGCTCAGTTCGGCTACAGCCGTGTCTAACTGTCCCCGGATTCTGTATCAGTTGGCGAAAGATGGCTATTTACCGCCCGTATTCGCTGTGCTGTCTCGGCGGGGAGTGCTGGAACCTAGCCTCATGTTCACACTGTTGCTGAGTTTAATTTGCTTGCTCTGGGGCGATGTTTCCCATGTCGTGATGGTGACTGGAACGGGGTATCTGATGGCCATGATCGCGATCCATTTAGGATTGTGGGTCAATCGGGGCAGACCGATCGCCCGGTGGCCCCGCTGGTCACTTGGCTTTTTTGGGCTAGAAGTGATCGTTTTGGTGGTTGGCGGCTGGGCCTGGGGCTGGCGGGATCTGGTGATCGGTCTGCTGTTGCCAGGGGTCGTCGGCCTGATGGCCACCCAAGCACCACGGCTCCCGATCGCAATTGTGCAGCCGAGTTGGTGGCAACGACGGGTGCAACAAAATCTGAACGCCCTTAAAACCGATTGGATTGCTTGGCAGGTCACGATTCTGATTACCTTAGTCTGTGGCGCTGTCAGTATTGGCTGGTTAGTGCGGGCTGGGTTGGATCGCAATGGCTTGGGGAGTCACATGGCGTTGTTTAGCATTTTGCTAATCACCGTTGCTTTCGTTGGTGTCGCGATCGCGTGTTGGACAACCTTGCCCCAAATTGCGGCGATTACCGAAGCCCGAGAACGGGTGGAAGAAACACTAAAAGAACTGCAACAGACGCAAATGCAGCTCGTACAGGCAGAAAAAATGTCGAGTTTGGGACAGTTAGTGGCTGGCGTAGCCCATGAAATTAATAACCCCGTAAACTTTATTTATGGCAACTTAACTCACATTCAGGAATATGCCCATGATTTACTAAATATTGTCAAATTGTACGAAAAACATTACCCGAACCCAGCTCTAGAAATTCAAGCTGAAGCTGATGTGATCGAT
>DATNPU010000281.1:0-5033 GCA_036703105.1 Microcoleaceae cyanobacterium
ATTGAGGGGGATTGCAGAAATCTCCGGCTAGCCAATCCGGTCATCAACTAGTTTTCTCGTAGGAAGCCGCCTCGGTATGGTATTGCCCCTACTGATAAAGCAATCACCCGAGCGATTAGGTCAATTCACCCACTAGAGCAGGCATTCTGTCAGCGATCGCTCCAATTCAGCCGCTTGTGATCCTGGGCAGCATAGGACTGTAACCAGCTTGACCCCACGACTACAGATGCGATCGGACTTTCAAACCCTTAACCAAAGAAAATCTCTCCTGGGTTAGAGCCTCAGAGCTAGCGACCCTCTGTAAGATTTCTGTTGAGCAAATAGTTTAGTCAGCGAGTCATCGCTCAGGTTTAACTCTAGAGAAATCATCTAACAATGGTCACTACTCCTCCTTCTCAAGTTTCCTCCGCGCAATATCAAGTTACAGACCCAAAAGCTGAACTAGACGCCTTAGTTTCAGAGCCTAGACAGGATACCGAAATTGACCTGGACTTCCTCTACACCCGAGACATCGAGTTTCGCCAGGAAACAATTTACTTTCTTGTCGTTGATCGCTTTCATGATGGCGATCCTAGCAATAGTGAAGGGCCTAATCCCGAACTGTATGATCCCGAAGGGCAGGACTGGGGCAAGTATTGGGGCGGCGATTTACAAGGGGTAATTGACAAGCTCGATTACCTGAAAAACATGGGTGTAACCGCACTCTGGCTCACCCCCTTGTTTGAACAAGTCGAAGCCTTATTTATCGAACAAGCGGCGATTCATGGCTATTGGACTAAGGATTTTAAGCGGATCAATCCTCGGTTTATTGGGGAGAATGAAGAACCGTCATTAAACAAAACCCAGGAAACTCGCAATACCGTCTTCGATCGCTTAGTTGAAGCGTTGCACAAACGCAACATGAAACTGATTTTGGATATTGTCTGTAACCACAGCAATCCAGATTTCAGTGGCAAAAAGGGCGAATTATACGATGATGGCGTTAAAATTGCTGATTTCAATGATGATAAAAATGGGTGGTATCACCACTATGGTGAAGTCACTAACTGGGAAGATGAATGGCAAGTCCAGAACTGTGAATTATCTGGTTTAGCCACCTTTAATGAGAACAATAACGAATATCGGGAATACATCAAATCCGCCATTAAGCAGTGGCTCGATCGCGGCGTAGATGCCCTACGAGTAGATACCGTTAAACATATGCCGATCTGGTTCTGGCAAGAGTTTACCGGAGATATGTATAAACATCGCCCGGATGTCTTCATCTTTGGCGAATGGATTTACAGTAGCCCGTTTGACGATCGCTCGGTAGAATTTGCCAATGAATCGGGCATGTCGATGCTGGACTTTGGCTTATGTGTCGCGATTCGATCAGCGTTAGCCCAGGGATCAGCCGGGGGCTTCCACGACATTCAAAACGTGCTGGATTTGGATCATCGCTATAAAAGCGCCAATGAACTGATTACCTTCATTGATAATCACGACATGCCCCGCTTCCAAAGCTTTAACGCTGATCCAGCCATGTTAAAAGTGGCGATCGCCCTGATCATGACCTGCCGAGGCATTCCCTGTATCTACTACGGCACAGAGCAATACCTGCACGACGATACCAATGGTGGTGACGATCCCTACAACCGTCCGATGATGACCAACTGGGATACCGAAACGGAAGTGTATCGCACCATTCGGTTATTATCCGGCTTGCGACGACTGAATCCAGCGGTAGCAATGGGAGGACACTGGCAACAATACATCACTCCCGATGTTTATTGCTATGCCCGCAAATATCGTGATTCTGTCTGTTTCGTGGCGCTGAATCGAGGTGGCGATACAACGATTCCCGAAGCTGTCACTAGCTTGCCGGATGGTGAACATACCTGTATATTGACGCATCAAAAATTCACCGTGGTCGATGGTAAAATTCACGATTTGCATTTAGCTGAACGGGATGCGATCGTCATTAGCCATGTCGGCGATCGGGTTAAAGGTCAAACCATTGTTCGCGCCCAATTAAACGGTGTCCATACCCAGCCAGGAGAGCGGATTGTCGTCACGGGAGATTGTCCAGAATTAGGCAATTGGGATATTGCTAAAGCCTTTCCGTTGGAATATATCAACAGTAGTACCTGGTTTGGTGAAATTCCATTCGATCAAAGTGCCGGAGCATTGATTACTTATCGCTACGCCTTGTTACGGGAAGGCACAGCGCCACTACGCGAAAACCTAGTGCCTCGTCGGTGGTTTGTGGCCAGTGAAGGCACCGTCAAATGGCGCGATATGTGGGCAAGTGGACGGGAATCGTAGGCACAAACAGTAACCTACCTGTGGGATGGTGCATCACCGACTGGAACAACGTTAAGATGCCCATCCCACCACAATGATCCTCGCCTTTGTTATGCCTACACCATTGCTGGTCGTTGATGTGCAGTCTGGGTTCCTCAACGACTTTACGCATCACATTCCCGATCGAGTCGCTAGATTGATTCAACGCGGTCATCATGACCCGATTTTATTTACTCGCTTTGTCAATCAAGCCGATAGTCCTTATACCCGCTTACTCCACTGGGACAGTTGCAACGAGGAACCAGAAACCAGCCTAGCCAAGCTCATTGTTTCCTATGCCCAGCCAGAGCGAGTTTTTACCAAACCAGGATTATGTGGTTTACCGCATGAATTAATTGATTATTTTACCCAACATCACATCACCCAAATTGATGTCGTGGGCATTGATACCGATATGTGCGTGTTAAAGATTGCGATGGATTTATTCGATCGTGGCATTGAACCGATCGTGTTAACTGATTGTTGTGCTAGTACCGCCGGACTACAAGCTCACCTGGCCGGATTAGCCGTCCTCAGTCGTAATATTGGCGCTCAACGGTTGCGGGAAGCCGGTTTAGGAGATGGTTCACTTGCGGCACCCATACCAGAAACAGATTTAGATCGAACGACGAGCTAAGGATTCATCAGCTCCCCAGTCCCCAATTCTGGGGGAGCAAAGCCATTAAAAGCCCGCCAGAATTGGGGATTTAGGGGGCCAGCTAGGACGTTTTATCCGGCAGGTTACGAGGCGGAATTTCCCGGCCTTGATTCAACTGGTGTTCTAAGCGACCTAACCACAACCATCCCCCTCCAGCCAATAACGGGATGACCGATGCAATAACGGCTAATAGCAGTGATGGTTGACCCACTACCCAGATTAGTAGGGGGAGAATGGCCCAAGCGATCGCGCCTGAGATCGCCAACCCTAACCGAATCTGTTGAATCCGTTTGAGAGCAGTGCGACAACTGCTACAGTGACGAGTATGGGAATGATAGCGATCGAGCAATGCTTCTGGCAATAATCTGGGTGGTAAGGTTTCACCAGGGAAAGGTTCTGCCTCATACTCATTCACCCATTTGCGTAAGGCGGAGACAAAGGCATCAGCCCGAGTCGGCAAATAGAAGGCTTTGGCAAAATTAGCCCCACCCCCGTGAGCCGCTAAATAACGCTCCTGGTAATGCAGAAAAATTTGATCATCTTCCAGAATATTGTTCTGTCCGATATGAGAATACCAGCGTGGCGTTAGCTTAATGAAAAAGCCAGGTAGCTTAGAAGCAAACTTAAACGGGAACCGGGCAAACACGCGGCATTCACCTTTACGGATGGGCGTAGCATACACCACAGTTAACGTGCGCCCAAACTGTTTAGAGGTCAGATCATGCCACATCAAATTTGGGGCAATAAATTGGGTTTCCTGCCGTCCCAATGTGCCTTTCCGAGGCCCTTCTTCCCAGACACCGTGAAATCCAGCTTTGCCAAATTCCACCACTTCTAACTCCACCGGAGCCGCATTTGATCGATTGCCAACGGATTTGTGATGAGTAAACGGCACATGGCTGGCATCCAACACATTTTCCAGCAACGTCAAGGCATCGTAGGGCAGATCCCGAAAGGTATTCAGACAGATCCACTCCTCCGGCGATTCTGTCATCGGTTCAATGATGGGGACTTTGACCTTTGCCGCATTCTCTGGTTGCCCCGGATAAACAAACAGTAAGCCCTGTTGTTCAACCGTCGGTAATGCGATCGCACAAGCCCGTTTAGAAGTATGGGCGCTCACTCCTGCGGTCTGTTGGGGAATGCGATCGCAGGCTCCATCTCCCCGAAACGCCCAGCCATGATACGGGCATTCCAACAAACCATCTTCGGCAATCCGGCCTTCCGATAACGGTACTAACCGATGTGGACACTGATCGACAAAGGCTCGCCACTGGTTGGCCTGCCGATCCCACCACAGCACTAAATCTTGCTCTAGCAATGTAAACCGTGTAGGTTTAGCAGGATCTAAATCCTCAATATAGTGAACGGGATACCAGGCTTCTTTCACATCAAACCGATCGGGAGCACTACCACCCGCCGGTAAGAAATCAGATTGGGGGATTGAGATCGGCGCTTCCGTTACCATGCCTGTACTCGGGTTCGTTAATCAGGGTTGTTTACACATCTTAACATGCAGCTTTAGAGAACCGCTTGACCTAACAACGCCCTAGGCTGCCCCCTGGACTGACAGGTCAGCAGTAGCCGATTGTTACCGTTTGTCGTCTATGCAATTAGCGTCATGTCTGTAAACTTCAGACACCCGGACGCCGATCGTTCTCTCATACCCAGATAATGAAATAATCGGTGTTATTCTTCTATCACTCCTTGCAGTTATGCCCGGACTCCCGATTGATCCGATCGCCTATCTCATCCTGAATCTCCATTGTTTGATTGGAGGAGTAGCCGCCGTCGTTGCAGCTCGCAAAGGCTACCGGCTGGGACTGTGGTTAGTCCTGGGCTTGATCGGGGGAACAGCCGCTCTGATTGTTGCGATCGTCCTGCAACCCAAGCCAAAGCAATAGCCCGCAACCGTAGATCACGATCGTTCATTCAAGTTTCAAGATCGGGGCCGCGATTAAAAAAATCGTAATCGTTCAGGGGGTGGTGCTCACAGCAGGCAGTAATGATGGAGCAGACTGACCCTGCCGAGCAGCCCGACACGCCTCAACCA
>DATNPU010000293.1:0-10369 GCA_036703105.1 Microcoleaceae cyanobacterium
GGCCTCTCTCGATGAGTGGCTGTACAACGGTGGTCCTTACCAGCTGATTGTCCTGCACTTCCTGATTGGCGTCTTCGCTTACATGGGTCGGGAATGGGAACTCTCCTACCGCCTCGGTATGCGTCCTTGGATCTGCGTCGCTTACAGCGCTCCTGTGGCTGCTGCGACCGCCGTGTTCTTGATCTACCCGATCGGTCAAGGTTCCTTCTCTGACGGGATGCCTCTGGGGATTTCCGGTACCTTCAACTTCATGTTCGTGTTCCAAGCTGAGCACAACATTCTGATGCACCCCTTCCACATGCTCGGTGTGGCTGGTGTGTTCGGTGGTAGCTTGTTCTCCGCCATGCACGGTTCGTTAGTGACCTCCTCCTTGGTGCGGGAAACCACCGAAACCGAATCTCAGAACTATGGTTACAAGTTCGGTCAAGAAGAAGAGACCTACAACATCGTCGCCGCTCACGGTTACTTTGGTCGGTTGATCTTCCAATACGCTAGCTTCAACAACAGCCGTTCCTTGCACTTCTTCTTGGGTGCATGGCCGGTGGTGGGGATCTGGTTCACCGCACTGGGCATCAGCACCATGGCGTTCAACCTGAACGGGTTCAACTTCAACCAATCTGTGTTGGATTCTCAAGGTCGAGTTGTCAACACCTGGGCCGATGTGCTGAACCGCTCTAACCTGGGGATGGAAGTGATGCACGAGCGTAACGCTCACAACTTCCCGCTCGACTTGGCTGCTGGCGAAGCAACTCCTGTTGCCCTGACCGCTCCTGCAATCAACGGTTAATCTCCTTAGCCTTGTAGCGAAGAAGCGTCCTCCTAGGAGGACGCTTTTTTAATGGGCGGAATTGAGATTAAACTAACAATTCCCCGGTTTCTTGGAGCGAATGTAAGCGATGGTAGATGCCACCATGATGCAGTAATTCCTCATGGCTACCAACTTCTCCAATCCGACCGTTCTCTAGTACCACAATTTTGTCAGCTTCTCGAACTGTACTGAGGCGGTGGGCAATGATAATCAATGTGCGAGTTCCCAGAATCGATCGCATGGCTAATTGAATGGCCCGTTCCGATTCATAATCCAGGCTGGAGGTGGCTTCATCAAACACCAGCACATCCGGTTCGGTAATTAATGCCCGCGCGATGCCAATCCGCTGCCGTTGTCCGCCGGAGAGCCGCACTCCTCGTTCACCCACGATCGTGGCGTATCCGTGAGGCATTTGCTGAATGAACTCATCGGCTTGAGCAATCCGACAAGCCTCCCGGACTTGTTCTAATGTGGCTTGGGAATTCCCATAAGTTAGGTTGGATAGCAAGGTGCCGTTGAAAATATCGACTTCCTGATGCACGATCGCTAACCGTTTGCGATAAGCCGTGATGTCTAACTGCCGGATGTCCTGACCATCAACGAGAATGCCGCCTTGATGGGGATCAAAGTACCGGAACAGCAGTTTCACCAAAGTGGATTTTCCTGACCCAGATCGTCCTACCAGGGCCACTGTTTGGTAGGGTTCAATGAATAGATTGATGTTTTGCAAAACTGGACGTTCAGTGTGATACCCGAAAGTGACATGGGAAAATTCGACTTTGCCCGTGAACTGGTAGCTCGGAGCGCTAGTTGGATCAATGACCAGATTGCCTGCATCCTGTCCAGGGGGTAGCTGCATAAACTCGTGAAACCGCATCATCGCGGCATAGCGACGGGCGAATACCTCGGCAAGTTGGCAAATTGGGTCGACTTCGGCATAGGCCATGCTGGAAACTGTCAGGGTAGTGACAAAATGTCCTAAGGAGATATGACCTTGAGTGGTCTCCCATAGAGTCCAAGCCAGGACAATAAACACGCAGCTTTGGACGATCGTCCGTTCCCACATGCCTAACTTGACGTAGCCCAAGTGAATCCGGTAGTCCAGCACTTTGAACTCGCGATCGAGCCGTTGCTGATGGCGGATGAGTTCCTGAGATTCAGTCGCAAATGCTTTGACCGTTTTAATGTTGGTGATGATTTCAGAGGTGCGGCTTTCCGTGTCCTCCATATATTTGTCTAATCGTTCTTCCTGGCTAGCCAGTTGCTTTAATCCCAACAAGCTGTAGCCCAAAATCAGAACAAATGAGACACAAAACAACACAGCAATTCGCCACTCAATCAACCAGATCACCACAAAAATTCCGATTACTCGAAACAGTTTAGGGATCAATTGCCCAGTCACTTCGGGGTAAGTCCAGGTGTGGTTAGACAAGCCTTTCGCGACACGAGCGGCGATACGGCCAGGGTTATTTTCGTCGTAGAACTCTAAGGGTAGGGTCAGTACTTTTTCTAATGCTTTGCGGGCGTGATCCCGACGGGCGCGAAAGGCTGTATCCCAGTTGAACCAGGGGCCTAACCAGGGTTGTAAAGGTGCTCGACCGACGGATGCTAAACCGATGAAGCCTAGCAGGATGGCGAGTGATAGGGATTGATTAGGAGGTTGCCCGATCGCTTGGCTGAGGTTGTGAATCACAGCCTGCATGGGAGCATCGAGCGGCTGTTGGGATAAAAGGTTGAGAATTTGCCCGATCGCGTAGGGATTAAACAGATCGATAATCTCGAACAGGCTGATCATGGCAATGCTGAATACCGAAATCAGCCAATAGTTGCGGTAATAACGGACAATATCTTGAAATTTCGCCATGATTCCTCCCTGAAATAGTGGTGATGACAGGTGGATTACTTGTAAAATGTTTTGTGCTACAAAAGTAGTATTGTATTACGGATACAAGTGTAAATGGCAAATTTCGCAAATAGTCTCTGGCTCAGTGCTGTGAATCCCATGAACTCAAGCAGACATGATGACGATCTCAATATGCTGATAAATAATTCTTCGATCAACTAAAATCAAATGATTGAATCGGGAAACTTGCTGCGGTCTGTTTACGTCAATTGGCTTAATCAGTTGCAGAGATTTGTGAATGGTTTTGTACAGTCTTGGTGAAGACGCTTTTGCTGCTCTAGGCAGTGAGTTAAAAATCCGATAGTCTGCACATAGGAAAATCTAAGTTTAGAGCCGCCAATGTCATTTTTGTGCTGAGTTCAATTGTGGCCGAGGCGCGAATAGCTACTGTTCATAATCATCAGAATGTAAATGAAATTTCTACCTTCGGCATTTTTATCAAGCGTGTAATAGCGGATTGTTTTTGGAAACTGTCTCATCTTCTTCCTGAAATGATCCGAATGACTGTGTTGTAAATGAAAGGGTTATCTGCTGCCGCGAACATTTACAGCTTGCCCCGGCTTATTTGCTTAGTTCATTCACCACCGACCACGAGGAGGTCATGGCTAACGCTGCACTTACAACCCTATCTGGAGTCATAGCCGGAGTAGTTGCCCTTAGTCCTGTTATGGACGCTAACTCTGCGCAAGCGGCTACAGTTACCTATAACTTTGAGGTGAATGTCACTTCAGGTAATTACTTTGGTAAATACAATGGCCAGTTCAGCTATGACGATTCTGTTTTAACCAAGCGCGGAGAGGAAATCGTTACCCAGGCCAACGGCGACCTGTCGCTACTGTTCAATTTTCTAAACAAAACCTACACGTCTGGGGATGAACTGGAGTTTCCTACTTTTCCAGGCGTTTACTTTCGGGATGGCCTGCTATATGGCCTCAGTTTTTTAGTAGTTCCCCCTAAGGCTGATCCTGGCTTTTTCTTACTCGGTTCAGAATTTACGGTTGGTAATAAAGGCAGCGCGTCAGAAGCTTATTTTAATGGAGAGTTGGTTGGGCTAGTGACATACTGGCTAAAGCCACCGACGGAACCAGGAGGAGGCCCCAAACCCTGCGAAGGTAGCTCCTGTGCGGCGGTTCCAGAACCTTCAGAACTAGCGGGAGGAGTAGTTTCGCTGAGTTTGGTTGGACTAGGGGTGTGGTGGCGTCGTAAGGTAACTGGGGCAATACCCTCAGGAGCGGTTCGATCGCGAACTGGCTAATTACTCTAGATTGAGCACAAAGTTCTCGGCATTTTTCCCAGTGTCTAACTCACCAAAGCTTTCCCAGCGAGATTTTGCCCCTTCACATTGTTTATCAGCATTGATGAAGGTAAACTTTTCGCTGGAAATACAAAATTTGTGAACCCCTCTCCAGGCATACTGACTGCTAGTTTCAGCATAATAGTAGTAATAGCGGTTTGAGAGATCCCCTTCCAGTAAAGTGCTGCATTGACCATCCTCTAAGGTAAGCCAGCCCTGAGTCTGCCAGCGGTTTTGCTCACCCGGATAGGCAAGCGAAATGTGGACTGTGCCGCGATGGCTGCGATTACAAAACACTAATGAACCCTTCCCTGGTGGGGTGAAAGCAAGATTACCCAGCCAAGCGATCGCGAGAGCTACTCCGCCTAACAGCATGTAGAACTTGCCCATAACAGCCTCCGCACCCTAGATAAAATCAACTGTGCAAGTTACGCTCGTTTCTAAACTGGCTTCTGGTGATAAATGAATTAATCGCTCACCTGTATTCAGAGCATTCCGGGGAGCTGTCCAGGGTTCCAGGCAGTAAAAGTTTTTGTCTTTGAGAGCCCAAAACACTAGAGTGGAAAAGACTGGACTGGACTGGATGGTCAACCGTTGCGATCGTTGGGTATTGGTGACAGTCGCCACCTGACTAGACAGCTCTGTAAATGCGACATCAATCTCATCCTGCTCTAAATCAAATCGGCCAGGATAAGGATGAGTGGTTTTTGTCTGCTGATCCAGCAATTCGGTGGCCGGAATCTGAAACTGCAAGGCGGACTTGTCCTCAACTAAGAAATAGGGATGAAACCCGATCGCGAACGGCATAGATCTGGCTGATCGGTTGGTATACCGCTGCTGTAACGTCAACGTATTCGCCTGTAGGATGTAGGTAAAGGTCAGGTGAAAGGCGAAGGGATAAATTGCCAGCGTTTGTGGATTACTACTGAGGCCCAACGTTAAGCTGAGGCGATCTCTGGTAGTTTGCTCTATGACTTCCCAGGGTAAATCACGGGCAAAGCCGTGTTGTTTCAAGGTGTAAGGCTGTCCCTCATCGATATAGGTGTTATCGGGCAGATTGCCACAAATGGGAAATAAGATGGGAATGCCGCCCCGCACCGTCAAATTAGGATTGGTAAACCGCTCAACATCTAGGTAGAGCATCTCTTGGCCCTGAACCTGCCAGCGGGTAATGATGCCACCTCGTTCTGGTACTACTTCTAGTACCGAGCGGCCGGTTTCATCCCGGAGAATATAGGTCCGATACTGACGTTGTTCAACTGCGATCGTGGCCATAAAGTTACCTCACCACCAGGGATTACCTTGCATTGCGACATCCGGGAAGATCATTTCTCCTGTCTGCTCCGGCGCCACTTGACGGACTTTGGCTGTCGCTACACCTTTTGGTTGGCGCTGATTCTGGCCCTTAGATGAACTGACGGGGCGGAGCGCTGATTGGGCTTGTGCCTCTCGTGCCGTGGCATTGTCTGGGTAGGAGGGGAGGGGATAGAACGTAGAGACGCCCATTTGCACCGCTGCTTCTAAAGAGACGGGTCGGGCAGATGGCTGATCTATCGTTGGAGCAGGATTAACAGCGACTAAGCGGGGTTGCAACATCGATCGGGGGGGGAGTTGTGGGCCAGCCGAAGCTTGAGGCTCACCCAGATCCGATTCGCTGTTAGGACTAGTTGGCGGGACGGAGTTAGAGGATTCTGAGCTGGGTGTATTAGAGCTAGGAGCGATCGTTGGGGTTGTAATTGGTGTGCGGTTGGGTGAGTTAGTAAAGGAGTTACTGCTACTGGGCTGTGAGGCGGAGGGTAGCGCTGGTTCAGGCGCAGGAACAGGAGTTGTAGCAGGATCGGGAGCCGTGGACGTAGAATCGGCAGAATGGTTGGAATCCGCTGGTGATGTCAGAGTGGATGGTAACCCTAGATCATTAGGGGTCGTTCCAGCATCTGGAGTAGTGGGTTCCGGCGGTAACGGTAAATTGCTGGGATTGGGCACCTGAGTTGATGGCACGATCGCATCGGGTGAGTTACCAGCAGGCAGGGAGGGCGACGACGGCTCCATCGGACTGGTGGCTGGCATTGAGGATGGGGAGGTTTCTAGTGGGGAAGATGATGCAGCTGGGGGAGCCGAGAAGCCAGTAGACTGCTGAGCGGGGGAAGTGGGAACTGTCACCCCTGTGGAGTCGCTGGGCTGGGGATTGGTCAGGCTGGAGTCAACTGGACTCGTTGATGTGGCTGTAGGAGTCGCTGGGTTAGGAGCGGCCGGCAAGGTACGGGCATCCAATACCATCGCGGTCTTCATGGGTTGCTTGAAGCTAGCCGATAACTGCTCAATCTGTTGCAGAATTTGATTGCCCCGATCGCCACTGACCACTTGCGGTTGATAGCCTTTGACCTCGACTGGCAAAAACTCCACCTTCATTTTTTTATCTTTCAGGGCCACTTTCAGGACGGCGGTATCGTAGTCGGTGCGAGGGTTCCCGCCAAAAATAAAGTTGCCGAGCGAATATACGATCGGGCGACCCCGGTAAATTTCTGCGCCTTGGAGGACATGGGGATGGTGGCCGACAACAAGATCTGCGCCTTGGTCGATTGTGAATCGTCCCAATTCAGTTTGCCAATCGGCGGGATGGGTTGCCAGTTCCTGCCCCCAGTGGAAGTTGACGACGATCCAATCAACCTGATCCCGAATGGATTTAATATCTTCGGCAATTCGCTCTTCTTTAATCGAACTGACTCCAGCTTTATTGTCTTCGGCGCCGTACTCGTCTCCGTAATAGGCCAGATAGGCAATCCGCTGTCCCTTCACATCAAAAATATCGGGACGACGAGCTTCTGTGAGTTGATTGCCTGCCCCAATATGCTGAATGCCCGCTTTATCTAAAACGTCCATCGTTTCTTTCAACCCTTCGGCTTGATAATCCATGCTGTGGTTGTTGGCGATCGTCACGAGGTCTACTCCACCGGAAGTCAGCACTTTGACCGAATCTGGATCGGCTTTGAAGTTGAATTGTTTATCGGGCATGGCCAGAGTCGATCGAGTTAAGGGATTTTCGAGATTGACCATAGCTAAATCGGCTTTGCGATATTCGTCCATCTTGGCGAATACCTTTTCGTAATCTTTGCCAATCACCTCTTGAAAATGGTCGGCGAGGGTAACATCACCACTAAAGAGCAGGCTGACAGAGGGATCACTTGGATTAGCCACCTGGTTATGTTTAATCACAGGGATCGTTTCCAGAGCGGCCCGAACTGTGTCTGGTCGAGGGGGAATTAAGTTCTGGTTTTGGTTGGGCTTGGGTTGCAAGGAGGCCGATGCTCCGGTTTGGTTGATTGGTGCTTTGGCATAACCCAAAATGCCCCCAATGATTAAAGCCGCGATCGCTGGCCCACTGGTGACAAACGATCGCACCATGCGTAACCGGGTCTTGCGTTTGGAGGCATTGCGAATCCGCGATCGCAGGTGTTGATGTTGCCGTCGGGCACGGTTGGCAGAGGTAATTATCCGGATCGATCGCTCCCAAAGGATGTCTGAGTCCCCTACAAAGCGCCCCGCAATCCGAACTCCTTCGATCAAACTGGAATTGAGCCGACAAATGTGGTGACAAATAAAGCGAATTAACCGATCGCTCCACTCGTCCGATAAATCCTCTGGATCCCCATCCCACTGAAACTCCACCAAGATTTTGAGATAGCCCGGTCGGGGTAATCGGATATACGCCCGAATTCCATAGGGCAATAGCAGGCGATTGATCCATGCCGCGATCGCTCGCTGATCCCCTTTCCGTGCTAATTCAACAACTGATGGATGCCTCACACGACTGCCCGACTGAACCATATCCTCACCTCACGCTCCGCTGCTGCCAACTCGCTGTTCGACGGGAATTTGTCACCCTGCACAGCGATCGGGCGGCAATCACAGACTATTAATAGCTCAGAATTTTTAGAATGACCGACAAATCTGTCAGGTTGAAGCATTAAGAATTCAAAGTGCTCCCATCCAGCAATGTCACTGTCGATCAAAGTCTTGCTCCAGTAAGGGCTGGATAAGTGAGGACAGACCTGCGGCGGTAAAGATAGCCAGGCTTCTGCCCTAGCCCCCAACCTGCTTGAGACAAGTTGTGATTTGTATCACTAGTAATCGAATAAGGAATCACAGTGAAACCCGATCTTCGTCAGCTAGCTGTTCCGCCAAATGGCTGATAGTAGGAACAACCGTCGTAACAGGGATACAGGTGCCATGATGATTCGCACCCTCGTACAGTCAGCCCTCCAAACGGGATATCTCAGCGTAGAGTCTGAGGGATTAATCCGGCAGATTCTCGCCATCAGGGGCTACACATCTACTGATATGGAAGCATTACAACAACTTTATGAAGCACTCAAAACAGGAACGATTCAGCGGGAAGCACAAAACAGAGTTCAGATGCCGCCGTTAGAGAGTTACTCAGGTTTTAGCTCTAAGTACCAACGAGCGTGATGATTCGTGACAAAGCATTGTGCTTCTCCGGAGTCAAGCTCTTTTGGAATGAAATTGATGGATGAACCTAATCTTGAGGGCATCCTCAGATTAGATATGTCCTCAGCTTCATTCATTACTCCGGAGAACTCTAGTAATGCCTCCTCATACGGATCTGCTGCAAGCTGGGATTGAGGCAATTCAGCAAAAACGTTTCTCTGAAGCAATTCAGAGGCTAGAAGCGTTTTGTCGTCAAACCGATCCCAACTCTAAAGACTATTTCCAAGCGCAGATGTGGCTGGTACGAGCCTACCAAGAGCATGGTCAGGTTTCGCAAGCGATCGCGCTTTGTCACCAAATGATGACCAGCGCCATCCCCCAAGTGCGGGAATGGGCAGAGCGGATTCTACCCCGGTTGACCTCAACCGCCTCAGCGGCACCACCACCGACAGAACTCCTGGCTGAACCGACTTACGAACGCCTCAGCCCTGGAGCCAGTCGCGAATTCTTGCAGCAAGGTAATAAGGCTTTAAAGATGCAGCGATTTGATGAAGCTGTATCAGCGCTAGAGGCGTATTGTCACGGTACCGATCCAAGTGATGCGGATTATGCTCAGGCTCAAATGTGGTTAGTCAAAGCCTACAAGGGCAATGAGCAAAAGCAGGAAGCGATCGATCTGTGTCAGCAACTGCTGAACCACGACAAAGAATATGTGCAAACTTGGGCAAAACAGTTTCTGCAAACCCTGGCTCCTGAAGCAGTTTTACAGACATCCACGGACGGTGGCGAGTCAAGTGGATCTGCTGCCGACGGTTCTACCGAAGAACTGCCCGCCCAGCCCCGATCGTTACCGAAAGCGGGGCGATCGAATCGGCGGGGGGTCAAACTCACAATGCGCGGGGTGGCTGCCAGCCTGTCGCTAGCCTCTGGGATTACCTTGTCCCTGTTGGGGGGCATGATTCTGGTGTTAGCCGTATCACTGTTACTGATTGTCGGTAACGAAAATCCCACTGAAGGCCTGATCATTGGCATTGCGATTACGATCGTCTTTAATCTCCTGGTCTTTTTCCTCTCACCGTGGATCATGGATCTGGTGCAGGGGTGGTTATACGGCACTCGCTGGACAACCCTCTCCGAAATTCAGCGCTACAGCCCCGAAGCCGCTAAAGTCATCCGAGAAGTTTGTCAGCAGAAGAAGCTTCAGGAACCCCGGCTCGGCATTATTGAGGATCAGAATCCGACAGCCTTTACCTATGGTTCCTTGCCGAATAGTGCTCGGTTAGTGGTAAGTAAAGGGATTTTCACTTACCTGGATGACGATGAGATTGCGACGGTCTACGCCCATGAGCTTGGGCACATTGTTCACTGGGATTTTGCGGTGATGACGCTGGCTGCAACGCTCGTGCAAATCACCTATTTGCTCTATGTCTATGCCCGAGAAATGGCCAATAACCTGGGGGATAGCGAGATTGCCGAGAAGTTCAAAAATGGGGCGCAGATGGCCTCGCTGATGGCCTATGTGTTCTATATTGTGGGCGAATATCTGCTGTTGTATCTCTCCCGGACGCGTGAGTATTATGCCGATCACTTTGCGGCAGAAGTCACCGGGAACCCGAATGGCTTATCACGATCGTTGGTGAAAATTGCTTACGGCATTTTAGAGGAAGGTAAGCGTAGTACAGAACCGAGTAAAGTGCTTCAAGGCACTCGGGCATTAGGGATTGCGGATCCTAAATCTGCTACCTTGACCGGAACAGCCTATCGAGTCGCTTCCGAACCCCAGAAGATGGGCAGAGTCTTTCTCTGGGATATGTTTAACCCCTGGGCCTGGTGGATGGAGTTAAGTTCTACCCATCCGTTGACCGGCAAGCGGGTGCGTGCCCTCAGTACCTACGCAGAACAACTGGGACTGGATACA
>DATNPU010000301.1:0-14039 GCA_036703105.1 Microcoleaceae cyanobacterium
GGTATAGATGCCGTTGCGGGTATCGATCACGATCGTGCCAATACAGCCCTGCATTCCTGCGACTACCGCCCGTCCACTTTCTAGCTGTACACACTCGTTGTCTAGCACAAAGGAAGATTGCAACCCTACCCGAAATCCAGCATTAGCTGAGGTTGACGAAGTGGCTTGAGGGGATTTCTCAGTGGATTTTGCGGACTGAGAGGCGCGCTCCCGGAGAGCATCGGTGAGTTGGAAGCTAACTTTCGCTTTCGCCGGGGTCGTCACATGCTGCCCAGAAATAATCTCATTGCCCGACTTGGCCGCCACGCCCTCGACAATCACTGCTGTATTATCAGGTTGTCCGGCAATTTCGACGATTTTAGCCCGCAGAGTCGGCTGGGAGAGTGATGGCAAATAAACCAGGGCGATCGCAGAAACTAACCCTGTTGCCACGGCCAAACCTCGTAATGGCCAGCCAAGATAACGCTTGGCTCCCGGTTGACGTAGATATTGCAGCATCGAAACTTCCCCTGGTTCAGCTAGAGTGTAGACGATTTACCTTCTTCGCTCGGTTCCCAGCGGCATCCGGAAAAAATCAGATCAATTCTGAAAAATCATTGTTTGACTGCGACCTATGACTTCACCTCTGATTTCTGTTGCCTGGTTACGTGACCACCTCAACGATCCACGGGTTGTGATTGTGGATTGTCGATTTGCCCTGATGCAGCCTGATTTAGGCCAGCAGCAATACCAGGAAGCCCATATTCCCGGAGCCTATTACCTGGACTTAAACCGCGATCTCTCTAGTCCAGTGGCGGAACACGGAGGACGGCATCCGTTACCCGATGTCACCGCTCTAGCAGCTAAACTGTCGGCGATGGGAATTGTGTCCGATGCCGCAGAACGAACCTTAGTCGTGGCCTATGACGATTCCCGATTTGCCTTCGCGTCCCGCCTATGGTGGTTATTGCGGTACTTAGGCCACGATCTCGTGGCGGTATTAGACGGTGGGTTTGCGGCCTGGCAAGCGGCGGGCTATCCGGTGACAAGTGACATTCCAGCGAGTCAAGCTGGCAACTTCATCCCTCAGCTACAACCAGATACTGTTGTGGATATTGAGCAAGTCAAAGCCAGAAAGCATTTACCGAACGTGGTTTTAGTCGATGCGCGGGAAGGAGAACGCTATCGCGGCGAACGCGAACCGATCGACCCAGTAGCCGGTCACATTCCGGGCGCCGTCAATTACCCCTGGCAGGATGTCACCGATGCTCAAGGATTAGCGAAGCCGATCGCGGCACAGCAACAGCGCTGGCAAAGCGTGGAATCAGCCGAGGAAGTGATTGTTTACTGTGGGTCAGGAGTCACAGCCTGTGTGAATCTGCTGTCCTTAGAACTGGCGGGTATTAAAACGGGGAAACTCTATGCTGGCAGCTGGAGCGATTGGTGCTCTTATCTATCCCCGTGATTTTCTAGATAACGTTGGATCTCCTGCTTGGCCCGAGCCTGCCCAGCCTGGATTTCGTGATATAACGCCGGATCGTCGCCCTGCCAACCCACCAGGCTATAAAGCTTGATGCGGCTACCGCGCCCCCGCAGTGGCTGCTCGCCCATAAACACCACTTCCACTTTGTCTTGCACCAGGGTGTACAACGACTCGGTGATCAGAATGTCGGTTCCCAGGTCTTTGGTCAGTCCTTCAACTCGACTGGCCACATTCACAGTATCCCCAATCACCGTGTATTCCAACCGTTTGAGGGAACCGATATTTCCCGCAATTACTTCACCAAAACTAATCCCCATCCCATTGAATAGGAGCGGTTTGCCTTGCTGTTGCCACGATCGCCGTAATTCTGCCAAGGCTTGCCGCATACCTAACGCCGCTTGAATTGCATTTAGGGCATCCTCCCGTTCACCCCGTGATACTGGAGAGCCAAATTCCGCCATCACAGCATCGCCAATAAACTTATCTACAGTGCCACCAGCAGCGACGATCGCTCCTACCATCGCATCCAGGTAAGTATTCAGTTGCGCCACCAGAGGTTCGGCGGGTAACTGAAACGACAGTGTGGTAAAACCGCGAATGTCACAGAATAGCACAGCGGCATTTAATTTCCGGCCCTGAAGCAACGATCGAAAGTCTTCCGGCTGATTCAGAATTTCCTGCACGATCGGAGCCGAAACATAACGTTCCAGGGTACGACGCAGCCGTAATTTTTCCAGTTGATCACTAACTGAACCATTAGCCAGTAGCGATAACCCCAGCAAACCGATCGCGCCCACCGGAACGACGATCGGCAAAATGAACCCACCAGAAATAAAGCTGCCATACCCAATCCCTAGCCATAACAAACCAAGGCCTAAAGCCGCGAGAAACTGCCGCAGGGGATAGCGCAGCCAGTGGAGGCAACTGCCAACGAGCAAGACTCCAAGTAGGACTACTAAACTCCGACTGCTGGGATCGGGTAGAGCTGCCGCGATCGCGCGGTTTTCCAGCAATGTCGCGATCGCATTGGCATGAATCTCGGTTCCTGGCACTTTGCCAAACGGAGTAGGATGCAGATCTTGCAGGACTGAAGCTGTCGGGCCAATCAACACTAATTTGTCTTTGAATACCTGCTGTTGCTGGAGAACTTGCCAATTTTGCGGATACAAAACATACCAGAACGGGAGCGTCAGGAAGGTATCTTGACCACCATAGAAGTTGATGTAATCCCCTCTGGGTGGTGGCGCTACTAAACCGGCCGCTTGCAAACTGGCAGTATCAAAGGTCTGGAGCCGAGCCTGAGACTCCTGGAGGTTTGGCTCTATCTGCTTCAGGTAAACTTCGGCTAACCGCCGGAATTGACCATCGGGTTCAATCAGGTAATTAATCAACCCAATGGAGTTGGGGGTAGTTTGAAACTGGGGAATGGGATAGATCAGTTGCTCTAAACTACCCGTGGGCGTTCGTGAGATCGTGTGTTGGGCAGCTAGCGTTACCCGCCCGGAATAGCGTTCTAAGGTTTGCTGTAAGCGTCGATCGTCCTGCGGAAACTTACTCGGTACATCAAGCACCACATCCAGAGCAACCGCTTTCGCACCGGCGGCCATGACTTTCTCGATCGCCTCCGCATAAGCTGTGCGGCGCCAGGGCCAGGATTGAATTGGTTCTAGGGCTTGAATATCCTGGGAATCTCGGCCCCGGGTGAGAGAGTCATCATCGATCGCCAGAATCACAATCTGCTTCGGGGGAGCCACCTGCCCTCGTAATCGGAAAAACCAACTTTGGGTTTGTAATTCCAGCGATCGTAACCAGGCAGGATTCCAGACCGTGATTCCTGCTGCCATTGCAGCCCACCCAGCCACTAATAACCAGCCAATAATCGCTGTCTGCCGCGATCGAGCAGAACCATGTTGCTGCTGGTTCATCTTATGTTATTCCTTGTGCCCGTTGCTAAACAGCCGTCCTAAAACAGGGGTAGATTCACCGTTATACCAACACCAGCAATAAAGCTATTCAAGTCAACCAGGGGATCGGTAGAGTGGCCAAAGGTATATCCAGCAAAAGCGGATAACTGAGTATTTCGGAACATAGTATAAGTGAGCCGAGCCAGTAATTGATTATAGAAATCATCCCGATTTTGATGGGTGAAGTTAGAGATCGAAAGCTGATAATCAATTCCGGCCTGAAGCCGATTGGGAATTAGATCATAATTCAGCGATAGGACTAAAGTATTGGCAATCCGTGACTGATCAACAGGTTCTGTAAAACTATAGCGAAACTGATAGAACGAATTGAGCGAGAAGCGCTTGCCTAATTGATCCCGACGACTGAGTTCCAGACGAACCGAATTATCTTTGAAGAACCGTGACCCTTTAGGTAAACCATCAATTTCGTCTCTGGCAATAAACAGTTGTTGGTTGCTCCAGCCAACTTCAGCAAACATACTGGGTGACAGACGCTGGTAGATTCCGGCTCGTAATCTCAGTTCGTTGTAATCAATGTCAGACAAATTAAAGTAACGAACTAAATTACCATCTACAGAACCAATAAAATAAGTATCTTTTCCTAAAGGTGGTATCAGCAATAGGGTAATGCCCGGTCGAATCAAGGCATCTCGAACTTGCACCAATTGGGAATAAACATTGGTGCTATTGAACACATCAAATCGGGGAATTAGATACGCGATCGGCGATCGAGGGGGTGGGGGCGGTTGACCAATTTTTATATCTATACAACCCAGTTCTGGATCGAAGTTGTCGCAGGGTGGAGGCTGGGCCTGTTCCTGGCCATCCTCTGAATTTTGTTCATCACCTGGTCGAATTGGAGTATTTGGGGGTTGGGCAGGAATATCAGGATTGACTAATCTTGGTAACTGTGGCTGATCCTGAATCCGGTAAATGTCTCGACCTGGATCAGTATTTGGCACAGAGTTTGGCACAGAATCCGAGCTAGCAGGCTGTTGAGCCAATACCTGAATGGGGGGTGTGAAATTCCCCTCTAAGGATTGATCTGAAGCATTTTGGTCTGTCGAGGTTGGGATAGTAGCAGCATCTAATTGTTTAGCCTTGGCCTCTTCTAGATCCGCGATCGCTGAAAACTCCACCGCTGTAGGGGATGGCTCGATCGTCACCTTCGCCTCTGTCCACTCTGGCCGCAACTCATTGGTTGTAGCTGTTGATTGCGTGGCCGCATCTGTGGCTAATTGTTGCAAGGCTGAACTTTGAGAAAAAGCGATCGTCGCGATCGACTCTGGTGGAGATAAAGCCGTTGCTCCATAACTATGAACTGACTTCAGATCGTTAGCAAAGCGAGGCGCTTGTGTCTGAGTCAGATCTGCCGGAACATTCGGCAAAGATTTAGACGGCTTCTGGGGACAGGTAGTCGTTTGCGGTGGGTGTACCTCGGCATTTAAAGACTGAGAGACACAGTCCGGCTCAGAAACTGGGCTAGTTACGGGAACAGACCAGGCTGGTCTAACGACTAATAGACTACTACCGATCCCAATCAGGAGCCAAAACCTAGAACGACACCGATAGGAATATAATCTAAACAGGGAATAAAAACGAATATCCAAATCAGGAACCGTAAATCTACTGATACATTGTTTACTGCTTTATGGTGCAGATAGCTCACCTTGACCATAGTCGTAGCCAACACCCTATTTGTTTCCGGGTGCTTACATAATTAGTTGAATATCTTAATAGGCCATGTCATCCCCCAAAATCAGGATTATTTTTACAAAATTCTTCCAACTCTGGAATGACATTTGCCCTTTAAGTGGAGTAGGCTAAATTATCCATCTTGGGAGATGGGTCTAAAATCAGGGGTAGTAGATACACTGAGAAGAATCCACCAAGTCTGTTTAGATTCTGGAATCGGTTAATCGAAAGCTGAAGCCGTAGCCGGAGTGACGTTAAACGCCTGGAGCTTTTATGTCTACTAGATTCCTCATTGCCATTGCCCTAACTCTCTGGAGTGCTGGAACTGTTTTACTTCCAGGTAAGGTCAATGCAACCACTCCCCTCACGAATGCCAAAGTTGAAACTGTTCGTAAGTTTGTTGAAGTTAACCTTAAAAACCAAGGCTTTCGGCAGGCTAAGGCCAAACAAGATACTCTCATACCAAGAGATGCTCTGAAAACGGGTCAGGCATCAATGGCAGAGTTACGATTTAACGATCGCTCCCTGGCTCGGATCGGAGAGAAAGCCCTATTTGAATTTCACCCTGGAAGTCGTGAAATTGAGTTAAAAAGTGGTACTGTCCTGCTACTGATTCAGCCGAAACAAGGTAGTACCCGAGTCCGCACCCCTAATGCTGCCGCTGGAATTCGGGGTTCTGCCCTGTTTGTTCGCTACATCCCAGCTACCAATGCTAACGATGATTTGGGGCCAATTACGATCGTTGGGGCACTGACCAATAGCGGCATTGAAGTATCAAATCAAGATGGTTCACAGAAATATGTGTTGAAGGCCGGAGAACTAGCGGTTGTTCATCGAAATATGATTGGCCTCTACACCTTTGATCTCAATAATTTTTATGCCACTAGTCCTTTAGCGAGCGGACTGGATCTAAATCAGTCGGCGGGCTCTAAGTCCAGCATGGATCAGACGATCGCTGATGTTCGAGCAGAAACCCTGGATGCCCTCAAAACTGCACCTCTTACAACTACAACCGTTCAGCAAATTACCGCTAACCCGGCCTGGATGCTAATGTCGCCTTCCACCACCCAGGCGGCTAGACCTGCCAATTCCACTACTAATACCTCCAATCCCGCTCACACTGAGCTGCTCCGTGGAGAAGCCAGCATCTCTTCGTTCAATACCGCCGCAGAAACGCTGCGAGGAATGATGAGAAACCCAGTGTCTTCGTCAAGCCCTCCTACTTTCCCTCCAGCAGGTAGTGCAACCGTACCAGCTCAATCACCCCCTGCTGCCACCAATATTACAACTATTATCACCACTCCCCAGTCAGGAGCAGCTCCTCCTTTCGAACCTACTCGCCCTACCCCCCCACCTACCTCTTCACCAATTATTTCTCAACCACCTGTCACACAACCATCAATCCCGTCACCGCCAATCACCAATACTCCCACTCCTGCGGCAGCTCCACCTCCAACCACTCCTGTAGTAACTCAGCCACCAGTAACCACACCTGTTGAACCTCCTACAGTGCCAACACCAGTGACAACGCCGCGCCCCACTCCAGTTACGCCAGCAGTTCCAGCCATTCCTAATCCAGGTGCGGGTCCAGCAACTCCAGCCATTCCAGCTAGTCCATCTGCTGTTAATACTAATGTAACTGTAAGTTCACCAGCTGCGGATTTGTCTCCGGTTCAGCCAGCAGCCCCAGCAACTCCAGCAACTCCAGCAACTCCAGCAACTCCATAAAGGAATGGTCTGGCGCTGCCAAGCATCGGTAATAGTAGCTTGATGCAACGCTTGATACGGTTAGGCTGAGTTGCGATCGCAGTATAGCTTCCACCATCATCATGGGTTTAGACTTGATAAACCTTTGGAATTACCGTCGATTTCAGGTAAAGGGGGTGTTTGGGCTGTTGGGTTTTCGTGGTTCCCAGGCAGTAGAGCGGTAGCCGATCGCCCAATAACTCTAACACCTGACGATCTCGCTCTAGTAAATATCCCCAGTTACCCCAGGCCAACAGGATACGATCGACTCGTTCGGGCAACGTTGCCAGATAGCGATCGTTCTTTGTGCCGATAGGGTCATTGGCCTGACGAAGTTCGATCGGGCTAGCAGTGCGATAACCAAATAAATTGACGACCTCCAGCCCGCCATATCCCCAGGTTTGGGCAAATCCCAGACAGCGGCGAATAGTTGGATCATTGACTACCGCATCGGCGCGGCTGGGATTAAGCATAACAAAGCCAATGTGGGGTTTTTGGTCATCCCACGATCGCCAGAGTGAATAGCGATAATTTCCCTCAATCTCAGCTCCCGACTTCATCGCTTGTTCTAGCTCCTGATTAACCGCTCTCTTTACCACGGGCTACCAATCATCGTAAATCCTGACCAGTAGTAAGGATGCTGCAAAGAGAGATCAGAGAGTTGAGTTAACTCTTCCGATAAAGGGATCCGACCATCCGACCAGACTAATTTTCCGGCTTGCAGGCTAGTCTGTCCTCGCAGTAACGCCAGTTGTGCTTGACGTAGAGCTTCGGCCCGAATTGGAGCGGTTTTGAGGCGTTGGTAAAACTCAGTCATCAGCCCTAATGTCCCTACATCGCTGACATACCACAGACTAGCGATCGCGGACTTCACTCCAGTTTGAGCCGCCACTCCTGCAAATCCTAATTCCGCCGTTTCATCACCAAAGGCGGTATTACAGGCACTTAATACCGCCAGTTCCACGGGAGGAGTACTCCAGCCGAGTTGGCGAATCTGCTCCAGTTGTAGTTTCGAGTCCCAGAGTTGAATAAAGGACTGGCTAGGATCACCGGGCAGAAATTCCCCGTGAGTGGCTAGGTGAATAATGCCAAACGGTTGGCGTTGCCGTTCTGCCTGCAAATTGGGCAAGGTAAAACTACTATTAAGCAATACTTTGCCTTGCCAGAGCCTTTCAGCGATCGTGGTAACTTCCAATGGCACTGCCGGTAAGGGTGGTAAATCACTACCCTGAAAAATGGAAGCTCCGGCCGCTAAAACTCGTAGCGATCGCACATCGACATAACGAGTGTCAGTCAGGCTAAAGCTCGGCATTAATCCGACGCTATACTGTTCAATCAAAAATTGGTTGCCATCATGGAGAGCCGCTAACGGTATGGTGCGGAGTCCAGCATCCAAAATAAATACAAGATTCTGAATTCCTCTAGCGGCTAACTCAGGCCGCAAGGGCGCGACCATCCATTGATAGAGTTGTTGAGCCTCGGGAAGGTAAGTGGAACGATCGAGCTGGCGTGGATCGGAAATTGCCATGCGGAGATTGTTGGCGCTTTGTAATACACCGACTCTCGTTGTGTTAGAGATACGTTGACGGATAGGCTCTCCGTTGGCTGTAACGAGTAATAGTTCCAATTGATCGTTGTCTCTGGGTTCTGTGACGATCGCTAATCCTAAGCCCTGCACAATCTGGCGTTGAAGATAGTGATGGAATTCCTGGGTACGATCCGCCTCTAATTCTTCGACGTTAGGCTGCGCGGCTGGCGTTGGGGTAAATTGCACATAAATGATGGCTGGCTTAATTCCAGTCATAGTTTCAACTTCCCGTAAGCCACTGCGCATTAGCTCTAAAGTGACGGGAGTTTTTGGTTGAGAGTTAGGGGCTAAGAGGGCCGCGATCGAGATGGTGTCACAGCCAGAAATCAGGCAAACCGGCTGAGGAATTGCTGGATCGAAGGTAATAATTTGAATATCATTGGGCGAATTGCCCTGAAAGTAGCTACCAGGAAACGATCGCAGCGGCAAGATTGTATTGCTAGTACCTGTGGTGAGTGCGCCTTGAGTCCCGTTGCTGGTGGCATTCCCCACAATGAAAGGGGTATTGTTGAAGCCGCCCCCATGCCGGATCACGATCGCGCCACCGGTCCCAGCAGCAGTAGAAATGCTAGCATTCACACCATTTTGATCAGTAAAGCTACCCAGTGCGCGGAAGAAACTATTGGTTGTAATATCAACGTTGCCACCTCTCGCACTACTGCCACCCTGGGCATTAATCCACTGCACTTGAATATCGCCTGTAGGATCGAGGGTGACATGGCCGCCATTACCCAATTGTGAACTGGAGTTAATTGTTCCCACAGTTAAGCGATCGCGGGCTTGTAGGGTCACATTGCCGCCATTACCTTGAGTTTGGCTGGAATTAAATTCCACATCGGGAGCATCGATCTTTGTGGCACTGAGAGTGATGTTACCGCCCGCAGTTCGTAAGCTACCAATCCCAGCAAAGCGGATACTCCCTGAACTTTGAAAGGTAATATCTCCCCCTCCAGTTCGGAGCGCATTAGCATCCCCAGTCACGGAAATATCACCAATCACGGTAGCAGTGATGCTGCCACCTTCAGTAGAAAACGAGCCAGCAACTTCTAAATCCAGGTTGTCGGGCGGAATTACACTGCCAATGATCGTATCAGCGCCATTGTTATCAAAGCCCTGGGTTTGGTTGAGGTTGACCGAGGGAGCATTAACAACTAATGCACCGCTTTGGTTACCGGAGGGAGATCCATACACGATCGCTCCTATAGGACGAATCGTGCCATGACTAGAAGTAAGGGTAATTCCTCCTCCGGCACCGTTCAATGAACTGGAAACCAGATTGCCCGTAGTGATATTATTGCCCGCTTGCAGATTGATCTCCCCGCCAGTGCCAGTGAGCGAACCTGAAATTAGATTACCCGTTGTAATATTGGCTCCAGCTTGGAGAGCGATCGAACCACCATTGCCCCCAAACGGACTAGCCGTAATAATCCCCTGAGTGGTAATACTACCGCCTGCCTGAAAATTCACCCGCAGGTCGCCCGTGGGAAAGGTTGTAGAAACATTGCCAATGCCAGTAATATCTCCGGCAGCATCGAGAATGAAAGCGGGTTGACTGGGATCGATCGCCGGATCAATATTATTAATGACGACAGAGCCATAGGTGATATTGCCACCGGAATTAACTTGTAGTGAAGCCCCGGTGTAATTGCCAACACTATAATCACCCCCTACGGTAATTAAGGGATCGGAGAAACTCAGAAAGTTAGCAGGAGTGCCAGCTAAGGTCGTGATGGAAAAGTCCCCGGCTGCCTGAAAATGCGCATCGGTCGAAATTGTGCCGTCACTGATCAAGTGCAAATTACCACCACTTTGCACAGCCATTTGCGGCAGGTGATGTAAGGCCAGTAGATCAATGCCCTGATTCCCTTGAATCGTCAGGTTGCCACTGGCTTGAATAGAGACTGGTTGCGTCACACTGTCTCGCACTCGCACCATATTGGCGGCGCTTAACCGGAGATCGCTAGTCGTTTGGATTTGGCTTGTGACCAAAGTGAGATGATTCGCTGCCATCAAATTGGCTTGCTGAGCGCTGATCACGGCTGACTGGCTGCTAACAACATCTCCGGCAGTCACACTTAACCCGGAACCTATAAGTTGCACCGAGCCATCTGGGTTGACGATCGCTCCTGTGGCATGACTCACCTGACCTCCAGTGATCAGTTGGGCAATCGAAGGCATGTTGCTCGCGATCGCAGTTGGGAGGCTAGTAGTCGCTGGACTGATGGGCTGAAACTCATAACTGAGCAGGCTACCGGATTGACTGACTCGGACTAACTGCTGTCCGGGAACCGCCGCAACTGTGATTTGACCACCTGGAGCCGAAAGCGTCCCCGTATTCAGGACTGTGCCGCCTAGTAAGGTTAGGTGTTGCCCTGAAGCAAGAGCTAAAGTGCCAGCATTGATGATGCTACCCGGTTGTGACATTGTGAAGGCGAAGGCTGCCGGGTCGCCGACTAAGGCTGAGTAATGATTAGTGCCAACTGCATTGAACCATTGATTACCAAAGCTGATGCCATTTGCAGTTGTGGCAGTAAATGCAGCTGGAACATTCAAACTAGCGGTCTGACCAAAGACGATCCCAGCTGGATTGATTAAATACAGGTTGGGATGACCTCCAGTCACTTGAATTAACCCTTCGATGATGGAAGGATTGCCACCTGTCACCCGGCCCAAAATATTCCGAATCATGGGATTAGCCAGAAAATTAGCAATTTCTCCTGGGTTTAATCCAAAGCGATCGAAGCTATGAAATAAATTAATTCCATCACTAGAAAATTGGCCGCCAGTAATGTCATAACGGTTGTCAGTTTGAGTAATCAGACTATCTGTGACATCAGGTGTTGGAGTAATGGATTGACTAACGCCAACTTCGGATGAAACTACGATCGCGAATGCTGAAAGAATGCCACAACGAACAATTGATGGTAGTGAGAGATGAATTGAATTCGCGATCGCACTCATGCCAGTTTCCTAATTTCCTCAAACAGAAATTAGAATATCGGAAAACCTGATTCAGTCCTACACTCCTCAACAATTTGATGAGTTGAATAAATTTCCGAAAAAGATTTTACTGATGATTCTCGACAACAAATCATTTAAGAATTGTCAAATCCATTGTATTTGCCTCTGGGTTCGTTAGTTCTGAGAGAGGTTTACTCTCGCCCTTTAACCTGTTTAAAGAAGTAACCAAGTAAATATAATGAGCCGCACAATACAGTTAAATATTCGGTTTCAGTTGGTTGCTTTCGATCGTTCAATGCCGCTTCTAAGCCACTAAACACATCTGTATAAACCTGACAATGAGCTAATTC
Organism: Microcoleaceae cyanobacterium; assembly: GCA_036703105.1. Classification (GTDB taxonomy): domain Bacteria; phylum Cyanobacteriota; class Cyanobacteriia; order Leptolyngbyales; family Leptolyngbyaceae; genus Pantanalinema. The sequence continues at coordinate 11,767 of DATNPU010000301.1, forward strand.
AGGACAAGTATCTCTTGCTAGCACAGCTAATGCTTCTGGATCTGCTGAACTATGATCGGGAACAGGAACAAGATATAGAGCTTCTCCAGGCTGGAGCAAGGCCTTAAAAATATCGGCATGATCTTTGGTCGATAGCATACCCATGATCCATTGGATTTTAAGGGGTGAGGGAGAGGAGGAGGGGGCTAAAGGAGTCATCTGTCTGCTTGCTCCCGTATCTTCCTTACCTTCCCTATCTTCCCCATCACCCCTTTCTCCCTGTGCTTTCAGCACTAATTGATCAACATACTGCCGCAGCACTTCAGCGCTAGCTGGATTATGAGCACCATCGATCAAAATGCGTTGTCCTTTCCAGGTGAACCACTGCAAGCGTCCTGCCCATCGGGTGTTTGCCATGCCAGTCACGATCGCGGCTTCGGAAATTTGCCAGCCTTGGTCTTGCAGGATCTTCAGAGCCGCGATCGCCATTGCGGAATTACTGAGCTGAATTGAGCCTTGGAGGGGTAAAGGATACTGCATGCCTTGATAGTTAGCCCAGCGAGATCCTGGCTGATTAATCTCGATCGCGGGTTCTACCCAGACGGCCGGACAGCCCAAATTGGCAATACGTTGGGCGACAACGGTGGCGGCTTCGGGGGGGAGTTGTCCAATGACGGCAGGACAACCGGGTTTGAGGATTCCTGCTTTTTCTCCGGCAATTTGTCCTAATGTAGAACCCAATCGTTGCCAGTGTTCGCGGCTGATGGATGTAATCACGCTGACTAAAGGCCGATCGCAGACATTCGTGGCATCCAATCGGCCACCAAGACCAACTTCCATGACGGCAATATCAACCCGTTGTTGGGCGAAGTATAACCAGGCGGCAGCGGTGATCACTTCAAATTGGGTCGGGGTTGGCTCATCAGATTGAATCGCAGCAATCACCTGTTTCAAACACTGTTCTAATTCCAGTGATGAAATTGGTTGCTCGTTTAAACAAATCCGTTCATTCCAATCCACTAAATGCGGTGAGGTATAGCGTCCAACTCGATAGCCAGCAGCAGTCAACACAGCTGACAGATAAGCACAGACTGAGCCTTTGCCGTTACTTCCCGCTACATGAATAATCGGGACTTGCTGATTAGGATTGCCCAGGTTGGCCAGTAAGCGTTGGCTACTTTCTAACCCTAGCTTGACCCCAAAAAGTTCAAATTGTTGCAGGAGCGCGGCGATCGTCACAGTCAGAATACCCGTTGGCCTGAAAAGTACCCCGTGATCTTATGGCGCGGGCTAGCCTACCGTAAAGAGGCCAGTCATAGCTAAGGATTGGCGATCGCACCCATAAACAGGATAGTCCCCGTTTGATTATCGCGAATGGCGCAGAAGAAGGGACGATCGGCTTTGAAGGTAAAGGGTTCTTCGGGGGGACGAACAGAGGTGGCACGAATGCCGATCGAGGTGACAGCGGCGGCTTCGGTACCTTCTTCATTCACTTCTACAAAAGTTTTGTGTTTGACCTCATCAATTCGCACCCGGGTATCACTTAGATTCGAGAAATCCGCTTGTCTACCAAAGGCGGCGGCCATGCCCAGTTTAGATAGAGTTTGTTTGAGATCAATTTTGTATTCGATTTTGAAGCGGGGAATTTGCACAGAACCGGGACGACTGCGAAATTGTTGGCTCCAGGTGCGCCAGTTTTCCGCCGTGAGCGTTTGATAGAACTGTGACAGGTTCGAGGTCTGTTTCGGTAGAAAAATTAACATGCTCACCCGCCGATCGCCATAGGGCAAATTGACCGCTTGAAACTGCTCGGTTTCGTAGTAGCGATATTCTCCGTGTTGGCTCATCATCGCCACTGATTTTTGCTGACCATTGGCTAATCGAAAGGGTTCATTTTTAGTCAGTTGTTTATCAAATTGATTGGTCCAATTCCCTTTGAAGTAAATCGCATTAATCAGAAACATCACATCATCAGCATTGATGCGATCGATAATTTTGTCGATCTTATTGCGCGTATTTTGTTTGACCCAGTTATTAATGGTTGAAGTAGCACTAGGATTACTAAAATCTAAACTGGTGACTTCTGCTTGATAAAACTGCTGATTCCGTTGAATAAAGTCTGGTTTAAATGACACTCCTTCCCTAGCCCAGAGAGAATTCGCGATCGTTAATTGCACTTTAGGATCAGGGTTTTCTAATAATGCTTTCAAACTGGCATTCGCTTGATTCAAATCATTCAAACTCATGCCTTGAATTTGTAAGGCTTTGGCCATGGCTTGTTGAGTGGTGCCGTT
>DATNPU010000303.1:0-3413 GCA_036703105.1 Microcoleaceae cyanobacterium
TGTATACTCAACCCTTATCGTTTATTGGCTTACCAATTGTTTCAGTGCCAGTACAGCGTCCGGGACAGTTACCGATCGGGGTTCAAATTATTGCTGCTCCTTATAATGAAGCCCTGATTTTACGAGTTGCTGCCTACTTAGAAGCCCAAGGGATCGTTGCGGCTCCCGTACCAACTCTCATCTCAGCCAATTAATCCCATTCGCTATACCAGCGTAATCACCGTAACTTCCGGGGGACAGAATAAGCGTCCGGGTAAATAGGTTCCCAAACCCCGGTTAATGTAAAGCTGATTGTCACCCAGTTGGTGTAACCCTTGTGCCCATTCCCAATTCCGCATGGTACGGGCGCAAGATTTTAACAGGGGTAGCCGCCGTTTCCACTGTTTTGGTAATTGATTGTACAGCCGAGGAATATAAGGAGCAACATTTCCCAGCCCTGGGAGAATGACTTGTCCACCGTGGGTATGACCCGACAGTTGCAAGTCTACCCGCCACGATCGCAGCAATTCGGCACTATCGGGATTATGAGATAGCACCAATCGTGGCTGCATGGGATCGAGTTGAGTCATGATTGGTTCTGGTTTGAACTCATACGACCAGAAATCTGCAAAGCCAATCAGTGGCAAATCCTCACCCACTGGGTAGGCAATCTGATTCCAGAGCACTTCAATGCCAGAGTTGGTTAATGCCTGAGTGACTTCAGGGCGCGATCGCCGCCGCAAATTATCATGATTGCCCAGAACAGCATACACCCCATAACGGCTTTGAAGTTTGCCTAACCAGGTGACTAACTCATGGATAGGGCTAGGATCATCGGTGATAAAGTCACCCGTTAACACCACTAAGTCAGGATCAGCGGCATTACTAGCGGCGATCGCTTGAGATAACAGGCTTTCAGATAACCGTAAGCCATCAAAGTGAAAGTCAGACATTTGCACCAGACGCAATCCTTTTAGCCGAGACGGCAATCCCGCGATCGTCACCGTCAGTTCTTCGATCGCCAGCCGTCCGGTCAGTACTCTGTGCATTCGTCTGCTCCAGCAAATCAGCGACTCTAGCCTAACAAAGCGCATCTCCTGTCTCCAGTGTTAGGCAACACGGATGTGCCAGTTTTAGCTTGCGATCGCCTCCTGGTATGAAGTCAGCCATTTGCCATCGGCGATCGTGGTTTAGGATGGAGGGCAGGAATTCATCAAGTGGCGGATCGAGGACAGGGACATGCAGAAGCTGAGCAATCGGGTACAACGAGCCAAGATTATTACCCTAGGATTCTGTTTTTTAGTTGTCCCCTTGTGTTTATTGCTATTGGCAATGGTACGTCCCGCTGCGGCTGCCACACCTAAGCACTACACCGAGTTAACGTTTCCACCGCTACCAGAAATCAAAATTCCTAAGTACGATCGCTTTCAGCTAGCCAATGGCATGGTCGTTTATCTGATGGAAGACCATGAGTTTCCGTTGGTCGGGGGAACAGCTTTGATTCGGACGGGCGATCGCTTTGAGCCAGGTGAAAAAGTGGGATTAGCGGAACTGACAGGGACAGTGATGCGGAGTGGGGGGACGCAAACCCATCCGGCTGCTCAGCTAAACCAACTCCTGGAACAAAAAGCCGCTTCGGTGGAAACTGGGATTTCCGAAGCCTCGGGTTCAGCGGGTTTTAGTGCCCTGAGTGAAGATTTAGAGCCTGTGTTTGGGCTGTTTGCCGAAGTTGTTCAGGAACCTGCCTTTGCTGCCGCTCAATTAGCAGTCGCCAAAACTCAAGTCCGTGGCGGGATTGCACGCCGGAATGATGATCCGAGTGGCATTACTTCCCGTGAATTTACCAAGCTGATCTATGGGGCGAATAGTCCCTATGCTCGGACAACTGAATATGCCACGATCGACCCGATCGCCCGTGAGGATTTAATCAACTTTTACCGCCAATACTATTCTCCCGATCACATCATTCTGGGAATTGTGGGCGACTTTAATCCCCAAACCATGCGGCGACTCATTGAACAGAAATTTGGTAATTGGCAACCCGATCAACCATCAACTAATCTGACAATTCCCAACGCCACCCAGGTGAATCGAAGTGGAATCTTTTTAGTTGATCAACCCCAATTAACCCAAAGTAATATTCGCATGGGCCATTTAGGCGGACTATTAAATAGTCCTGACTATCCGGCGTTAACCGTGATGAATGAGGTGTTAAATGGGTTTGGTGGACGCTTATTTAACGAAGTGCGATCGCGGCAAGGGTTAGCCTACTCAGTCTATGGGCTTTGGAGTCCCCGCTATGATTATCCGGGGTTATTTGTAGCAGGAGGACAAACGCGATCGGAAGCGACCGTTCCCTTCATCAAAAGTGTGATGGCGGAGTTAGCCAGAATTCGTACTTCCCCAGTGACCGACACTGAATTGAAAGTGGCAAAAGATTCAGTGCTTAACTCATTTATTTTCAATTTCCAAGAACCCGGACAGACGTTATCCCGACTATTAACCTACGAATACTACGGCTATCCTAAAGATTTTCTCTTCCAGTATCAGCAAGGGGTAGAATCTACAACGATCGCCGATGTTCAACGAGTCGCTAACAAATACCTGAAACCCGACAATATTGTGACACTAGTTGTTGGCAATGCGAAAGCTATTCAACCCCCATTAAGTAGCATTAGTCCAGATGGCAAAGTTACAACGATCGATGTGACAATTCCCACACCACAGCAGGTTAATCAGCAAACATAACTTGGTTAAAAGCCCCCTAGCCCCTAATTCTGGGGGAACTGGATTTTTCTAGATTAACCACCGATTTGTGACATGGTTCTAGAGTAGCTGCCCGTTGTGCCAGAGATTCGATCTTTGTAATTAATCTCTGGTTTTAACATCAGTAACTCTCGCACTTGTAGCCGTAGTTCCGGTAAAGAAACGCCAGCTCGTAACTGCGTTTTCAGATCAATTTGTCCGGTTTCATTCAGCAAACAGGGACGTAACCAACCATCGGCAGACAAGCGCATCCGATTACAGCGATCGCAGAAACACTCCGACATTTGGCTAATGAATCCCAAAGTACCTTTAGCACCGGGAATTTGGAACACATCCGCCGGACCATTGCCTCGGACTTGGGACTCGGTTAACCCCCATTTGGCGCGAATTTGTTGCCGCAGATCTTCCGAATCAATCCAGCCTTTGGTATGGAACAGATCATCATTACCGATCGGCATAAATTCAATGAAGCGGACATGCCATTCGCGATCGAGACTTAATGCGGCTAGATCTAACACTTCTTGATCATTCACACCGGGAATCACCACCACATTCAGCTTTAACGGATTGAATCCCACCCGATAGGCGGCTTGAATGCCATCCCAAACTTGCTGCCAGCGTGATCGTCCGCGTTGTCCAATGATTTGATCAAATACCTCTGGATTGAG
>DATNPU010000310.1:0-2506 GCA_036703105.1 Microcoleaceae cyanobacterium
TTGGTCTAACTTAATTTGGCCGATCGTCGCTTCCATTTCATCTAAGGGGGCCGTCAAGGCAATAATCTGGGCTGCCCCCCGTACGTAACTCTTTTCTTGCTCCGACCAAATGCGAGCTTCATTCCCCTCAACGGCCAGAAACCCCAACAGTTCGTTCTGAAACAAAATTGGCGCTGCTAACAGCGATCTCGCCCGAATTTGCTGCATTAACCGGGTGGTGGTGTCGGCCTTGAGGGAACTGTGGGCTTCCCCAATCGACACCACTTGGTCGGATAGCAACGCTTGATAAAATCCACTCACTTCCTGCACGGTGATGCCAGAGGCAGGCTGATTGGATTCGTGAAATCCACTGGCTTTCTGTCGATTGCTTAATCGTCGCCAGAAGTAGCGACGTTCCCGCTCAAACCAATACACACTGGTGCGGGTGGGCTGAATAAATTGATGGGTTTCTTCGACTACGGCTTCTAACCGCGGCCCCAAGCCCGTCAGCGATCGCAACTTTGACAATAAAGCAAACATCGGTTGATCAGGATGCTTGGCCTGCTGCCGTTGCCACTCCGTCTCAATTTTGAATAAAGCCGCTGCCAACTCCCCTAAAATCATCGACAGCCGAGCTTTTTCCTCAGAACTGGGCGAAATTCCCCAATGGGAAGACCCCAGGAGCGTTACTCCATAACAGTGGTCACGATACCGAATCGGAAAAATTACCGTGCCTTGAATGTTAAAGATCTGTGCTGCTTTCCGCCACTCTCCAGCTCGGAGTTCTTCCCGCAGATCGGGCAAGGCCACTGGCCGCTGCTGAATTACCACTTGTTCCATAATGTCACCTGGGCTCAGCAGAAACCGTTGTTTCAGAAAAGAGAGATTTTCCCCGGTCGGGGTCATGCCTCCTTTACCAAACAAGCGGTGTTCCAGGCGATCGTACAGTCCTAACCAGACTAGGCCATAGTCAAATTCTGCATGAAGATAACTCAGGGTTGTTTCAATCAAGACATCAGAGTTTTCTTCCTCCCGCAATATTTGCAGGACTCGCCCTAAAGCAACTAACTGTTTGTCGTAAGCGTTCGGCTCCTTATGTTGAACCATTTCTGTAGCGCAATAGAGATGCTGATACGAATTCAAACCAGAAATATGAAGAGGACATACGTTAAAAAGTTACATAGATATGATCAATGGAGAGCGGAATAGGAGACTGCCTAAATTGACACGAACTGCTAAGATTTCTCCCAATCAAAGTCAAGCCCATCATCCTTGACCTTGAATCATGCAGAATCGACTCGCTTCTACTGGGGTTCAGCTTGCCCTGAGACGGTTAACGCTGTCGTGTAGCCCCAGGATTCCTCAGGTAGTCTTCAAAAAGAAAGCGGCAACCTGCTTGTAGACGAGTCGAACTCAGGGAGACGGTTTGATGCTACCATCCTAGACCACGGAGTTGATAACTTCACCCCGCAACATACGGGATTTATAGCCAGGACTAACCAGCCAGTTAGTTGCTTTTGCGTACAGTTCATTCAGCTATAGGAAGCATTCGCTTGGATATCTATCGTGGGGTCATTCGTCCCATCTTGTTTTCTGGAGTCAAAGCCGACCCGGAATGGCTGCATCAGCGGAGTCTACAAGTATTGCGGTGGCTAGATACTGCTGATCGCGATACCCCTGCTGATTGGGTGCGGACTAGACTGCAACAAACCTATGGCCTGACAGATCCTCGCTTGCAATCTGACCTCTGGGGTCTACGGTTTCCGAACCCGATCGGGTTAGCCGCTGGATTTGATAAAGATGGTACGGCCTCCGGGGTCTGGTCATGTCTGGGATTCGGCTTTGCTGAATTAGGCACCGTCACATTTCACGCCCAACCCGGCAATCCCAAACCTCGCTTGTTTCGCTTGCTACCCGATCGCGCTGCACTGAACCGCATGGGATTTAATAATCATGGGGCGCAGGCGATGGCCGATTGTTTGCAGGAACGATGGGGTGGACAGGTGAGGCAGATGGGGAAGATGGGGGAGGAGAATCTGCTGTTGTCTGATGCGGTTTTTCCGATCGGGATTAATTTAGGGAAATCGAAAATTACGCCTCTGGAGTCGGCCGCAGCGGATTATTTAGCTAGCTTCCAGTTGCTGAAAGAGTGGGGCGATTATTTTGTGGTGAACGTCAGTTCTCCTAACACGCCAGGGCTGCGATCGCTTCAAGCCAGTGACCAATTAGCTCCAATTCTGGACGCGTTACAGCAAGAGAATCAAGGGCAGAAACCATTACTAGTGAAAATTGCTCCTGATCTGGAGTGGGATGAGATTACGGCAGTAGTGGAGTTAGCCAAACAACATGCGCTAGCTGGCATTATTGCTACCAATACGACCATTGAGCGTCAGGGGCTGAAGACCCAAATTTTGCCTGATACCGGCAATCCCATTCAGGCGGAGGCCGGTGGCATTAGTGGGGCACCGCTCCGGCAACGATCGACCGAAGTGATTCGGTTTATTTACCAGCAAACTCAGGGACAGTT
>DATNPU010000321.1:0-4980 GCA_036703105.1 Microcoleaceae cyanobacterium
ACCCTACACATCACGCTTCGAACTCTTTGATGCCCTGGAAAAAGTGGTAGACATCATTGTGGACGATGGGGCAGAACCCGGTTATGAGGCGTCTACGATCTTAGATTTGACCACTGAGGAACCGATCGTGCTTCGTCGGGGTCAGGGATGGGAGATGGTTGAAAATTTTGTGGTGGAAGTGAACTAAATTTCGTGAGGATTCGTCTAACTATCCGGATAACGACCCACTAACTGTGTCTGGATGGTCAGAACCATTTTTTCAGGGAGACGGCTCAGGGCGAACTGGCATAACCAGATTGCCAACTGTCCACTATGGTTACTGATGGAGATTAACCTCAGCCAACCAGTAAATTCCCATGCCGAAACGGTTTCAGTCACCAAAGCAGATGATTATGGTTGCCCATCGTCCAGCCAATCAGGAGAGTTCAGTGACCAGATGCAAAAGTGCCATAGGGTCACGGGGTGTTGACCGTAATACTTTATTTGCCGTGTGTAGCCAACTATGACAGTTAGCATACGAGATATTAGGGTACGAAGTTTTTCTAAAGCCACCACTGGCTCACCTACCTCTCAGTCGGTTGAAATTCCTCCGCACTCATCTCACTGTCCTGCCACCCCTGTATCTGTGCACTACCCCACCATGAACATTGAAGCTATTTCTCGCTCAACCTCTGTCAACTCTGCTACTCCCGATGCTGCCTGTGCTGTTACTTCTACGGCTCGCCTGCAACCCTCTGCCATTGCTGACCCTAGCCCTGAGCCAACTCCTAGAAATCCCAACTTGATGGGTATTGAAGCATTGGCCCAACTGATTGCTAACGAACTCCGGGCGGAAGTGAATGGGTCTTATCGCACGGTAGAAACGTTGGCCAGCCGAATTGCCGCCGAAGTCGATCGCATTTGCAGTAAAAGTGGGCGGATCCAATCATCCGGTCAAATGCGGACGTGGCAACTGTCGCTGGCCCGGCACCGGATGCAGAAATGTTTGAATTATTACCAGCTTGGTTCCCGCCGAGGTCGGGTGGAACTCCATAGCACCCTGGGGTCAATGGTTTACCGTTACGTCGCTCCTACCCGGATGCAGCTCGGATTTCAAGCCCGCTACACCTTGATTGAAGATTTCCTCCAAGGCTTCTATTCCGAGTCGCTCAAGGCGCTGCGCCGCGAAAATGGTTTAGCCGAGGACTATCAACCCCATACCCGATTGGAATTGGCCGAGTATATGGCCTTTACCGAGCAGTATGCCAAACGCCGGATTGGGCTACCCGGTGGCCAAACCCAGCAATTGATTGTGCTGCGGGCGCAACGGTTCGGGCAACGGCAACCGATGGAAGTGTCGGTGGACATTGAGCAAGCGTTGGAATCGCCCAAAGGTGAAGAGGCTGAAGCTCACAATAGATCGCCGATCGTCCAGCAATTGCGGGAACAGACGGTGGCGGATGCGGTTGACTCCTCAGAAGCGGTCTTGCGCGATCGGGTGATTAGTGAACTGATCCAGTACTTAGAATCGGAAGGTCAGGCCGACTGTGTGAATTATCTGATTCTGAAGCTAAAAGATTTATCTGCTCCGGAGATTGACCAAATTCTGGGCTTAACGGCCCGCCAACGGGACTATTTACAGCAACGCTTTAAGTATCATGTGGAAAAATTTACCCTGTCCCAAAATTGGAAGCTCGTGCATCAGTGGCTTGGGGCCGATATCGATCAAAATCTCGGCTTATCCACTCCGCAATGGCAAATCTTCCTGGATCAATTAAGTTCTGAGCAACGCCAGCTTCTAGCGCTGAAGCAAGCCCAAACGAGTGAACCTGAAATTGCCAAAACCCTGAAATGGACAACAAAGCAAGTCCAAAAACGCTGGGGACAATTGCTCGATCTAGCTCGCCAAGTGCGCAATCAATAAATTACCAAGTCTGATTAGAGAGCGATAAGGAGGAAAATTCCACTGACTAGGATCAATAATTGGAGAATCAAAAAGGGGCGATCGAGCCGGAGGACACGCTGAAAATCTTCTGGCTTGCCACTTTTAACCCAATCTGCCGTAACGATCGCTTCCATAATGGTGGCAATGACTAACAGATAAGCTAAGGCATAGATTTTATCTAGCAACACTAAATAGCCGGATTCCGGTAAGGCGCTGGAATAGGATTGTTGTAGAAATACGATCGTCAGTAAAGCAGTAATCGGAATGGCGATGCGCGGCTCCACATAATGGGGATTCAGCAATAAGGCTCCCCAACTGGAAGCCAGCACAATCACCAAAGGCAGCAATAATTTCCAAATAAAATAACTGAGCGGGCGAGTGACCTGTAATTCATACCGCACGGCAGAATAAGGATTAACCGTTGTTTCTAGAAAGCCAAATCGGCTGGGATAGCTATGTAGTAAGTTCTGAAGTTGCCAACCGCTAATTTGCCATCCTTGAACAGATAACGTATCCGCATAGCCAGAATCTTTTGTATCCGCCACATACACCAGTTGATTGGCGGTATAAATGGAATTTTCGATCGTCACGCCTAACTGTTGTTGATCTAACGGATAGCGGGACAACATAAACGGTTGAAAAAATCGCCCTTCTACCCGCAAGACTTGATACCAACTGCCATCGGTTTGCCGGATCGGTTTTTCGTATTCCGCTCTCTGGGTCATGCCCCATTCATCGACGGCATTGGCAAATTCTAGATTGGCGATCGGGTCAAGATTGCCCTTCCACTTAAACCAAACATAAGTATCGATATAGTACGTATTACTAGAAATATTTAGTTCATAGACATGAATCGGATAAAACCCCACCTCGACTCGTTGCGCCGTAGGAGCGATCGTTGTCAACGGTTGGAATGAGGCGGTTGGGGGTGGAGCCGGACTCGGCAACAGACTCAACCCGAACCGCAAGAGTAGCGCTAGGGCGATCGTGATACCCGCCAAGAGCAACCACTTGCGGCGAGTACTCAGTCCTTTAGTCAGTAGATGCATAGAACACAGGACACGTCAAAATTGTGTCCTTTAGTATGCCCTAGCTCAGAGAATTCTCAGAATAAAGATCAATAACTTTCCTACACTATCAAGTGGCTGAAGCCGGAACAACTTCAGAGACAGGATTTGTGGTCGATCGCGGATCAAAGCACAGATTCTAACTTGATGGGTTGAGCTTTGTTTTATACTCAGCAGCCATCTGTTCCAACTGTTTCTTTTCCCGTTTCAGGGTTTCCTCAAGCTGTTGAATTTGCTCCCGGCGCGCTTCTAGTTCTAATGCCCGCCGATCAAGTTCCTGGCTTTGGAGGGTCAGGGTGCGGCGCCATTGTTCTGCCCGTTCGGTTTCTTCCCGTAAGAACTCTGGCGTGACGCCACTGACCAAGAAACTCTCAACAATCTCAATCACCCAGTTCTTGGCATCTTGAATGTCCAGAACTTCCCGGTTCTCCGATAGCCTCACTAATACCAGTAGGCCATCGCTCCAAGACGTGGCCTCCTCAGTGGCTAAAAATTCCTCATCCTGAACTTTCGACCAAGCGTAATCCGATCGTTGAAATGCTAGCAAGCGCAACCCGGCCTTGCCCGACTTCTCTGCTGTTTGTACCTGAGCTAAATGCAGCATGACGTTGCCTCTCTGCATTGTCGGGGTATCAAATTAAACATAAAGCTCAGTATGTGAACACTACAAGAGAATGCGGATAACTTCACAACTCAGACATCAAATCAACATGTTAAGGCTGATTCATTCTGATCAGGATTATACGGGTTTTGGTTCATGGAACTGGGTGAATTTACGTGGAAGCGAGAAAAACCAGGGTGGATGATCTACAGTTTAGCCAATCGAGCTTGCAGAATTTCGGCTTGCTTTTTGGCTTCCTCCAGAGTTGCTTGTGCGGTTTGCACCACATCGGCCGGAGCTTTATTGACAAAATTGGGATTGTTTAACCGAGTAGACAGCGAATTCACTTCTGCCTCAATCTTGGCTAAATCTCTTTCTAACTTAGTTCGTAATGCCTCCAGATCAACAACTCCCGCTAGTGGGATTAAGACTTGAATCGTTCCCACAACTCCCGCTACCATTTGGGACGATTCTGTAGTTTCGCTAGTTTCAGCCGAAATCGTCAAACGCTCGACTTTCGCTAGATCGCAGATATAGGTCTGTCCATCTGTGAGAATCTGGCGTTCTCGATCGCTTTCACTCTGTAAGATCGTCTGGATCTTCACCCCAGGCTTAATTTCTGCCTCTGCCCGCAGGTTACGGATTGTGCGAATGGTGTCAAACAGTAAATTAAACTGATGCTCCAGATCAGGATCAATCAAGTTGGACTTGACTTCTGGGTAAGCCTCGACGGCTAAACAGCGATCGTCTCCTGTCTGAGTGATGGTATGCCAGATTTCCTCGGTAATGTGAGGCATGAATGGATGCAACAGCTTCAGAGTCCCTTCCAGCACAAACACTAGCGTTTGTTGCGCCACTGCCTTGGATTGGCTATCAGTTCCCTGTAACCGCGACTTCACCAGTTCAATATACCAGTCACAAAAATCGCCCCAGATAAACTCATACAAGCCTTTGGCCGCTTCCCCTAACCCGAAATTTTCGATGTAATTCCGGGTTTGCTGCGTGACTTGATAGAAGCGCGAGATAATCCAGCGATCGGCAAACTCCAATTGCTCGACTGGAGGCAGCGTCGGTTCAGCCACCAGAGTTGCTCCTGCCAGATTCATCAAGACAAATCGGGAGGCATTCCACAATTTATTTGTGAAGTTACGTGACGCTTCTACCGTCGCAGATTCATCGGTTTTCCGGTTATATTCCATCCGAATATCCTGTCCCGCCCCAGCCACTTCTTTGACTAAGGTATAGCGCAGCGCATCTGTACCGTACTTATTAATCAACAGCAGGGGATCAATGCCGTTATTCGATGTTTTAGACATCTTCTTGTTATTTTCGTCCCGCACCAGCCCATGAATATAGACGGTTTGGAACGGCATTTTTCCGGTGAAATG
>DATNPU010000333.1:0-11767 GCA_036703105.1 Microcoleaceae cyanobacterium
GAAAATTGACTGCTACCTTTCGTCCTACTGAACCGCTTACCCGGCCAAAGCAATGGTATGCCCTTGATCCAATCTGGCAGGGTGATGAACTGGCTGTCCAACAGGGTCTACCCCATAGCCAACTGGCTCCGGCTTGGCAAATTTTGTTATTAGGTGACGGCTCCCCGACGCGGCACTTACAACTTGTGACTGGGGAGCCGACTGAAGTCGATGTAATTGATATGTCGGCGATCGGTATGGACTCGGATCATGCTCCGGAGCAAATTCAAGTAGTTCCCGGCCCTCGGTTACGGCGGCAAGTTTGGCTTCGCACGGCATCCGGTCAGCGGCTAGCCTACGCTACCTCCTGGTGGGAAGCAAGTTATGTGGATGAGTACTTACAAAATCGAGCCTTACCGATCTGGGCTAGTTTAGCTCGGCTGCGAACTGAGTTGTATCGGGATGTCCAGGGCATTTATTATGGACATTCGTCGGCACTAGAACAAGCTTTTGGACAGGCAGGCCCCTTTTGGGGACGACATTACTTGTTCTGGCATCATGGCCAACCGTTTACATTAATTTATGAAGTTTTCTCTCCTTACTTAGAGAAATATTTGGGCACGATGCAACGACGATCGTGAGCCTTTCAGGCCTCAACGTATATAAGCTGAATGACCGCTCTAGTGGCTAGACGCATAATTAATCCCCTGTTCGTCAGCGAACGAGTTTGGGCATTCCCCTTGAAGTTACGTTATTCTGAGCATAGTTAAAACACTTGGCGAACAACGCTGTTACTTGGGAGAACATAACATGGCTTGGCGTGGCTCGACATCCCCTACAGACCGGGTCTTCGCTTGTTTGGCGTACCTGCTGCCAGTTCTGGATGTCTTGGGGTTTGTTGGCATTCCCCTATTAACCTCTGGCTCCTTCCTGGCTCCATTGATCGGCTTGATCGCTCAACCGTTGTGGCCATTATTGGTCTTTTACTATGGGACACCCTTTCTACCCTTAGCGGCGTTCTTCGCTCTGTATTTGCTGGTTGTACGCAATGAGACGATCGCTCACTTCATTCGTTTCAATGTCATGCAATCAATTTTGTTTGGCATTGTCCTGAGCCTGTTCTCGATTCTGTGGCAGTATGGCTTGTCTATGGTCGTCCGTGGCCTCAATGCCCCTTTTATCCAGGAAATATTATTTAATACGGTGTTTCTGGGCACGATCGCAGCCGTTGGCTATGCGGTCATCCAGTCAGCACTAGGCCGGTATGCCGAAATTCCGACTATCTCCGAGGCTGCTTATACTCAGGTGCGTTAATTCAACTCCTGAAGTTTAGCTACAAGCAAATTGGTTGGATGCAGACCTGATAGAGGTGCGATGATCGCATCTCTATTGTTGTGAGTGCGAATTGATTGATGACCAACCGAGGATTTAACCCAGTGCTTCCCTAGGGGCTAAAACATTGCTGAGATAACCAATCCCTTCGATTTCGACCCGAACATGATCCCCTACCTGCATTGGCCCAATGCCTTCAGGAGTTCCGGTTAAAACAATATCCCCGGGTAACAACGTCATTACCTGGCTGATATACGACACTAAAACATCGGGAGCAAACACCATTTGGTCGATCGAGGCCGATTGTACGGGTTTGGCATCATCATTTAAGAAGGTCTGAATTCGGGCTCCAGGGGTCAGTTCTCGGACAATCCAGGGACCCAGCGGACAAAAGGTATCGAAGCCCTTCCCGCGAGTCCATTGCCCATCTCGCTGTTGTAAATCACGGGCCGTTACATCATTCGCGATCGTGTAGCCCCAAATTTTGGCTTGGGCTTGTTCTGGAGTGCAGTCGAAGCAGCGTTCCCCAATCACTAAGGCTAGTTCCCCTTCATAATCTACCCGTTCGGACTGCGGTGGATATTGAATCATCGCTTCTGCGGCAATCACGGCTGTAGACGGTTTCAAAAACAATAATGGCTCCTGCGGTACAGGAGTTCCCATCTCCGCCGCATGATTGGCATAGTTTTTGCCCACAGCCACCACCTTGGATGGGGCGCAGGGGGCGAGAATTTGATAGCTGTTAGGCGCTAATTCCAGGTCGATCGGTTGTCCTTTTAACCAGGGAGCAGCATCTAACACCTGTACCTGACGATCGACTTGCAGTAAACCATAATAAATTTGCCCGTCTGCTGTTTGAACCCGGACATAGCGCTGTGCCATAGCCTAGACAATTCCCTATAAGTTATTGGTGATTCTTGATCGGTTTGTGTCCTGATCATCGATTTTTCAGGTTACAGATTAGACTGACATCTCTCTCAACGCACAGCAACTATTCCGGATACACCGGAAATTGGTATAGAATTATAAATCCTTGCTTCTTTGCAGTTTCATCTCAACTGAGCCGAATGGTGACTGGGATAGTGAACGCCTGGCATCTCGGTTTGAGTTGAATTGGCTTCTGCATGGCAGCCTTCATGTCCACAAGGAGATCTTTGAAAGCATGACTCAACTGTACGAAACAATGTACATCCTGCGTCCCGATCTGGGCGAAGAAGTGGTCGGGCAGGCGATCGAAAAATATCAAACTCTGTTGAAAGATGGTGGGGCAGAAGTTTTAGAAACCCAACATCGCGGTAAGCGTCGGCTCGCTTATGAAATTAAAAAGCAGCGGGAAGGCGTTTATATTCAAATGAACTACCGTGGTAATGGTACTCAAGTGGCGGTGCTAGAACGGGCGATGCGACTAGGTGATGAGGTGATTCGTTACCTGACGATTCGCCAAGAAGAGCCTAAAGCTGAAGCCGCTGCAGACGAGTAAATCTTACCTGCGAAATTCAGAATTACCCTGCGATAGACCCATGAAGCTCTCGAAAAAGAATCTAGATCAACGGCTGGATCATGTATATGACACGATCGTGATTGGAGGGGGAGCCGGTGGGCTATCCGCAGGGCTTTATTTACAACGCTATTTATTGTCCTCGTTAGTGATTGAAAAAGGGCGAGGACGCTCTTTTTGGATGCAAGACCTGCGTAACTATTTAGGCTTGCCTCCCGATACGCCTGGAAGAACCCTATTGCAGCAAGGACAACAACACTACCTCAGCCTGGAAGGCGACTACCTGATGGGTTTTGTTGAGGAAGTAGTGGATGAAGGCGAAACGTTTGCAGTCAAAGTGAAAGTTGGCAAGCAGGACAGCACCTACCCCATCTTCCGGTGCAAGTACATCATTGCAGCCACTGGCATTATGGATCACTTGCCAAAACTTGCAGACATGCAAAATGTTTACGACTATGCGGGGTATAACCTGCATGTTTGCATGATTTGTGACGGCTATGAAATGGCGAATAAGCGGTGTGGCTTGTTCGTGAATACTGAATCTGGAGTGAATACGGCGTTTGTCCTGAATTGGTTTACGCCCTACATTACGGTCTTTACCCAAGGCTTATGTGAAGTTAAACCTGAAGTGCGCCAAAAACTTCAGGATCATGGCTATCCCTTGATTGAAACACCGATTCAGCAATTTCTAGGGCACGATCATGAAATGACTGGGGTGGAACTAACCGATGGCACGATCGTTGAACTAGACACTGGGCTCATTGCAATGGGGGCACAGTATCACAGTCACTATTTACAAGGGTTGGAATTGAACTGGAGTGGGGGTAATTTGGTCACGGATGGCATGTGCCGCACCTCCCATCCCCGGATCTTTGCCCTAGGTGATTTAAAAGAAGGGATTAACCAGGTGTCAATTGCGGTTGCAGATGGTACATTAGCGGCTACAGCAATTTGGCGAGAAATTCGCCGTGCGTCTTCCCCCCGACGCTGGGAAGAACAATTGCAGTCATCTCAAGCCACTTAACAAGGGAGTGATTAAGCCGTGACCCACGCTTCTGACCCAATGAACCACCAAGATTCCCAAGCTGAGGTTGCTCGATTACGTGAGGAATTACAGCTCCGCGATAACCTCGTGCAGCAGTTGTCTCAAGAACTGTTTCGCCTAGTCAAAGGCAACGTGAATTTTCAGCCCACTGCCGATCTGTCTGAGCGGCATCTGGGAGAAGTTCGGGCCCTGCGGGAGCAACTTAAATCCGTTGAGCAACAGGTAACGTTTTATCAAGAGCAAATTTCTGAGCGGGATGCTGAAATTTACCAACTGAAACAAACGGTACAAGAATTAACCGATCGCTCTCGCATGTTGGAGCAGGTGATTCAAGAATTGCCCAAGATTTATCGGAAGAAGTTTGCGGAACGTATGGCTCCTGTGAAGGAGAAAGTAGCGATGATCCAGCGGGAAAATCGTCAACTCCATGCCGAGTTGCAAAGTGTTAGCTATCGGCTGGCGGTCAGAACTCGCCGTCAGTCCCAACTCGATCTCCCTAGCTTCCCCCGGTCTGGTCTGGGTGTCTCACTGCCTAATTTCGGTTAATGCCCCACGTTCTCATTGTCATCGAGCCAGCCGCAACCTCTCTTACCTGTGATGGATTCCCTCAAGTCACACAGGGAATCTCGGCATTGAAGCAAGCAATTTTGCAGGAAAACCAAACGGGTAGTACGACTGACGATCGCTCGTTCAGCGACTCCGATGCCTTCTGGCAGGTTGAAGTTGTTACTACGACTGACCTAGCTTCTCGGCTGGATGCAGATCCAGTTGCGGCACTGACTCAAACTCTCCTGTGTCCGCTAACGCTTAATCTGCCAACCCACCTCAGGTTTGCCGCTCAGGAGATTTATCAGACCTGCCAAGACATTACCGGGCTACGACAGCAAGTGGCGCAATGGCACTATGCTACGGGGGACGGCCAGTTGTGGCTGCCGATCGTCCATACTGCAAAAGGCTCACTGTATGCCGAGGCAATCGGCCAGATTGAGCGATCGCTGACTCAGGGTGCAGCTACAGAAGAACAGGCTTATTGCCAACCAGTTCACTTGAGCGACGAATGGCGGCAATCTGCCTATGAATTAGGATTTCGGCTACTGAGGACGCTAAACGCTCCACCTGCCGTTTATTTAATGCAGTTTGGGATTACTGAGCAAACGTTATATTTTGATCGACTGCTACCGTTTCCAGATTTGCCCGCGATCGCCAGCCTAGGGGTACAAACCCCTGATCTCTTCCTGTGCCACTGGCACTGCCTCATTGGCAAGCCAATTTATGATCTGACGATCGTTGGCAACCCTAGTGATAGGATGCCAGCCCATTGAGCTGAAGGTGACTGGATTAGGATTAAGGTTGAGTGACTAAGCGGCAACCCACTGAGCCGCAACCGATACAGTCTCCGCACTAACGGGAAGCAGCGTATTTAAAGCGGCAGACTGACTATCAAAAATCTCGAAGGCTTGATCGAGACGAGTAATGTCGAAGATTAATCTTACAGCTGGACGCAGGTTACAAACTACCAGGCGACAGCGGTGCTTATTGGCTCGATTCAAGGCTGCAATCAATGCAACCAACCCAGAGCTATCAATAAAGTCAACCTGAGCGAGATCAATGACCCAGAGCTTGTAGGTATCTGAGGCGATCGCTCCTACTTGTTCTTGCAACTTGCTCCCACCACCAGAGTCTAGGCAGCCTTGAGGTTGCAGTAACGCAAATTTATTGTCCTGAGAAAGAATCATAAACATCTCCTTATACCGTACTGAACTGCAAACCCCTGGTGGACAACGAGTTAGAGTTCTCGGACGGTAAACCCAGTAAAATTACTGAGGCTTTACAGTCAGAGAAGTAAGTGATGAAGGCATTACATTCAGACAAGGCTGAAGCATGACGGGTGACTTAAGGGACTAACTACAGTTAAGAAGCTATCCAGGAAATTACGTGGAATCCCCCTTGATTCCAACAACTATAGAAACTGATTCATGAAAGCTGGGTGATCTTCCAACGACTTCATAGAATCTTTATCAAGAAGCGGGACTGCTGCCGCCTATTAGTGAAGTTTTAACAAAAGCCTGAAAAATGTACTCTCGTGTACAGCTATGGCTGTCAACCGCCAGCAAGATAGAAACATGCTCTATCTATAGATAGGGTTTAGTCGGACGTCATGTGATTAGAAAATAGTTCGTGACTGAAATTTCTTCTCTACAGCCAAAATCTTGCCCTTGGATAGAGCCAACAGAATTGACAGATCTTCGATCAGCGCGTCAAGATCGGAGCAACGGATAACGTTTTGTGAAGGCTTCGCTGCATGTCGTTGGACTTTATCTCATTGGAAACGATCCAGGAACTAGCTCAGCAGTATGGATACTGGGCAGTTTTTCTGGGTATTCTGCTGGAAAATGTGGGAATTCCGATTCCTGGGGAAACGGTGACTCTAGCAGGAGGCTTTCTCGCTGGAAATGATCAATTGAACTATTGGATCGTGCTAGGGGATGCTATCTTGGGAGCTGCGATCGGAGGCAACATCGGCTATTGGGTCGGACGCTGGGGCGGTTGGCCATTATTGTTAGGTCTAGGCCGTGTGCTGCGGATGCAAGAAACCCAGCTGGTTAACATTCGGAACCAGTTTAGTAATAATGCTACCAAGGCAGTATTTTTAGGGCGGTTCGTTGCCCTGCTACGGGTGTTTGCGAGTCCGCTTGCTGGGATCGCGGAAATGCCTTATCTCAAGTTTCTGCTGTATAACACCTTAGGGGCAGCCGCATGGGCAACCGTGATGGTGACTTTGTCCTATGTGGCCGGGCAGATTGTGCCGCTAGAACAGTTAGTGGGATGGGCTAGTCGATTTGCGGTGTTGACTCTACTAGTCGTTGTGGCCTGGTTAGTGATTCCCTTATGGCTAGAGTCGCGAAAGGCCAAACAAGAGGCGGCAGCTCATAGCCAACCGCCTGAAGAATCTACTGTCGAAAGTAACTAGTTAGCTGGGATTACTGACGTAGCTTTTCTGACCAAACTCGGGTCGGTAATCCCCAAACATAAACAAAGCCTTCAGCCGCTTTATGGTCAAATTGGTCAGCCGCGCCATAGGTAGCCAGATCTTCTGTGTAAAGAGAGTTGGCTGACTTACGGCCCACAACGATCACGCTACCTTTGAACAGTTTGACTCGCACTGTTCCAGTTACCCGTTCCTGGGTTTTCTGGACGAAGCCATCGAGTGCTTCTCTGAGTGGGCTGTACCAGAGACCGTTGTAGATCATGCGGGAATAGGTTTCTTCAATCCCCCGTTTGTATTGAGTGACATCTGCGGTGAGTGTCAGGCTTTCCAGATCCCGGTGGGCATCGATCAATACCGTCATGGCTGGAGTTTCGTAAATCTCCCGGGACTTGATCCCCACCAAACGATTTTCGATCATATCAATCCGCCCGACAGCATGATTACCGACGATCGTGTTTAACTGGCTAATTAAGCTGATAGGATCAAGCGCTTGACCATTCAGGCTCACCGGGACTCCCTGCTCGAAACCAATTTCGACATACTCTGGCTCATTGGGAGTCTCTGAGATCGCCTTAGTCATCGCAAACACTTCTTCGGGGGGTTCTGTCCAGGGATCTTCTAACGGCCCAGCTTCGATCGCCCGGCCCAGTAAATTGCTGTCAATACTATAGGGCGAGGACTTTTTCACTGGTGCAGGGATGCCAAAGCGTTCGCCATAGGCGATCGTTTCCTCTCGACTCATGCCCCATTCCCGAGCTGGAGTGAGAACTTTCAGGTTCGGATTCAAAGCGGCGATCGAGACATCAAACCGCACCTGATCATTGCCTTTGCCGGTACAACCGTGGGCGACGGCATCCGCCCCATATTCAACTGCGGCATCTACCAGTAACTTGGCAATCAAAGGTCGGGCGAGTGCGGTTGATAAGGGATACCGATTTTCATACAAAGCATTGGCTTGAATTGCAGGAAAGGCATAATCTTTGACAAAGCTCTCGATCGCATTAATTACTAAGGATTGAGAGGCACCAGAGTCAAGCGCCTTTTGCCGAACTGGCTCTAATTCATCTCCTTGCCCTAAATCAGCGGCAAGCGTAATCACTTCCTCTACCCCCCATTCATGCTTGAGGTACGGAATACAAACAGAGGTATCGACTCCCCCTGAATATGCCAGCACAACTTTATTGGCGCGCCCCATGACTCTTACAGTTTGATTGAAACAACTGAAATATTATGCAGCGAATTGCCCCTGATTCTTGTCAGAGACAGTACAGAAATTGCGGATAGGCGCGATCTGAAGTTAATTCCTGAGCAGGAAAACCAGAAGTAACACCGCTATAGATTCATTAGTGAGCCAAAGTACGATAACCTGAAATGTCTGTTAATTCTGTTGCGATCCCCAGAGCGAGGCCAATTGAAACATTACAGATGGCATCGTTACTGTTAAAAAATTGCGGTGAAAACTCAATCCTCATCTGCCTATCAGCAACGATGCAACTTGCTAGAGTTTAATAGCACAAGCAAGCATAGATCAGGTTTTGCCAGTCGTGGCAATAAGCGTAGAACGGTGAGAATAGAGCAATGATGCCAGTGGGAATTCATTTTGGGCGGGAAGTGTGTGGTGTACTGGATCTGGCAGAAACGCGAGAATGGCTGGTCACAAATGGCATGGGTGGGTATGCCTCAGGCACGATCGCGGGATCGTTAACCCGCTGCTATCACGGGCTATTGGTAGCTGCCTTAAACCCGCCGTTAGGACGCACTCTCCTCGTCAGCAAATTGGATGAAACGGTGGTGTACGGCGATCGCTTCTATCCCCTCTGCACCAACCGTTGGGCTGGGAATGTTGTGTCTCCGCACGGCTACCGGAACATTGAGCGATTTACGTTAGAGGGCTCAATTCCGGTCTGGCGCTATGCCTGTGGTGATGCCTTGCTGGAAAAGCGGATTTGGATGCAACCTGGAGCCAATACAACGTATGTGTACTATCACCTCCTGCGAGCTTCTCAACCCTTAACCCTCAATCTGGAAACGTTGGTTAACTACCGGGATTATCACAGCCGCAGTCGGGGGCAGGGTTGGCGGATGACCGTTGTGCCGATCGACCATGGAGTGTGTATCTCCGCCTTTCCTGAAGCCACCCAAATTACCATTCTCAGCGATCGCGCCGAAGTTACCCCAACCCATGATTGGTATTACGGCTTTGATCTAGCCGCCGAACGTGAACGTGGCTTAACTGATCAGGACGATAACCTGCATACCGCGACCTTTCAAGCGACTTTGCAGCCTGGTGAGTCGTTGACGATCGTGGCCAGTAGTGAAGCCAAAGTCACCGCTGATGGCGAAACAGCGTTAAAGAATCGGCGGATTTATGAGCAAAAATTGCTAGGTCTGTGGCGCACTAGCCGCCCGTTTGAATCTCGGGAGCCAGAGTTTGCTCATCGCTTGGTATTGGCTGCCGATCAATTTATCGTTCAGCGTCCGACGCCCGAAGAACCGAATGGTAAAACCATCATTGCGGGCTATCACTGGTTTAGTGATTGGGGTCGGGATACGATGATCAGCCTGCCAGGCTTGACGCTATCCACGGGACGCCCCGAAATTGCTCGAGCGATTCTCAGCACCTTTGCCCAATATGTTGATCAGGGCATGATCCCCAATCGTTTTCCTGATGCTGGAGAACAACCTGAATACAATACCGTTGATGCAACGCTCTGGTACTTTGAAGCGGTGCGATCGTATTATGCCGTCACCGAAGATGATGACCTGATTCGGGAATTATTTCCGACACTGGCAGAGATTGTAGATTGGCATTGTCGGGGCACTCGTTACAATATTCACCTTGATCCCGCTGATGGTCTGTTATATGCCGGAGAACAGGGTGTTCAGCTCACCTGGATGGATGCCAAAATTGGTGATTGGGTTGTCACACCTCGGATCGGCAAACCTGTTGAAATTAATGCCCTCTGGTATAACGCCTTACGTACAGCCGCCCATTTAGCTCGCCGCATCGGCAAACCTCACCAGGAATATGAAGCGATCGCCGATCGCGCCCAAGCTCGATTTAGTCGCTTCTGGAATGCAGAGCTGGGATATTGCTATGACGTATTAGACAGTCTGGATGGTGATGATGCGTCGCTGCGTCCGAATCAAATTTTTGCGGTTTCGTTAACTGAAAGTCCGCTCAATCATGCTCAACAGAAAGGGGTAGTGGATGCTTGCAGCCGATCGCTCTTAACGTCTCACGGGTTGCGATCGCTGGCTTCCTGTGACCCGCTTTATCAAGGTCACTATGGAGGGGATCCAGTAAAACGGGATGCTGCCTATCATCAGGGAACCGTTTGGGGCTGGCTGTTAGGCCCGTTTGTCTTAGCGCATCTACGGGTTTACAACAATCCTGCTAAGGCGCGTGAGTTTTTGGAACCGATGATGAATCATCTCAATGCGGCTGGCGTTGGGACACTAAGCGAAATTTTTGATGGGGATGCTCCTATGACGCCTAGAGGATGCATTGCCCAAGCCTGGACGATAGCAGAGGTACTACGGGCCTGGTTAGCCACCGAACCCCAATCGTAAAGTACCAGGTCTGGAACACAGCAAAAAACAGGGCAGGTATTCGCTCCTACCCTGTTCCATCAGTTCACGAAAACATCAGGCCATTGCCATCCCACTTGGATTCCCTAGGACGTGCTTTAAAAGTGCTGGGTGCTGAGAACAGGTGAAGTCTCAGTCCTTAGCTTTGCCTCAACCAGAGTTTGAGAGTTTAAACCAGAGGTCGTAGGGGTGTACCCGCTTAAGGGGTTGTGGTGGTGCTAGGTGTGGTCGTTGTATCAGGAGTTGTTGTACTGGGTGTCGTTGTGGTGTCTGGTGTCGTTGTGGTGCTAGGGGTTGTGGTGTTGCTAGGGGTAGTTGTCGTATCGGGTGTAGTTGTGCCAGATGATGGCTGAGTCCCATCTGTACCCGTTGTTCCAGCCTGTTCCGTTGGCAGTTGGCGTAGACCAATCATGCCAGGGAAGACGCGGCTAGGTAGCCCCACAGTTTGATAAACGGCGACCACTCGCTTTTGCCGACCGAGCGCCCGGCCGCGTCCCCGTTCCCGTTCAATCACCAGGATGCGATCGCCGGAAGCTTGCTCAACCACATACTGTACTGATCCGGCCGGTTGGTAGATCGTGTAGTAGCTGGTGGCGTTATCTTCATACTCACCGTTGCTATTCACACTAACCGTGGCATTGAATGGCGCGAAGAAGATCGAATTGGTATTGTTAACAACAATCCGAACTGGAGTGCCGGTAAACGATGTGCCTGTGGTTCCACTCGTTGTGGTTGCTGAGGCTGAACCAGAAATCGATACTGTAGTGGTTGATGGAGTGACCGTAAAGGTTGACCCGTTAGAGTACAAGCCAGAACTTGGGGTGTAGCCATTACTAAAGTCATCATTCTGACCCCGTAAATTAAACGCTACATCTCCGGCGCTTCTACCATCGATGCTGCCACCCGCTTGGTCAAACCGGAATTGCGTTGCCCGTCGGGATGTCCCAGAAAAGGCAATAGAACCACCACTACCACCGATCGCGATATAACCCGGCCCTTCACCATTGATGCGGTAGGTGGTTGCCGCTGTATCACTGAGAGTTCCTTGTTGGGTATAGGTAAATGGAGCGGTGAGGGCAATATTCAAATTCGCGATCGTGCCGTCAATCTTGAATTCTCTGGCTCCTGGGGTACCGACACTTTGAACTTGGAAACTGGTTGTCGGCCCGTTAAATTGCAGCGTTCCATCTAGGGGATCAAGGTCGGTGGTCTGATTAAGCGTCGGGCCTTGAGCGGTTGTTGTTCCAGTTCCGCTTGTGGTTCCGGTGCCAGTCGTTGTCCCAGTCGTGGTTCCGGTTGTGGTGCCAGTTCCAGTCGTGGTGCCAGTTCCAGT
>DATNPU010000339.1:0-4966 GCA_036703105.1 Microcoleaceae cyanobacterium
CTTGACACTCTCCGGAGTCTGTTCCCAGTCCTCGGAGCTGATCTCGTTGATATCAGGGGGCAAGTTTTCTACCATCCTGTTAGCCTAACAGCACCCTCCTTTTTTCTCAATCCCAGCTCACAACTCCCTGAACGATTACAAAAAATCTATCTTGAGCTAGGTGTAGCTCACTGAATCCCAGGCATCAAATGTAATGATCTATACCTTTTGAAAGATGGGGCTAAAGCGTAACAAGACTATAAAATCCAAAATAATAAATTTATCAAGAGGAAATGTTGTTCAGGGCCGAATTGGTTACGCTAGAGATAATTTCAACCTTGAAATCGCGAAGGGTTGATCAATACCCGTAATGGCCAGACAATTCTCACCCATTACTTCAGGCCCTTTCTAAAACGAAGCTAAAATCACTCTTTTGTTTCAAGTAATATTTAGAACTAATTTTTCTCTAACGAAATCTTCAGCTCCTCGGTTTTCACTTCTATAGATCTCCGGAACTTAGGGATTCAGTATGCCAACTCATCGAACCGTGCTTGTCATTGCTGAGACTAATGAGCAATGTCATGATTATGAGCAGCAATTACAGCTAGATGAGGGTGTGGCATACAGAATTCTGATAGAACCAAATCATGTTCCAGTCCTGGTTCTATCCCAAGCTCAACAGATTGATGGCATTCTCCTAGAGCTGCATTCTCCTGATTCCGGTAACCTCCATCTGCTTAGGCAACTGAAAGAACAGATGGGCGATGGCTGTCCCCCGATCGTTGTCGTGGATGGGGAAGATGCTGCAATGGCAGTGCAGGCGTTCAAGCATGGAGCAACAGATTATTTAGTTAGAGATCGCATGACGGCGGATGAGTTGCGGTTGACCATGCGGAGTGCGATCGACAATGCCGAATTACGGCGGGAATTGCAATCTAGCCAGGAGCGGTTCCAAACATCGATCGAGAATATGCTGGATTGCTTCGGCATCTTCTCATCCATCCGAGATCAGTCTGGCCAGATTATTGATTTTCGGATTGACTACTTGAATGCCGCCGCCTGTGAAAACAATCGGATGCCGAAGGCGATGCAAATTGGGCAGCGGTTATGCGACGTGTTGCCGGGTCATCGGGAGTCAGGCTTGTTTGAGCAGTACTGCCAACTCGTGGAAACTGGGGCGCCACTTATTAAAGATTCACTGGTGTATGAGGATGTCTATGGTGAACAACGCTTGGTACGAGCATTTGATATTCGTGCCACCAAATTGCATGACGGGTTCGTAGCCTCTTGGCGGGATATTACCGATCGCAAGCAATTAGAATTGGCGTTAAACCAGACCGTCGCAGACCTGCAAACACTGGTAGATATGATTCCTGTAGGAATTGCGATCGCCACAGATCCAAGCTGCTCTGACATGCAGCATAATGCCTACCTACGACAATTACTCGGCGTGAACCCTGGCAACAATATTTCAAAAAGCGCTCCCGCTGAACAGCAACCGACCTATCAGGTTTGGCAGCAGGGTCAGGAGATCTCTACTGACCATCTGCCGATGCAAACGGCGGCTCGGTTAGGGGTGGATATACGAGATGCCGAGTTTGAGATTCTGCGACCAGACGGCACTATCCAGCAAATCTTGTCCTATGCCACTCCTTTGCGGGATACCCAGAATCAGGTCCGAGGAGTGATCGGTGCTTTTTTAGATATTACAGAGCGCAATCTAGTTGCGGCCGCCCTGCAAGTCAGTGAGCAGCGATATCGCGAGTTAGCAGAAGCCATGCCCCAAATGGTCTGGACAGCTGATGCCACAGGAACCGTTAACTACTGGAATCAACGCTGGTATGAATACACTGGCTTGAGTGAGGCTGAATCAATGGGGTTTGCTGGGGCCAGTACGGTGCATCCCGATGAACGCGATCGCGCCTTAGAGCAGTGGAGTCAGGCGATCGTCCGTGGGCAGCCGTTGGAGATTGAATACCGACTTTGCCGTTGGGATGGCGTCTACCATTGGTTCATCTGTCGCGCGATCCCAACGAGGACAGAGATAGATCAGATTACCGGCTGGATTGGCACAATTACGAATATTGATGATCTGAAGCGGAGTGAGGCTCTGATTCACCAGAGTGAGCAGCAACTTCAGCAACAATTAGCAGAAATTGAAGCCATTTATCAATCGGCTCCGATCGGCCTCAATATTCTGGATACCGATCTGCGGTTTGTGCGAATTAACCAGCAGTTGGCCGATATCAACGGGTTACCGATCGCAGCGCATTTGGGACGAAGCGTCCGGGAACTATTTCCCGATTTGGCAGATAAATTAGAACAATTACTCCAACCGGTGCTTCAAACCGGAGAACCTTTATTAAATGTCGAAATTCAAGGGGAAACGCCAGCCAATCCTGGGGTGAAGCGCACCTGGCTAGAACACTTTTTGCCGCTCAAGCAGGGCGATCGGGTGATTGGCATCAGCACCGTGTGTGAAGAGATTACAGAACGCATTCAAGTAGAAGGCGCTCTGCGTCAAAGTGAACAACGCTTCCGTCACATGGCAGACAATGCGCCAATGATGATCTGGGTAACGGATCAAGTTGGATGCTGTACTTACCTGAGTCAAAGCTGGTACGAGTTTACTGGGCAAACCGAAGCCACAGGGCTAGGATTTGGTTGGCTAGAGGCTGTCCATCCCACCGATCGCGAGTTAGCGAAACATACCTTTCTCAAAGCGAATCAGCACCATGAACCATTTCAGATCGAATATCGTTTGCAACGACAGGATGGAACATATAGATGGGCGATCGATGCGGCCAAGCCTTGGTTTGCTGAAACCGGAGAGTTCAAAGGCTACATCGGGTCGGTAATTGATATTAGCGATCGTAAACAAGCGGAAGAAGCTCTGCGTTTATCCGAGGAGCGCTATCGCACCTTATTTGAATCGATGACAGAAGGCTTTTGTGTGGTTGAACTGTTATTCGATCAACATGATCGGCCCTATGATTATCGCTTTTTAGAAATCAATCCCGTATTTGAGCAACAAACTGGACTCAAGCAGGCCCAGGGAAAAACCGCCCGTGAGCTGCTGCCAAATTTAGAATCCCATTGGTTTACCATTTATGGTCAAGTCGCTCTGACAGGTGAACCAATCCAGTTTGAGAGCGGTTCTGATGTGATGAACCGCTGGTTTGAGGTGTCGGCCTTTCGGACTGGCCCAGTAGAAAGTCGCAGAGTAGCCATTCTGTTTAAAGACATCAGCCAACGGAAGCAAGCTGAGCGAGAGCGACAGGAGAGTGAAACCCGCTTTCGGACACTGGCGGATAACATCTCTCAATTTGCCTGGATGGCCGATGAACGGGGAGAGATCTTTTGGTATAACCAGCGCTGGTTCGACTATACCGGGGCAACGCTGGAAGAGATGCAGGGTTGGGGCTGGCAGAAAGTCCATCATCCAGAGCATCTCGATCGCGTCATTAAGAAAATTAACCGATGCTTTGCCACAGGTGAAATTTGGGAAGATACCTTTCCCTTACGAGGCCATGATGGCCAATATCGCTGGTTTCTCTCCCGCGCCATTCCGGTCCGGGATGCCCAAGGTAGAGTATTGCGTTGGTTTGGGACAAATACAGACATTACCGATCGCAAGCAAGTAGAGGAAGCATTACAACACAGTGAGGAGCGCTATCGCTACTTGGCAGAAGCCATTCCTCAACTGGTTTGGACATGCAATGCGAATGGTAATTGCGAGTTTGTCAATCAACAACTGTGCGACTACATTGGCTTAACTGTAGAGCAAGCGATCGCCCAAGGATGGCTGGCTGCCATTCATCCAGAGGATAGGCCAGCTACCCAAGAAATGTGGGTTGATGCCATTCATCATGATCATTTCTATCGAACTGAATACCGATTGAGACGAGCTACCGACCACAGTTATCGCTGGCATTTAGTATTGGGATTACCTCTCAAAGATCCTCAAGGGCGGGTCGTGAAATGGTTTGGGACTTGCACCGATATTCATGATCAAAAAGAACTGGAGCTTGAGCGCGATCGTCTATTTCAGTTAGAACGAACAGCCCGAGAAGCGGCTGAACGAGCTAACCGGATTAAGGATGAATTTCTGGCCGTGCTATCCCATGAATTACGATCGCCGCTCAATCCCATTCTGGGTTGGTCAAAGCTCTTGCAAACTCGCAAACTGAACGAGGCTAAAGCAGCTGAAGCGCTTGCCACTATTGAGCGCAATGCTAAAGTGCAAATGCAATTAATTGACGATTTACTCGATGTGGCCAAGATTCTGCGAGGCAAACTGAGCCTGACAATGACCTCTGTGAATCTGGCTACTGTGGTTGAAGCCGCGATCGAAACGGTGAGAACTACCGTGACCGCTAAATCGATCTCGCTGTGTACCAAGCTTCCTAACATTGGACAAGTTTCGGGGGATGCTGCCCGACTGCAACAGATCGTCTGGAACTTGCTATCTAACGCGATCAAATTTACCCCCACTGGTGGACAGGTTACGATCCGCTTAGAACGCCGGGATGCAGGAGATCAAACTGCTCAAAATCTCACGCCTCTCGTGTCCCCAGTTGCCTCCCCGCCTGGCTACGCCTACATTACCGTAACTGATACCGGAAAAGGGATTAATCCTGATTTTATTCCCTACCTATTTGAGACCTTTCGACAAGAAGATGCCTCGATTACCCGCAAGTATGGTGGACTAGGTTTAGGATTGGCGATCGTGCGGCAGTTAGTTGAAGCTCATGGCGGCACGATCGTGGCAGATAGTCCAGGTGAGGGGTTAGGGGCTACGTTTATCGTGCAGTTACCCTTGTTAAACGTTGAGTCAGAAGTCAACCAGCCAGATGAGGTATCTCCCCAAGTCCTCGATCTGACTGGAATGCGAATCCTCACCGTTGATGACGAACCAGATGCCCGTGAGTTGTTATCAGTATTGCTGACTCAATATGGTGCAGAAGTTTTAGCAGTAGAATCGGCA
>DATNPU010000341.1:0-8956 GCA_036703105.1 Microcoleaceae cyanobacterium
GCTGGAACCAATCCACAAAACACCATCAGTGTCCACAGTAGTGCCAACAGGATCCCCGATGGATGGGCGATCGCCATGCCGAGGAGAATGCCGCCAGAGACTGTCCCACCACCAACCAAAAACAGGCTACCTAACACCTTACCGACCTTGCCCCAAACCTGATTCAGCATCGCTTAACCCCTCGGCATTACAACAGTCGCCACAATTATCTCCAGCCTAACTCGGATGGCCCAAAACCGTTGGCGATCGCCAAGTAGTGATTTTCCCCCTTTTCCCTCACCTACCTCATCCATTTTAATTCTCTACTCAATGTTAAGAACTACTGCGTTGTATTGAGAATCACTGCAAACTGTTGGATCGATTTTTCCCTCAGGGCAGTCTGGAATTGAGCAAGGAAACTAACACTCAGTTCGCCCCGATCGTCATTGCCAAACTTAGGTTATCTCCGCTATTGCGATCGTCATTGTTAGTTTTCGACCTCGTAATATTTACCATCTACTGAAGTTCAATCAAGTCCTGGAGCCGTATGCAAACGCTAAATCATACTTTAGAAAAAAGCATTTTGGATGCTGATGGCCGTTACCTTGATGCCCAGGAACTTTACTCTTTAGAAAGTTATTTTCAAAGCTATAAAACTCGCCTGGAAGCTTATCAACATCTCCGCGATCACAGCGACAAACTGATCATTCAAGCGTTGCGCAAACTCGCACAAACCTACCCTGAACTGATTCAGCAGCATGGCCCCCGCTGTAAGTACGATATGTCTGAAGTTCTACGGTATATTGCGCTATCCGTCTTGCGCGATGATGAAACATTTTTCAAAGAACAAATGGTGGTTTGGCTAGATACGATTCTGCTGGCCCACAAACGGAATGCTCACTGTGTTGTTGCTTACCGGAATTTGCAAGCGGCTGTCGTCAGCGCCCTGCCTGCCTCAGATGTGAATCTAATTCGACCCTTTTTAGATGCCGTGATCCAAGCTCTGGAAACCCACGCTTAGAGAAAAAGCTTGGCCTGATTACAGGCCGCCTGAGGCCGATAGTGCTAGCGGCCTGACAATTTGAGCTATCAATTTTCTGTTCTCTCTTGCCCCTACCCTTAAAACCTTCAAGTTAATGGCTTTCTGCTGAATTTTGTATCCATTTCTTAGCCACAGAATCAGCTTCCTTGCCCCTATGTTTCTCAGGTGAATCGTCAACCGTTTGAGGGCACATCCATGAATTCTCCAACTCCTATTACTGTTAACCGTTATTCCAAACCAGAAGAGCGACAGGTCGCACTCTATCAGATCTATCATCAGGTTTTAGAGCGTCAGCCTTATGCATTTGAACATAAGCTATTGGCTAAAGCAGAAAAAGAATTTTTAGCAGACAAAA
Organism: Microcoleaceae cyanobacterium; assembly: GCA_036703105.1. Taxonomy (GTDB): domain Bacteria; phylum Cyanobacteriota; class Cyanobacteriia; order Leptolyngbyales; family Leptolyngbyaceae; genus Pantanalinema. Next base: position 1,377 of record DATNPU010000341.1, read on the forward strand.
TTGGGGTCAGACGATTTCTGAAAGAGTTGGGGCGCTCTCCGGTGTATCTGAATTCCTTCTATCACAACTCGTCCAACATGAAATTTTTGGAATTATGCTTCAAGCACTTCCTAGGACGTGCCCCAGCGAACCAAGATGAAATTCAGTTTTATTGCAACATTTTGATGCACGAAGGGGTGGAGCAGATGATTACCACCCTGCTAGATTCCGAGGAATACCGCAAGGCCTTCGGTTGCTTTACCGTACCGTATACTCGCCATCAAAAGTATTACGAGTCACCCAAAGCCTATATGGAGACTCATTTCCTGAACCATGAATTCATTAGTCAGCGTGGTCGTGTTGTTCCCACGATTTACTGGCATCAATTAGGCTTGAACTGTGATGCAGGAGTATGCCGTCACCCAGAGGCCGACGAAAAGGTAGCTGTCAGCGTCTCCGCAGAGGAAGTAGCCAAGTTATTACAATTACTCCAAACTGCACCCCCAGAGAAAACGATCGCCTCCCTCTCCCCCGAACAGAGAGCCAGACTCCGACAAGCGATCGGTTAAAGCTACCTTAAAGTCTGATTTAACACCCGCAAACTCTCGTTGAGATGCTGAGAACCAGGTATTAACCTTGCTCAGCACTCAATACTCTTAAAACATGTCCCAGTGTTGCCCCATCAGGCAACTGACACTAAGTCAGGCATCGGTTGGAGAAAATCGTGAGTGGCTAAAATCTCGTAGAGATTGACGTCAGCTTCTAGCAAACAGGCATGGCCACTTTTGGGCAACATTAGCAGTTTGGCATTCGGTAACAGTTGACTCAGCCGTTGGGCTTCAGTGTCAGAGGGTAATAGTCGATCGGCTAAACCCGCAATTAACAAGATGGGCTGAGTTAACTGTTTTAACTGGAGGTCTGGCAGATAGAAATCATGCAGTAACGCCAACCGCCAGATCGAGGTTTTTTGCGGTACCGATTGCACTGCTCGTAACAATGCATGGCGATCCTCCGGAGCCATCCGTTCCAAGTTGGCCAGCAAGGGCATTAGGCCGATCGACGACCAATGGTACAGCACGCTTGGCAGCCAGCGGGTAACATGCGATCCCCAAGACAACCAAAGCTGTTGATTAAAGGACGAAGCCGGATTGACCAGAATAATCCGCTCAAATAAGTCTGGCGAGTGTAGTGCTACTTTCATGGCCAGACAACCACCGAAAGACTCGCCACATAGATAGACCGATCGCCCAGGTGACTGCTCTAACTCTGTCTGGATTAAGTCAACCACTACCTGAGTCAAATCATCCCAACTCGTCAAATCATCGGGTGGAATGGCTAGACAACGGACATCAAATCCCCGTTCTAATCCCGCCGTTTGAGTTCTGAGTAATTTTCCCGTTCCATCCATTCCTGGCAAAAACACGAATAGGGGATAGTTAGGCTGAAGGCGAGAGGGTGTAAGGAAGCAAGGGTGGCTTTGGACAGTAGGCATGGTACAGCGAAGAGCAGAGAAGGTAGAGGAGATGGGGAGACGAGGAGGCTAGAGAAGAGCAATCGTAGTTAGCTAATACAGACTGGCTTTACTAGCTAATCGCAAATTGGCCATCGTGAACAACCCAGTTAGTAACAGCCTTGTTGCAGCAACTGATGAATTTCGGCATGGCAATGCTCGGTTAATTCCGTCACGACGGATTTTGCTCGTTTCCCTTGATAGAGTTCCCGTTGGGATGAGTTGATCCAGCAAGGGCGACCAATTAAAAGATTAACCCGACGATAGATGACCATTGGATGCCAACCTTCTTGGGCAAACAGGGGTTCCGAAGGATCAAACAGGCTCAGAAGGCGTAGAGGAAAGGCTAAATTATCGATTTCCTCATAGGGGGCGATCGCGACCGGCAAAATCGCCAGGTTATTAATAGGTGCCCGCAACGCTAAGTGAGCAAATCCTCGTTGGAATGTGCCCATTGCCAGTGGGGCAGTTCGTGTAATCATGGTTTGGGCACCCTCTGGAAACACGCCAACCGCTTGTTGAGCTTGCAACAGTTGAGTCGCCCGATCGAAAAAGCCGTGTTGCCGTTGCTCAGGCGCGTCTAGCGGAAAACAGCCCAGTTGATGGACCAGTTCTCGTAAACCAGGAACCTGCCCCATATAGTGATGACAAGCAAACCGAATGGGCCGATTCACTGCTGCCATCAGGAGGGGCGCATCCATGAAACTGCGGTGATTACTGATAATTAGCACGGCGCCATCCCTTGGAACTCGGTCTTCATGGTGACGATAGATCCGAGTACCCAGTGCAGATAACAGAAATTGGGAAAGATGAAGAGGGCTGTGAAAACGCATCAGCGATCGAGGAGTAAGATGCCGTAGTAGACAAAAGTTCTTATTTAAGTGTTAACATTTCTTAATCCAGTTCAACCAACATCTCAGGATAGATCTGCTGGGGGCACGTCATTTCCCGGCTTTTACACTAAAGGTAGAAAATGTTCGAATTTGCACTGAAACAAGCCATTAGAAGTTCCTTTTCTCGCTCCTTCTGATCGAGGCAAATTATCATTCTCTACATAAGTAGAACGCCTACAAACATTGGCTTATTTTAAGATTGTTGCAATAGATTCACGGAGGTTTACGGGTAAAATTGTGTAGTAGAGATACAACTAATCTGGCGAATTGCGTCGATTAATCTGTCCTAGCCGTTAGTATGCGCTAATATGCCGGGATTGCCTCCTGGGGTTAGGATTGCTGAAGTGTTTCATAGCTATAGACACTCAAAATACACCTGTTGAATAAAAGCCCCACGCTCCTCTACTTGTAAGATTCTTAATGGGGTTTGCCGTATATCATCCATGACTTCTCCAACCATTAATAACACTCGATTTACTGTCACTACGCCGCTTTACTACGTTAATGACTTACCTCACGTTGGCAGCGCTTATCCTACGATCGCGGCTGACGTACTCACTAGATTCCAGCGGCTGCAAGGGCATCCAGCCCTAATGATTACGGGCACGGATGAGCATGGGCAAAAAATTCAACGGACTGCCGAAAGTTTAGGACGCACTCCTCAGAGTCACTGTGATCAAATTGTGCCCGAGTTTGAAGCGCTCTGGCATAAGCTAGACATTCACTACGATCGCTTCATTCGAACTAGTGATCCCCGTCATGCAGCGATCGTCAAGCAGTTTTTTCAACGGGTCTGGGATCACGGTGACATTTACCTGGGGCAGCAGACCGGGTGGTACTGTGTGGCCTGTGAAGAGTTCAAAGAAGAACGGGAACTGCTGGACGAACACCGATGTCCGATTCATACCAATCGTCCAGCCGAGTGGCGGGATGAACAAAACTATTTCTTTCGGCTCTCCAGCTACCAAAGCAAGCTAGAACAATTGTATGCCGAGCGACCGAACTTCATTCAACCCGAGAGTCGGCGGAATGAAGTGTTGAGTTTCGTCAGCCAGGGATTACAAGACTTTTCCATTTCTCGGGTGCATCTGGATTGGGGCATTCCCATGCCAACCGATCCTAGCCATACCCTTTATGTCTGGTTTGATGCCCTACTGGGCTATATCACGGCACTCTTAGAACCCGATGAGGAACCGACATTAGAGAATGCCTTAGCGCGCTGGTGGCCGATCAATCTGCACTTAATTGGGAAAGATATTCTGCGATTCCATGTGGTGTATTGGCCTGCCATGTTGATGTCGGCAGGGCTACCTGTGCCCGATCGCGTGTTTGGCCACGGCTTTCTCACGAAGGATGGGCACAAGATGGGCAAGTCCCTGGGCAATGTGCTCGATCCGTTTGAGTTAGTCGATCGCTTCGGATCAGATGCCATTCGTTATTATTTTCTTAAAGAGATTGAATTTGGGCGGGATGGCGACTTTAGCCAAACGCGCTTCCTCAATATCGTCAATGCAGATCTGGCCAATGATTTGGGGAATCTCCTAAATCGCACCCTCAAAATGGTACACAAGTACTTCGAGGGCAAAGTGCCAGCCCCGCAGACGGATGCCTGGGCAGATAATCCTCTTGCCTTGATAGGACAGGATTTGAGCGATCGGGTAACCCAAGCCTATAATGCACTTGCATTTAATCAAGCTTGTGATGCCATTCTGTCCTTAGCTCGGACGGGCAACAAGTACATTGACGACCAAGCCCCCTGGACTCTTTACAAACAAGGACAGCACCAAACTGTTGGTCATGTTCTTTATACCGTGCTAGAAGCAGTTCGTTTGGCTGCTTATCTACTATCCCCGATTACCCCTTGCCTCAGTAGCGCAATTTATAAACAGTTGGGATATTCAGCGATTGACTTCAACCAATCCGCATTAATGCCTGAATCTGCCCCGTTTACAAATCATGCGCATTGGGGAACGTTGCCTCCACTACAAGCCCTAGACGAACCAAAACCAGTGTTTCAACGGCTAGAAGCTTGAAGTGCATCATAACAAATGGACCTATTCGATTTCTTAGTTCACGTTCTTACTGTTCATTCCATAACCAACTCTTTCATAAAAAATTGAGGCATTCTCGCCATGTTAAACAACAACAGCAACATAGAGAATAACGAATCTGTATTTACACCCCAGCAAGTTTTGGAAAATCGGGGCCGGGTTGCCATTTTCATTGATGGCTCCAATCTCTTTTATGCGGCCCTTCAACTCGGCATTGAGATTGATTACACCAAATTACTTTGTCGGTTAACGGCAGGTTCACGGTTGCTACGATCGTTTTTCTATACCGGCGTCGATCGCACGAATGAAAAGCAGCAAGGGTTTTTGCTATGGATGCGGCGCAATGGCTACCGAGTCATTTCTAAGGACTTAGTACAGCTCCCGGATGGCTCGAAAAAAGCGAATCTGGACGTTGAAATTGCAGTAGATATGATGTCTCTGGTTGGCTCTTACGATACGGCTGTCCTAGTCAGTGGCGATGGGGACTTAGCCTATGCGGTCAATGCCGTCAGCTACCGGGGTGTGCGGGTTGAAGTAGTCAGCCTACGCTCGATGACGAGTGATAGTTTGATTAATGTGGCCGATCGCTATATTGATCTCGACAGCATTAAAGAAGACATTCAGAAAACACCGAGAAGCTATACTTACCGTCCGTTATCCAGCATTGGACTCATTGATGAAATGCCCCAAGATAGCTAGTTTGCTTTTGGGTGCTGTTCCGCTCTAGATGGTCAGCGGGATTGCGATCGCGTTAAGATTTTGAACTCTAGCCCTCGAACTTTTGCCACCGTTCTGAGTCTAAAGAGTTAAGTCTGAACTGCAAGTCCGCTCCAACCGAAAGGTGCTTTAACCCATGTCCATGCTGTTGAAACTCAGAAACCGCCGGATTGTTAGTGCGATCGTGTTGTCCGTGATCGTAATGACAGTCCCGGTTCTGGTTGGCTCTTGCAATAACCAAAATCGGATGGCGGAGCGGATTGCCCAAGACGCGAAAGACACCGATAACTTTGATACCAATTTCACCTTTAATGACGTCACTCTGGAAGATTTCGATCCGAAGGGTAAATTATGGTGGCGCGTGAAAGCAATTCGAGCCAATTACAACAAGGACAAAAAACTCGCTCGGGTGCAACAACCAAAAGGGGAGTTTTATCAGGATGGTAAGTTGATCATCCGGGCCACAGCTGAGAACGGTGAAGTGCAGCGCAATGGTAAGAATATTTTCTTACGTGGGAAAATCGTGGCGACGGATGTGCGCGATGGCATGGTCTTGAAGGGTAATGAGTTGGAATGGCGCCCGAAGGAAGAGCTGCTGCTGATTCGTGACAATGTGACAGGGACACATAAAGAGGTAGATGCATCGGCCAACGCCGGACGTTATTTGACCCGTAAACGGGAGTTAACGTTAGATGGTAAAGTGGCCGCTGATGTGAAGAAAACCCGATTACTGATTAATACTGAACAACTGGTCTGGCTCGTCACCCCAGAAAAATTAATTAGCGATCGACCTTTGACGATGGATCGGTATAAGAGCAAAGACAATAAAGCGGTGACGGATCAGGCCACGGCTAACCGGGGCAGTATGGATCTGAAAACTGAGACGGTGACGATCGCGCAAAATGCTCGACTGGTGATGACCAAACCACCATTAAATGTGGCCGGCAATGAAATCAGTTGGAACCTGAAAGCTCAAATGATTACGTCTGCTCAACCGATCCAAATTATCAACCGTGATCAACAGGTGACGTTAAATGGCGATCGTGGGGAACTCAATCTCACGACCCAAACCTTTTATTTATTCGGCAATGTCCGAGGCTATGGCGAACGGAATGGAGCACAACTCAACGCCGATCGCCTGAAATGGAATGATCCTACTCAGCAATTTGAGGCTGAAGGGAATGTGACGTATAACCAAGCCAAACCACCCTTTAGTACGGCAGGGCCTAAAGCCACTGGGCGGATGAGCGAACAATTAGTGGTCGTGAGTGGCGGCAGAGTGGTTTCCGAATTCGTACCATAGCCTCGATCAATCTTGCTGATGGGAGAACTGATATGCTCCAGCGATCGCCAGTAAAACTGCTATCACTAGCAAAATTGGAATGGAGTACCAGGAAAACTGTTGGAGTGGTAGGTAAGCCGCCGATCGTAATCCCAAGCTGGTATAGGTCAGTGGTAATAGATAGACGATTCCCTTTAACACGGGTGGCAGCGTTGCCGGGTCAAAGAAGGTTGCCCCGAGAAATGACATGGGCACAATCACAAAGTTGTTATAGATACCGACACTTTCCAGGGATTTGACATTCAGCCCAACGAGCACCCCTAATCCGGCAAATACCGCACAATTCAAAATCAGTACCAACAGAAACAGGGGATTCAGGAAGCTCCAAATCTTCCCTGTGAACAGAATCGCCACCAAAATCACCGAACCAGAGGTCAGCAGTCCTCGCAACACTCCGGCCAGCATTTTGCCCGTATGCAGTGCCAACGGATGCACAGGCATCAACATTAATTCTTCAAAGGTTTTGGTAAACAAGCGATCGCCGCAAATTGAAAACGTCGTGCCACCAAAGCTAATCACCATAGAGGACAGAGCCACCATTCCCGGCAAAATGAACTGAAGATAGTTCTCCCCAGCCGCCGGTTTCATCGTGGCATCCAGCGCACTGCCCAACCCTAAACCAAAGCCCACTATATAAATCAAGGGCGAGACTAACCCAGACGCAGCAACTTGGACCAAGCGCACCCGTAGATCGAGCCAGTCGCCCCAAAAGACAGTTAAAGTGTCGCTCCAAAGAGTGCGGAGCCGCGATCGACGATAACTTCTCTGAGCTTGATGCGCGAATTGGGCGTTCACTATTCTCATTCCTTATCCATGTACGCTGATCCATTGTGCCATTCTCGATCGCTCCCCAAGTTAGCCCCATCTCTTGTTAACGTAGTAAGCAGCAACAGAATAAAAACTCTTTCTCATCCTGCCTCATCGCCCCATCCCCCTCATCGTCCCCAGCCTCCCCCTCCCAACCCTAACTGCTATAGTCATACCAACACGGCATTCAAGCGACCATGAAACGTAAACCCCGGTCTTCCAATCCCAACTTCCGTTACGATCGTGAGTTCGATCGCAATCGTGAGCGCGAATTTGATGAA
>DATNPU010000345.1:0-18097 GCA_036703105.1 Microcoleaceae cyanobacterium
CATTGTCTTTGGGTTGGCAGCCTGGTTGATTGAAGGATTCCGCTTACGTTGGGGGCTGGGCAGTGCCATTCTGGGGGCGATCGCGCTTACCCTGATTAACTCAATTCTGTTCTTCATTCTGCGCAGCACGAACTTGATTCCAGCCTAGCCTGACCTGATACCTATACCTGCCCTGGCTTAGAGCCAATTGCAACCCGCTGATTGGCAGCAGATTTCTAAGTTGGATTTAGCAAATTCCACTCTGGATCAAATCTGCTTTTTCCTCATCTGTTGCCAACAGGCTTGAAATTCAATTGATGTGACACGTTATAGCTAAATTAGTGTTTCGCGCTTCGCTAACCTCTGTTCATACCAAGACGTATGATATCCTCTGCTCCACGCCCAGCCAGTCTTAAGGCGATCGTCGCGTATAAAGGCTTGATTGTTGTTGTCCTGGCAGCCATCAGTCTCATGTCTGCCTTCAGCTGGAGACAGTACGATACTTTGGCTGCGATCGCCCAAACTTACCTGGTTGATGGTGAGTTGACGTTCACCGACTGGTTACTCAAAACCGTATTACATATTCAGCCTTATGGACTCCGCTTGCTCGCCCGGGTCTCTGGAGTGTATGCGATCGTTATGGGGATTGCGACGATCGGCCTATGGTATGGCAAATCCTGGGCCAATTTGTTGATGTTGGTTATGGCAGGCCTCCCTCTGCCGATCGAGCTTCAGGAATTCTTACATCAACCGTCCTGGCAACGCTTCGTGATCTTCTGCCTGAATAGTTTAGTAGTACTGTTCTTACTGAAACACCAATTTGATGCCAGAACCATCTCTACGTCTGAGCTGGAAGCATCCGTGCCGGATTAGGCTTATCAGTAAGGCGGTTCGGCAGGACCATCGTAACCACACATCCCTAAGCGCGGAGAATTGACTAACGGAATGGGATCTCCATAGTTATCATGTGGATGCGTTTCTGTATGAGTGTCACACAGAGTTCCCCAAGTTTCTTGCTCAATCAGGCATTCCAGACATAAGTGAGTAGCCGCTTCCTCACACTCGATACATTGGGCAGTCGGCATCACGTTGCGAACCATCAGCGAGATCGGGCGTGACGTCGTTGGTTTCCCTGCTCGGACTCCGACACACTTCACCACGGTTTCGGAGGATGTACCAAAGTCATAAATGTGAGTCAGTTGCCCCCCATCGGCAAACACATCTTGGATTTTTCGCTGCTTTCCGATCGTTCTGGCTAGCCCTCCACCAGAGAACTCGCTTAAGTGGCCGCAACATTCTAGCCAGATCGCCCGTAAGTAAGTATCGAGATCTTTGAGCGATTTTGCCCCTCGCATTTCTAGATCCAACCAGAACTCACGCCGATAGGCATCCTCAATCCGCAGATGATATAACATTTCACTGGCCGCTTTGCCCGTTTCAGCTTTCGCGATGGCTGCTTGGCGGGAAGGACAGGTAGCCAGATGTTTAGTCACTCCACCTTTGGCAACCTCTTTGTGGCAATAAACGCACGTTCCTTGCGATTGTTTTCTAGGCGCCAAGTTATCCTCCTGTGACACCCGATCGATAACTTATTTTACCGAGTGTTCCGGCTCACCACAGTTGGGCTACTGAGCAATTACCACGATCGCAGAAATAATTGGGTGAAGTAGTAAGTATTACCCTGTCGCCACACTCCCACCCCCGTCTCCCGGTACTCTGACTGGAGGATATTCGTGCGGTGTCCAGGGCTATTCATCCAGCCAGTAATAGCCGCCGGAACAGGTTGCGGAATATTCGTGCAGGTAAACAGGTTTTCGCCCAGCATGAAATAGACAATACCCATCGATCGCACCCGCTCCACCATCGTGTCGCCTTGGGGGCTTTTGTGGGCAAAGAAATGTTGCTCTGCCATCCGCCGACTATAGTTGCGGGCAACCTGTGCGAGTTGTTCATGATGACGTAGCTGGCTCAAGCCCTGTTGCTGGCGGATCATGTTAATCCGCTGCCGCACCTGAGCCTCCATTTCGGCTGTACTCGGTGATTGGGCCGTTGCTAGGGGCGGCGACGATCGAGGCTGGCGCGGTAATAGAGAGGGAAGTTGGTCGGGTAACTGCCGCACTGCATCACACCCAGTGAGCCATACTGCTAGCAATACCAGACCAACTTGAGTAACCCGCTTCATTAGTTAACGACTGCTTGGGGAAGCGGTATCAGCAGCAACGCGAGAGAATAACTCCAACATTTCGCGATTAAAAGCTGGAATATCATCAGGTTGGCGACTCGTTACCCAATTACCGTCTACCACCACGTCTTGATCAACCCATTTACCACCAGCATTACGAATGTCGTCCTGAATGGTGTAGTAGCTGGTCAGTGTTCGCCCCTGCACCAACCCGGCTGAGATCAGTTCCCACGGTGCATGACAGATCGCCGCGATCGGTTTACCTGCCGCTTGAATCTGCTTCAGGAATGCTTGCAATTTGGGTAGCACTCGCAGCATATCCGCGTTTAAGGCACCACCGGGTAGTAACACGGCATCATAGTCGTCCGGATTAGCTTGATCAATCAGACCTTCGGCAAACACAGTAACGCCTTTGTCATGGTGACGGAAGGCTTGAATTTGCTCCTGTTTTGTAGACAAAATTTCTACTGTTGCCCCAGCCGCCTTAAGGGCTCGCACTGGCTCAATTAATTCAGCTTCTTCAAACCCATCGGTGGCCAGAACGGCTACTCGCAAATTTGATAAGTTGCGCATGAATCCTCCTAATAGCATCGCTGCACCCCATTGCAATCGCCACATTGCGATCGTGTTCAGATGGGGATTGGCAGCCTTTATGCTAAGGATCTAGCGATCGGGGATCGTCTTTCTCAGGACGGGTTTCCAGGATAAGCCTACCTAAGCAGATTCCAGCCAGTCAAAAATTCGATTCAGGTCATCCAACGTCACTAAACCATACTGCCAAAGAATAATTGGCAGCAGATTGGGAGTAATGTCTCGATGGCGTTGGGCCACCGCGATCGCGGCCTCTGGAATTGCCAGCTCTTCTTGCAAAAACTGAATTAACCTCGCATCCACGGTACACCTACCCAATCCGACCTGCTGTATGAGAAAGGTAACAAGATTTGTAAATTTGTGCAACAGATTTTCAGGTTCGGCTTACCGATGTTGATTGAGCCTGTGCTCCTACCAGGGTTACCAACTACACCCCCCACAATCTAAGGCGCCACAATCCAATCCACTACAATCCAGCCCGCTACAGTCCCCGCCCACACAATGATGGCCATGGTCTAGAACGTTGCAATCCAATCCGCTGCAATCCAGCCCACTACAATCAGCACACTCCAAGACTTCGCAACCTGAACAATCCATAGAGCTGCCAGAGGAATTTGACGCGGCTTGCTGACCAGCATTGCCAAGTTTCGATCTAGTTAAATTTTGTTCTAAATCCTCGGGGATGGGATCGCCTGCCAAGGGCTCATTAATGGCCTCATCCTCGTTGCCGATCGCGGCTAGATTGCATTTAGGTTGTAATCGCGATAGGCGTTGGAGGATTTGGTTGGCGCTTTTACAAGCTTGAAAACGTTCTCGAATTAACGGTAGTGATTGCCACAGACCCTTAGCCTGAATGGTGCGCTTAATGTACTGAGAACAAGATTCATTGCCATACAGAACTCTATAGGCACACGCAAAGCCTTTATGGGGAGAGAGGCGCTTTTGGTAAAACGAGATCAGGGTAACAGCCGTTTGGCGAGTTAAGGAATCTGCTGTAGAAATGGACATACAGTAAAGATAAGTAATGATTGCTGGAGTAAGGACTCAGTGCTGTCTAGCATCGTTATGACCACCCATTGTTATTTCAGCTACACAGATAGAATCTGTCGCTCCGTAGTTGTCGATGTCTGTAACCATTGCCATGATGAATAGCACTACTGAAGGAATGGCTAACCTGCGCTAAACTAAGACCTTGCGTACTGAAAAAAACATCCGTTTGGCGTTGATATATCGTTACAAAACTCATTGTTTACGCATCTCTAATGATTGATTTCACCTCTTTACTTGAGTTTTCCCGCAACCATTGCCTAACCATCTGTGCTGGTTTAGTCCCAATGAATTTGCTGGCAACTTTAATGACCATGCTCCTAGCCGGATTTAGCTACCCGCAACACCGACTTTGGCAGTCAGCTAGTTTGGCCTGGATTTGTGCGATCGCCCTGGTACTACATGTCTGGAGTTGGTTTGTCGTGGGTATCGTGGCAATCCCCACCTTTGTGTTAATGGCGCTGGGGATCACCTGCATTAGTATTAATGTCTGGTTAGTGTGGCAACCAGAAAGTATGGCGGAATTAGTCCGTTGGGTTGGGCGATCGTTGCGTGATCACCGGAAATTAGATCTAGAGTAGATCTGCGAATCCTATATCGGTGACATGAGTCAATCTGCCGGAGATTATCAAGCTGACCCTAAAGGCGAGCGATCGTCCCCCCCCTCCCCAGCCTCTGAATCAGAAGTAACCTCATCAATTGATGCGGCCTGGTTAGAAGCGGAGCAAGAGTTATCGTTGGACTCTGCCCGCCAATCATCTGACCCTGAGCAACGGCAAATCCCTGATCCAACGGCGACGGTGCGATCGTTCGATCCATCCAGTCCTCTAATTCTGGTAGAGACGGCCTTTCTGGCCAGTGCCGCTAGCTTAATTTGGTTTGTCAATTATTACTTTCCAATGGGGCCGCTGCTGCGGATCTTTTTTCCGATTCCGATCGCCCTGATTTACCTGCGCTGGGGCCAGCGAGCTGCTTGGATGGGAGCCTTAGTCTCAGGGCTACTGCTCAGTGTCTTAATGGGGCCGGCTCGGAGCATCCTCTTTGTCATACCCTTTGGCCTCATGGGCGTGGTGCTGGGACTACTCTGGCAACGCCGAGCGGGCTGGGGCCTATCGATCGCCTTAGGAGCCATTTTAGGAGCGTTTGGCTTTTTCTTCCGCATCTGGCTAGTGTCGTTACTATTAGGCGACGATCTTTGGCTCTATGCCACTACGCAGGTCACCCAGCTAGTCGATTGGCTCTGTATTAAGTTAGGCATTATCTTTCAACCTACGTTGCCCCTAATCCAGATGATCGCCATCATTATGGTGATCATCAACAACCTGGTTTATCTATTTGTGGTGCACTTGGTGGCCTGGTTTCTGCTCGATCGATTAAATAACCCGATTCCCCGCCCCCCGAAATGGGTGCAAGTGTTAATGGAGTACGAAGGGGAAGGCTGATGGCAGCAATTGAGAGATGGGGAGACAAGGCAACTGAGCAACCAACAGAGTTACGATGCATAATGGTTTGTTGATGGCTCATCCTCTATGCTTCAATCTGGCTTTGTCCGACTTTACACGCAACTCGATCGAGGACAACGTTGGTTACAACGCCATCAGGGACAACAGCCGCTTGTAATTTGTGTCTTGGGATTTACGGACACTGCACTAATTCCGGGAATTTCAGCAGCAGGAGCAACGCCCGACGATCGGAAATATACCGCGATCGCCGATGCCGAATTTCTGTATGCCGGAGTGCAACCACACCCGAAATATCCGTTACCACCGCTGCATGTAGGGGCGTCTCCAGTATTAATTGCTCGGGCAGTCATTGAGGCTCAAACCCTGCCAGTGCATTTGTTTAATGCGGGCTTACCACAGCCTCCTGCGGTACCAGCGATCGATTTAGGCGGTTGCCCGGCCCAGTGTTTAAGCCAGGGACACGCGTTACCGCTAGAGGTTGTGGATCACTTGCTGCACCAAGGCCTCCAGTGGGGGACTACCTTAGCGGCTCAGGTTGGGTCAGGGTACTTAGTGATTGGGGAGTGTGTTGTCGGGGGCACAACTACAGCCTTAGCGGTACTCACAGGACTGGGAATTGCGGCCAATGGCAAAATCAACAGCAGTCATCCTGCCTGTAACCATCCCCAGAAATGGGCTTTGGTAGAAGCAGGATTACGGCAAGCAGAATTGTGGTCAGACCCAACCGAGGGTCCGAAAGGTAGCGCTTCGGGCCGCCCAATTGTTGCCGCTGTCGGCGATCCCATGCAAATCGTTGTCGCAGGTATGGCGATCGCGGCCAGTCGGAGATGCGGCGTCTTATTGGCAGGTGGCACCCAAATGCTGGCTGTATACGAATTACTGCATACGATCGCTCAGGAACAACAGTTAGCCTGGCAACCGGAGCAAATTGTCGTCGGCACAACGCGTTGGGTAGCGGAAGATCCCACAGGAGACACGATCGGGCTAGCTCAATCGATTCAACCAGTACCGCTGATCGCTACTCCTCTAAACTTTGCGAACTCCCGGTATGAACAGTTTCGTGCCTATGAACGGGGTTATGTCAAAGAAGGGGTTGGTGCCGGGGGGTGTGCGATCGCGGCTCACCTCTATCAAGGATGGAAACAGGCAGAGCTATTGCAAGCGATAGAGGCGCTTACCGATCGGTACTACAACAGTTCTCAATGATGCGTGATATTCAGGGCTCTTTTAAAGCAGTGACGCTAGGGAACGCCAGTTCACCAGCCCGATCAGATGGTTCAGATCAACCGACTCGCTATAGCTATTAATGAACCCGCTGTGAAAATAACTGTTCCTCTAGCGCAGCAATCCGGCTATAGGCCGCCGTCAACTGAGCCGTTAATCGCTGAACTTGGATTTCTGGAGACAGCGGTTTTTCATTGCTTTGCATTGCTGTATCTAAACCGCTCGCATCTACCAAAACATCCTTATGCTCCATCGCTGCATCTAAACCACTATGCTGAGACCGATAGCGCGCGATAATTCCAGCATCTGAGGGATAAACGGAATCTGGTCTCTGTTTGCATTCAGACCAAACCTCAGTCACTTTATTACTTAATTGGTCAACCAACTGATACAAGGCATCAACTTTTGTAGTTAATGTACCAATTTGCTTTTGTAGAGTATCCATCTAACGCCCCAATTGCCCTAGTAGTTCTTAGCCTACATTCTAGATAACAGCTCACGATGTTGCGGCTTATTCCTGAATCATTTAACCTTTGATTCAAGATTCTCGAATGCTCAAGGGTTGCCATCTGATGTAATGGCCTCAAACCCCCGCCAGCATTGCTTTACATGGTGGTATATTTGCAAACAATTAAAAAGATTTCGGTCAAATGCTTCATGCATAGTAGCGTTAGTAGCCGTTAAATCAAGGCGTAGGGATTGAGCATTTTTAGCCTTAAGAGAGAAGCGAAGCCACCTACTCATAGAGGGGATGGAAGTCAAGATTCCAACTCCGATCGAACGATTTGAATCCAGCTCAGAAACATTCTCTAATTGTCGATCGATCCAAGCTTTCACCATGAGAAAAACAACCGTATAATTACGCCTTTTTAGCTGAAGCAAACCAATTAACTTGATGATGCTACGGAGCCAACGACGTCACGTTGAGCGGGCAACATAACACATGAATTGATGGCAGAATAGGGATTGCCATCGCAGTGCCTTGAAGCAGCGGATCGGGGTTAAAGCTACTTGAAAAGTTTAATCTTCCGAACGACTATCCTGCGATCGTCAGAAACTAGCCGTCTTTGGTTCAATTCATTCAATTCTGTTAAATCTGAATGTCCATCAAGCCTCAACCGTTTTTCCCTATACATCGGCGATCGCTATTGACCGGAATCGCAGGTTGGACAGTCAGTCAACTGCTGGCAGGATGCAGTAATCAAGCTAGTTCTCCGCTGACGGTTCAACTGCTCCAGAAATCGATTCCATTACAAGTTTTGAATGAATTTACGCGAACGAATCCAACGATCGCACTCCAGACCACTCCAGAAGCTCAACTTCAAGCCTTATTTGAGCAACTACAAACCTGGCAACGAGCTGGTAAAACCCCACCGACAACATCATCCTGGCATTTACCAGACTGGGTACCCTTGGTTGGCGATCGCTCTAGTCAATCCGTTGCGGATCTGGTGACATTAGGGGATTACTGGCTAAATAAAGCGATCCAGCAAGGGCTGATTCAACCGCTCGATCCGAAACAAATTCCGAACTGGAATACGCTAGATCCCCGGTGGCACGCTTTGGTGACTCGTCGAGCAGCCGCAGATCAAGAGCCCAGCCAGGAACAGGTGTGGGCGGCGCCCTATCGCTGGGGCTGTACTGTGATCGCCTACCGTCAAGATATTTTTGCGGCGCGTAATTTAACGCCTCCCCGGGACTGGAGTGACTTGTGGCGATCGGATTTACGCGATCGGATTTCCTTACTTGATCAACCTCGGGAAGTGATTGGCTTAACCCTGAAGAAGTTGGGGAAATCCTATAACACAGACAATCTGGCAGCAATTTCTAGCTTGAAAGCCGAACTGTTAGCGCTGCAAAAAAACATCAAATTCTATAGCTCGACTAACTACCTGCAACCGCTGTTACTAGACGATATCTGGGTCGCTGTCGGTTGGTCACAGGATATTTTGCCCTGGACAAAACGAGGACAGAAGATTGCCGCGATCGTCCCTCGGTCTGGCACAGCCTTATGGGCCGATTTATGGGTACGGCCAGCCTCTAGTCCCCAGGCTAGCGTCAGTAATGCCGCGACCTGGATCAATTTCTGCTGGCAAGCTAACATTGCCAACCAAATTACTCAGTTGAGTCAGGCAATTTCCCCGATCACTCCCCTACCTCAAGCTCCGTTACCACCAGACCTCCAGCAGGATGGCATCCTGTTGCCTGATCGAGCCGCTTGGCAAGCCAGTGAGTTCTTACAACCCCTATCTGAGCCAGCCATTCAGCAATATCAGCAGCTTTGGCAAAAGATTCGCATGGCTCCAGGTCAGAGTTAAACGGCCAACGCTGGAGCTAACGGCCTCGAAAGCCAGCTTTCCCAGAAGAATCTAGGGCAACATCACACGTTAGAGTAGTTGGCTGTTGCAGTGTAGAAATAGTGATATCTGGACTATTAGC
Organism: Microcoleaceae cyanobacterium; assembly: GCA_036703105.1. GTDB lineage: Bacteria > Cyanobacteriota > Cyanobacteriia > Leptolyngbyales > Leptolyngbyaceae > Pantanalinema. The sequence goes on from DATNPU010000345.1 coordinate 8,926, forward strand.
TGGAAAGAGTTGTAGCGATCGTTGAGCAGTTTTTAATTCGGTCAAATCTACGCTACTAAAATCACAGGTGTAAGCACCCAGCAATTTAGCTCGGTTGTCAAATACTCGTAGGTTGTAGCCAAAATCCCTCGCGCTATTGCCAAACTCATTAATAAACTCGTAGCGTTCCAGATAATCCAATAAGCTCCATAATTGCCGATTCACAACTACATCCACCCGACCCGGTTCATCTGTGGTTAGGGGGTAAGCTAACCAATTTTCTACTAATTTGGCTTCCGAGGGATCTTGAGAGGCATGTTGATCTTCTGTCCACCATAAACTGGGGATAGTCAAGCTGACTGTGGAAATAGTAGTGGCACTCCGTAGCAGTGCAGGCAGTGGTTGCATTCTCAGCGTCGCTACATCTAAGGGAACCGTACTGGGTAACAAACTAGGATTGGCGATCGCAGCTGCTGGTGCAGGTTCCGCTGAGATCGCGTAGCCACCGCGACCCAAGGACTGATCAATCCAACTCCCCCAGCCCATTAGTCCGGCCAGTAATCCCACCAGGAAGCAGACTAGCGATGGTGATTGGTAACTCAGCAGTTCGATAGGGCGATTACAAGAAATAGCGGTTGTCGTGCCAGTCGCCTGCTTGCACTGAAGATGTGCCCCGTTTACGCCAGGTAATTTCTCCACGAGCCGTCCGAATTAAGGTTTGTTCAACGACATCGACGACATTTCGCCAGGAAAGTTCGTCACTTCTTAGTAATTCCTGCAATTCTTGTAAGGCCGTTTGTGAACTGCGATCTTCTTCTATTCTCAAAGGAGTTGCAACTCGTAAAGGGTCACGTTGGACAGCGGCGATCGCCTGCCGAACTGCCATCATAATTTTATTATGCATTTCTCGACTGGCTCGATTCCGTTGCTGCTGCCATCCTTGTTGGCTAGTCGCATACATCGGCGGCAAGCGATTCAGCGCATAAGCGATCACTTCGGTTTTATTAATATAATTGGCGACTCTGGTTGGCAAATGTTTACACTGAAGCTCGACCTCTTCAACCACCAGAGATTCCATGACATTACGGTAGGTGTGCGATTGTTCAGGTTGCGTTGTTGGCATAGCTGGCTCCGAGAAACGGATAATGTGGCGTATGGCTAGCTGAAATTAAGTAGCCAAAATCTCAGTCAGCAATCTCGTTAGCACCCAGAAAATACAGAAGCACGGTGAGGCAAATCAGCGATCGCCAAATTCCGCTTCAGTTCTATCGTCAGTTTCCGTCAGTCCCCATCCTTATAGTAAATAACTGACGCTGAAGAATTAATCCTCAGTTAAGACTTTGTAAACCATCTTAGTCAAGATTTGATCAGAATGCCGCTCAGGATTCGCCAAATCATTCCTTCTGGGTAGAAACGCCAATCTGACTTGAGCGCTCCTAGTCCATAGTAGGTACGCTCAAGCCGTGCTCAGGTCGCTTTAGGGCAAATTAATCTTTATGTTTTTTCTTGGCTTTCTCTTTCACAATCTCTTGTCGCAGCTCTTGCCTCACGTCAACTGCATTCTCCTGAATTGGCTGAGGGAGAACGGGTTGCAACGGTGGAGGTGAAGCAGTTGGTAAAGCCTGCATGGGTTGAGTTGTGGCAGGGATCAGTTGAGGTGGCGATGCGGTGGTGCTTACAGGGGTTGAAGCAGTCGGAGCCGGAGTCACCTGAGCCGGAGCTGCTTGTGCACTCGGGCTAGTAGTTGGAGTGGGAGGTGGCGATAGGTAGCGAGTCACCAATAACGGAATTGCTGTTGTGCCCGCTAACGTAACTGCACCGATCACACCCTGCATTAGCGTTACTTTCAATCCTGATTGCTTTGGTTCAGGAGATGATCCAGATTCTGTCATGGGCTTGCTACTGACTCGACAACTTTGATCTAATTGACAAACCCCTACCTGTAACAACCGTGTTTTTCCTGAGAACTCTTGCATTATCAATAGAGTTCTGATAGAGAAAAAGCTTTTTAGGTGAAAATCGGCAACTATCTTTAGCTGTCAATTCAGGCAGGAATGAAGTTGAGCCTCCAGACGCCACGGCTCCTTGGTTTGTTCCAAGTTCACTCAGCGTTTATTTTCCTATTTCTATTAATCTGCTGGTTTCTACGCAAAATGCTGGAATCCTTGCCTCAGACTTAACGCCTTGTCAGGGAAATTACCTGTAGTGTCTACCAACCAGACCCCTGGTTCTGAGGTGACTGTGCCCACGATCGCCGCTCCATGTCCCAATTGGCTGACTAAACGTTGTCCCTGTTCTGGGGATAAGGTCAGCACTAACTCAAAATCTTCGCCTCCATAAAGGGCCCAGTCGATCGCTCGTTCTAGGTCTACCCAAGCTTGCAGAGCGGGAGCGATCGGAATTTGAGCTCGCTCGATCCTAGCTCCAACTTGGCTGGCGCGGCAGATTTGCACAATGGCATCGGCTAGTCCGTCACTGCTGTCCATTCCGGCAATCTCTGGAGTTGGGGGAGCTGGGGAAGGTGAGGAAGATGGGGGGAAGAGGAGGGGGATCACATCCAGGCGCGGAGTGGGGCGTTGGTGGGTTTGAATTAATGCGGTGCGATCGTTGGGATTGAGAGCTTGCCCCTGTTCAGGATGCAGTAGTAATTCCAGTCCAGCGCGGGAACTACCGTGATAGCCAGTCACAACGATCGCATCACCCGGTTTGGCCGCCGATCGACGAATCACCTGATGGGGAGCAACAGCACCAAAGGCCGTAATGGAGATCGTGGTTACAGGAGAACGCACGACATCTCCACCTACGATCGCGGTTTGGTAGTTCTGCAAACAGGCGGTCATGCCTTGATATAGGTGATCGACCCAATCTACAGCCACATCACCAGGCAGTCCCAAGCCTACAGTGATTCCTAGCGGTGATGCACCCATAGCAGCAAGATCTGATAAGTTAGCGGCGACAGCTCGCCAACCGGCATCCTCTGGAGCCGTGGTGCGATCGCTAAAGTGAACGCCATCCACTAAAACATCCGTTGTCACAACCAGCGATCGTCCGAGGGGCACGGTCAATACAGCCGCATCATCGCCAATCACTTCAGCCGGGCAAAAAGCTTGTAGCCGTTGCAGCAATCCTTGCTCGCCAATCTCCCGGACGGTTAATAAGCGATCGGGAGTTACCATTCTTCATCATTAGCGGCGGCTAACCGCTTCAATTTCGGAAAACAGTAGGAGGTGTTGCCATCCTCATCTACTTCAGGCAAAGCGTTAAAAACTTTGACCTGATTATCTAAAAATTGGCGGGCGACTTCCGCTTCCACTCGGGCCGATGCCGCCAGTTGGATTAACGAAATTCGTCCCGCCTCTGTTTCTAATAGGGTATAAAACGCGTCTAATAAGCGTTGCCGCTGCTGATTATTCCGAATCGAATTGGCGATCGAAAACGTCACCAGTAGGCCAATTCCAGCAATTAATCCCCATTCCACCAAAGCCATGTCAGCGAATTCGATTAGGCGATCGACGGTTGCACCAGATTTTCTGCGCCCTCAATCACCTTAGCAGATTCGATCTTGTCTCCGGCTTTCAGCTCCTCTAAAACCTCTTTACCCTCGACGACAAAGCCAAAGATGGAATAGCGACCATCTAATAGATTGGCTCCAGCCGGAGTCAGTTCTGGCTCAAATAAGAAGAAGAAGAACTGGGATGAGCCGCCATTTGGATCATCAGAAGGACGAGCCAGGGCCATCGCTCCAAACGCCGAGAACGGTAAAACGGGCTGTTCCCGGAACCGTCCGGCATCCTCCAAGGTAATGCCGTAGGTGGGTACAGCATCGCCTTTAACTAAAACTTCCAGGGGAATGGCGCGGTATTGTTTAGTTTTAGGATCGACAAATCCCACTTCCGGCCCAGGGGGATCACCTACCTGTAACACGTAGGATTCTTCTGCACGAGTGAACGGCAAACCATTGTAAAAGCCACGTTGCACAAGATCCACAAAGTTTCCGGCAGTGACTGGGGCACTATAGCCATCAACGATCGCCGTCATTTTGCCCTTGCTGGTGGTAAATTCCACGGTTGCCCGACCTTTCAGTTGGGGCAGATTGCTATAGGCTTCGGGCACATCATAGGGAAACTTGTCGAGCATTAAAGCTTCTAGCTTGCCGACCTGATCTAATATGGCACTCCGCTGATCTAACGCTTGTTGCTTATCTTTGGCTTCAACCGTGGTTTGTAACGTGGCAATGTTGTCTTTCAGTTGAGCAATCAACGCTTCCGCCTGAGGTTGATTAGCCTCAGGAACAGTCGCCAGCAATTTATCGGCATTGTTGTTCACAATCCGACTGGCTTTACTCACATCACTAGATGCGGCCCCCCACCGCCGATTGGCCCGGAGTTGAACGGCAATATCCTCTAAACTGGCTTGCAAATCTCTGACCGTCGAGTTGTCGATCGGCAAGGCATAGCGCAACAGCGCCCGACTATCGGTAATCGCATTTCCCGCCGGCAAGCGGCTGATCCGCAGATCTTTCGCAGCACTCAGTCCCAGCGACAACGTGACCAGGAGCAGTAAGGTCACGCCAGTCTTTAGCCAACGCTTTAACGTCTCGAATCCCTGTGATTGTTTGTTCACCATGAAACTCTCAAACTCGGCATAGCCCTATCCTGTAAATGTTTTAGGCTGGTTCGACGAATTGAATGCACCTCGTCACATGCTCAGGTAGCCCTAACCCTTTATCTTGCCATAGGGTCGTCCCGTTCGCTGGATTCCGGCCGAAGGTAACAGGATATGACAGCGATTTGCCTTTATCCCGTATTGCTGACCTTGAAGCGCCATCTGAGCGGTAAAATGGGATGCCATCATTTTCTCCAACTGCAAGACCAATGATCTCTAGTAACGATTTTCGACCAGGTGTCAGCATTGAGCTAGACGGAGGAGTTTGGCGCGTTGTCGAATTTTTGCATGTTAAACCGGGCAAAGGGTCGGCGTTCGTTCGAACTAAGCTCAAAAATGTGCAAAACGGTAACGTGGTTGAACGTACCTTCCGGGCGGGGGAAACCGTGCCTCAAGCCAACCTGGAAAAAAGCACAATGCAGCATACCTATAAGGATGGGGATGATTTTGTCTTCATGGATATGGAGACCTATGAAGAATCTCACCTGACCGCTAGCCAGATTGGCGATCGGGTCAAATATCTCAAAGAAGGGATGGAAGTTAACGTCATCCGCTGGAATGAACAGGTGATGGAAGTGGAACTGCCTAACTCGGTGGTGCTGGAAGTAGTGCAAACGGATCCGGGGGTAAAAGGCGATACGGCGACGGGTGGAACTAAGCCAGCGATCGTGGAGACAGGCGCTCAGGTTATGGTGCCGCTGTTTATCACCATTGGAGAGCGGATCAAAGTTGATACCCGCAACGACTCTTACCTGGGTCGAGAGTCATCCTGATATTTGCTTCTAGCCCCTGACTGAGAGGTTTCAAGTACTGTGCCATTGGATTTAACTCAACTCCGCGAACTTCTGGCGGCAATCAATCAAACAGATATTACAGAACTCACGCTGAAAAGCGACGATTATGAGTTAACGGTGCGTCGAGAGAGCCGGGTAGTGCCAGCTACGATCGCGACAGTTCCCACTCTCCCGATCGAACCGGAAAGTGCGGTCGTTTCCCCACCTCCGGCTCCATCCGCCAAAGGTGGTGGCTTTGATTACCGCTCCGGCGACAGTCCCGCTGGTTCTACTCAAAGTGCCTTGCCGCCGACTAATGAGCGGCGCTGGGTCGAAATTTTGTCGCCGATGGTCGGCACGTTTTACCGCGCTCCGGCTCCCGATGAACCCGCCTTTGTTGAGGTAGGCGATCGCATCCGGATGGGACAAACGGTTTGCATCATCGAAGCCATGAAGTTAATGAACGAATTGGAAGCTGAAGTTTCGGGAGAGGTACTAGAAATCCTGGTACAAAACGGGGAGCCGGTGGAATACGAACAACCATTGATGCGAGTTCTCCCCGGATGATTTGCGTGAAATGCTTTAGGTTAACTCAGTCGGTTGTTTGCAGAACTGATAGATGACATGAGCAATCAAGGCATAACACCTAAAGCTATGCCTTGATTGTTTGGTTGTGCTCATGACCGAGTGTGAGTCTTAAAGCCAAGAATATTCTCTGTTTATCGCTTATTAGATATATAAAGTTATGCACAAAAATCTACTTAGTTAATTAAGAATCTCTTGCGGTGACGAAAGGGAGTGGCTAAAATCTGGGGATCAGTTCTCCCTCCACACCTATAAGGATTGCATGAACTCCCCACCGCCTGTTCCACAAGAGGTTGTCCAGCAAGTTGCTGAATATTTTAGTGTTCTGGGTGAACCGATGCGACTGCGCATTCTCAATCTGCTCCGAGATGGCGAGAAATGTGTGCAGGACTTAGTGGAAGCTACGGCAACCAGTCAGGCCAATGTTTCTAAGCATTTAAAGGTCATGGTGCAGGCCGGAATTTTGACGCGCCGTAGTGAGGGAACACTAGCCTATTACAGCGTTTCGGATGACCTGATTTTCGAGTTGTGTAATTTAGTTTGCGATCGCCTGGCCCAACGGATTGAACAACAAGCCCAGAATTTCCGCGCTTTTACCTTTGCCGGAAAACGCTAATATGGCAAATTTGCTCAGTCAGGCTGAAGAGTTTGCCCACCAGGGTGATTGGTCGAATCTGGCTCAGTGCTTACAGCAACTCATAGGTACTGATTCGGGTGTGGAATTAATCCCTAGCGATCGTGACAAAGTATTGGCCCTAGCTATACTAGTGCTGCAATCTGGTGATTTTCAAGATTGCTGGGAGGCCGCCAAGATCTTTCCACGCTTGGGTCCAGTAGCTGTGCCTGCGTTAGTCGAGTTGCTGCGGGAGGAAGACGCTGAGTTAGAATCTCGCTGGTTTGCTGCGCGGATTTTGGGAGAACTGGGAGAACCGACCGCCATTCATGCTCTAGTTGATTTGCTACAAACTTCGGATGATGACGACTTAAGTGGAATTGCCGCTGAAGCGTTAGTCAATCTAGGGACATCCGCGATCGCAGCTTTAGCCAGCCTGCTGCCTCAACCGGAAACTCGGCTCTCTGTGGTTCAAGCCTTGGCGCAAATTCGGCATTCCGATATTATTCCGCCGTTGTTAACGGTTGTGGATGATGCTCAACCAACAATTCGCGCTTTAGCGATCGAAGCGTTAAGTAGCTTTCACGAACCGCAAATTCCACCCGTTTTAGTAGCGGCCCTGCGTGATCCTGTCGCGACTGTTCGACGAGCTGCGATCGCGGGACTGGCAGTGCGATCGGATTTAGCGCCTGAGTTGGATCTGGAAGCCTTACTAGCCGACCGACTCTGGGATTTAAATCTAGGCGTTTGCCAGCAGGCTGCAACGGCTCTAGGACGGTTGGGCACTGATGCGGCAGTCAATGCTTTATTTCGGGCGCTCAATGCCGCAAACCCGCCCATCTCCCTTCAGCTAGAAATCATCCGGGCTTTAGCCTGGGCTGGCACAGATACCGCCTTAGAAGCGCTCCGAGCGACGTTAGCCACCCCGCTATTATCCGAATCACCTGAACGCTTGTATCAGGAGATTGTTACTGTTCTAGGGCGATGGTCAACGATCGATCACCAACCGTTGATCGCTCAACTGTTAGTAGACTTTCTAAGCTCAAATCATATTGTTATTGAGTCCATCCCAATCAAAACGGCGATCGCGTTGGCATTAGGGCAACTCAGACAACCGCTTGCCTTAGAACCTTTAATCCAGTTGTTAGCCGTTGAGGATGCGGGGGTACGCTTACATGTGATTGCCGCGTTGAAACAACTTGCGGTGCAAAATACTCAGCAACGCTTAACAGAGATCTATGCTAGCCAAACCATTTCTGAGCCGTTGCGACAGGGGCTAGCGATCGCCCTGCGAGAATGGCAAGTTGAATTGCCACACTATTGAATAGGTACAAGAACGTGGTACTATCCCTCTGCTAAAGCATCGCAATTCTGCACTCCCTCTTGTCAGTCCGCCTCGGAATACGGGAAACTGACCCTCAGTGCAATATTTATAATTCCCTCTGTGGGCAGTCCTCATTTGGCCAAAATTTGGTCAACAGTTAAGCAGGCATAGCATCTGCTATCGTCCTGTACCCGGTTTCAGCCCCATTCATACTCTGATAATTAATCCTTTAGCACTGCCGAGACTTCTCTGGATCTTTAATCCATGCCACTGCAACCTTCCCAGCGTCGAACCAAAATTGTCGCCACTATCGGTCCAGCGACCAGTAGCCCTGCCGTTCTCCGGGCTTTGATTGAAGCCGGTGCCACTACATTGCGGTTAAATTTTTCTCACGGCACCCATGAAGACCATCAGCGCAGTATTCGCCTGATTCGGCAGACGTCCTTTGAGTTAAACCAACCTGTGGGAATTTTGCAGGATCTACAGGGGCCAAAAATTCGTTTAGGGCGCTTTGAAAATAGCTCGATCGTGCTGAATAAGGGCGATCGCTTCACCCTAACCAGCAACCCGATGGTGGGCAATCAAGAAATGAGTTCCGTCACCTATGAACTCCTAGCGGATGAAGTGCCGGAGGGAGCCACCATTCTGCTGGATGATGGCAAGGTGGAAATGCGCGTGGAAGAAGTCGATCGCGCCAATCGTGCCCTTCACTGCTCTGTAGTGGTGGGTGGCCCATTGTCCAATAACAAAGGGGTTAATTTCCCAGGCGTTTATTTATCAATCAAAGCCTTAACAGACAAGGATCGGCGCGACCTCACCTTTGGTTTAGATCAAGGGGTTGATTGGGTAGCGCTGAGTTTCGTCCGTAATCCTCAGGATGTGCTGGAAATTAAAGAACTGATTGCGGCAGCCGGTAAACAGGTTCCTGTAATCGTCAAAATTGAGAAGCACGAAGCGATTCAGGAAATGGAGGCCATCCTGTCTATTAGTGATGGCGTGATGATTGCTCGGGGCGATTTGGGGGTAGAACTGCCTGCTGAAGATGTGCCGATCCTGCAAAAACGGCTCATTACCACAGCAAACCGGATGGGGATTCCGGTGATTACGGCAACCCAGATGCTGGACAGTATGGTGCACAGCCCACGTCCAACTCGGGCAGAAGTCTCAGATATCGCCAACGCGATTCTGGATGGCACTGATGCAGTGATGCTTTCAAATGAAACGGCAGTCGGT
>DATNPU010000349.1:0-3619 GCA_036703105.1 Microcoleaceae cyanobacterium
TGCTGATTGGTGAACCTGGGGTGGGTAAAACCGCGATCGCAGAAGGGCTGGCACAACGGATTGCGAATGATGATGTGCCCGACATTCTAGAAGATAAGCGAGTGGTCACCTTAGACATCGGCTTACTGGTGGCAGGCACCAAGTACCGAGGTGAGTTTGAAGAACGTCTGAAGAAGATCATGGATGAGATCCGGTCTGCCGGAAATGTCATTCTAGTGATCGACGAAGTTCACACTCTAATTGGCGCTGGGGCTGCGGAAGGCGCGATCGATGCGGCCAACATCCTCAAGCCGGCTCTGGCACGGGGTGAACTGCAATGTATTGGTGCTACCACCCTGGATGAGTACCGCAAGCACATCGAACGCGATGCTGCTCTGGAACGTCGCTTCCAACCCGTCATGGTGGGTGAACCCACGGTCGATGAAACGATCGAAATTCTCCGGGGTCTCCGAGAACGCTACGAGCAGCACCATAAGTTGAAGATCTCCGATCTAGCTTTGGAAGCTGCCGCGAAGCTCTCCGATCGCTATATTTCCGACCGCTTCCTGCCTGATAAGGCGATCGACTTAATCGATGAAGCCGGTTCTCGCGTTCGCTTGATCAACTCCCAGTTGCCCCCTGCCGCTAGAGAGCTAGACAAGCAACTGCGACAAGTCCTGAAAGATAAAGACGATGCCGTCCGTTCTCAGGACTTTGATAAGGCAGGAGAACTGCGCGATCGCGAAATGGAAATCAAAGCCGAAATCCGGGCGATCGCTCAAAGCAAGAAGAACGAATCTCCCGATACTGACCAGCCAGTCGTAGACGAAGAGGACATTGCCCAAATCGTCGCCTCCTGGACGGGTGTACCGGTGAACAAGCTGACGGAAACCGAATCCGAGAAGCTGCTGCACATGGAAGACACCCTGCACCAGCGGTTGATTGGTCAGGAAGAAGCGGTGAAGGCTGTGTCTCGTGCGATTCGTCGGGCTCGCGTGGGCTTGAAGAATCCCAACCGCCCGATCGCCAGCTTTATCTTCTCTGGGCCAACCGGGGTGGGTAAGACGGAGTTGACCAAGGCATTAGCCTCGTACTTCTTCGGTTCCGAAGATGCCATGATCCGACTAGATATGTCGGAATACATGGAGCGTCACACCGTTTCTAAGCTAATCGGTTCGCCTCCTGGCTATGTTGGCTACAACGAAGGTGGGCAACTGACGGAAGCGGTTCGTCGTCGTCCCTACACCGTTGTATTGTTCGATGAAATTGAGAAGGCTCACCCGGATGTCTTCAACATGCTGCTGCAAATCCTGGAGGATGGTCGCCTGACCGATGCCAAGGGTCGTACCGTGGACTTCAAGAACACCCTGCTAATCATGACCTCTAACATCGGTTCTAAGGTCATCGAGAAGGGTGGCATGAACAGCTTGGGCTTCGAGATTGCCGATGGCGATGCTGCCGAAGCGAAGTACAACCGGATTCGCTCGTTGGAGAACGAAGAACTGAAGCAATACTTCCGTCCAGAGTTCCTCAACCGTCTCGATGAAATCATTGTCTTCCGCCAGCTGGATGAAAGTGAGATCAAAGAGATTGCCGACATCATGCTCAACGAGGTGTTTGGTCGCCTACGGGAGCAAGGAATCACGCTGGAAGTTACCGAAGCCTTCAAGAATCGTTTGGTGAAGGAAGGCTACAACCCCAGCTACGGCGCTCGTCCACTCCGTCGGGCCATTATGCGACTCCTGGAAGATTCACTGGCTGAGGAAATCCTCTCCAGCCGGATCAAGAACGGTGATGTCGCGATCGTGGATGTCGATAGCGAAGGTCAGGTGAAGGTACTCCAAGGCGAAAAGCGGGAATTGTTACCGCAAGCGGCTGAGTAACTAACTCGTTGCTTTAATTAAACGCGGTAGAGAGGTACTTGCTCCCTACCGCGTTTGTTATTGGAGGTATGTTTACTAATGTCAATGTCTCACAAGGCTTTTGCCTTTGACTGGCGTAGATTTGAGAGTGATGAGCTTTATACCCTAATTACTAGGGCACTCGAATTTAATCAGGTGGCATGTTTAGTTGCATACATTGAAAAGCACCTTCCAGAGCTTAAAGACCCTTATGAAGGAGTGCCGCTCGATCAAACATGGCAAGAACTATTGGATAACCGTGATGTTCATGAATATAGTGATTTTGCCTTGACTCGTTTTTATGATCCTGCGGCTGATTTAGGAGTTGCTGAAGAATGGATAGAGATTGATAGGTCGCTGACTGAAGCTGAGCGAGGGGTATTTTTGGGCTTTCCAATTCATGCTGCAAAAACTGCCTTTGATCCAGGTCGTATGGGGTCGTATTTTCAAACGCCAGAACAAGTTTCAGAATCTTTGAAAATCGTTAATCAATTGGCTATAAAATCTGTTGCATCTTTCAAGAGATTACTGGAAAGTTGCAGTCAACACAGATTAGGAATTTACGTCACATTTTGATGTCAAAGTAACTCTTCGAGTGGCTGCGATCGCTAGTTAATCATGCCTTGCGGTAGCAATCTGTAGTGTATCTATGGCGTCAAGGTCTATATCAAAACATATAGAGAAGCTTAAGACTATTTAAAGCGAGTAGAGAATAATATAGAGTAAAGCCCCTTTTTGGGCTGAAGGTTAGCTTTTAGTTATCAACTCCTTGTTAGCTCAGATGAATTTTTGAGTTTTTGAAATTAGTTCAATGAAAAAGAACAGTTTGTTTTCAGTCTCTGCAATTGAACCAGACTGGAGCCGGGAAGACCCTACTCAGTGGTGGGATCCTGGGCGTCAGCTCCTTAAATCAATTCGGAGCTACCAAAAATGGAAAAAGAACGGTGGAATTTTGGGATTCTATTTTTGTAAGCTCAGTATCTTGCAGCATCGCTTTTGGAGCGTGGTTACTGGTGCTGATATACCACTAAACTGCCAAATTGGTGGAGGGCTTTTATTGCTCCACCCAAATGGTGTGGTCATCCATCCTAATGCTCGCATTGGCTGTAATTGTTTATTCTTTCAACAAGTTACTGTAGTCGCAGGTGTTCACATTGGGGGCCACGTAGACATTGGTGCTGGAGCAAAAATTATTCGGGCTGTGACCATTGGAGATCATGCCAGGATTGGAGCTAATGCTGTTGTTCTCGATGATGTGCCAGCGGGAGCGACTGTTGTTGGTGTGCCAGCAAAAACTGTGAGTTTAGCCGCTCAAACTCACTGAGCTATGGATATAGCTTTTTTTGACGAAATATAATGCTGGCGATCGCAAGTGGTTACGGCACCCAAATTGGGATCAGGGCATGTTCTGGCATGTAATCGCGATAGCGTCCTCCATCCGATAAAACTAATGTCAGTCGGAGTGACCAATCAGGATCTACCTGTAAATCAGCCCAAGGGACAGCAAGCTCCAAGCAGGACTCTAGCCCCACCTGAGCACGACTAGCGCGGGAATGCCACCGGGAATATTCACCAGCTTGCTGAAACCAGATCGTTTGAGTCAGCAGGTTAATGCCCAGGTGATGATGGAATAAGTAATTGAGTGGGGCTTCATCCGGCAGCTCCACCAGGGGAACCGGGCTATTTGCCATGAGGTGATCGGGATAGTACCAGAGCAAATTCACCTCTGGAGGACAATC
>DATNPU010000354.1:0-10987 GCA_036703105.1 Microcoleaceae cyanobacterium
GACTGATTTAAATTCGGCTTCGTCTAGCCGAGAAAAGTTACGCAAAGATTTAACAATTTCGCGGATGCGATCGGTGCCTACCTGCATAGAACTAAGTAATTTGGGCAAATCTGCCTGAACAAAGTCTAAATCCAAGTTGTCAAGTTTAGCTTGGATTAACGGTGAAGCATGGGGAAATTGCTGGCCATAAAGCTGCACCAATTCCAGTAATTCCTGTGAGTATTCGCCGATATATCGGATATTGCCATGAATAAAATTAACTGGGTTATTAATTTCGTGGGCTACTCCTGCCACTAACACACCCAGGGCTGACATTTTCTCAGATTCCACCAGGCGTAATTGCATCTGTTGTAGCTCGGTGAACGATCGCTCCAGTTGAAATGTTTGTTCCCGCAAACATAATTCCGCCTGTTGCAATTTTGCGATCGAGGATTCTTTTTCTTGGACATTAATCTGAACTTGATGCGCTAGTTGATGGCCGTATAATGCCACACTTGCGACGATCGCTAAAATGGCCGCCGCAATGCCATATTCATATTGCTTTAAAGTACCTGTTTCTTGTTGTTGCTGATCAAACACTTGTTGCTGAATTGTCGCAACATTTTGCCGTAAATTTGCTAACTTTTGATTCACCTGATAATATTTTCGATCCATTGTGGCCATGCGCCTTCCAGCGGCCTCTGGCTGTTGCTGGTGGAAATAGGTAAAGATTAAATTAGCTTCACTGACCATTGCCGTCATAGCAGATTCTAAATTTTCTAGATCCTGCAAAATTGGTTTGGCCTGAGCATTGTCTACATGGGCTTCTAATTCTTGCCGAAGAATGGCTACCTGTTGATTAAAATGGCTTAAAGCTGTGTTCAATCGCTTTGATTCTACAGCCACATTTTGGGAATCAAACACATCATTCCCGGGTGCATTGACATCTGCGGCTAATTGACCCAGTTCTGAATAGTGATGTAGCCGAATAGCCCAATCCCGATTGGTTGCAACGGACTGAGTATGTATATTGGTAATTTGATGGCTTAAGTATAGGCTGGCTGAAATTGTTAATACATCAAATGCGGCCAGCACATAGTAAATATAGTGCCATTTTGGTTTAGTTAATCCCTCAGCTGTAGCAGGCCAAAACCGTTGCAACCACCGTTGCCACAAAATTTTATTACTGGATTGACTACCTGAGCTGATTTGGGCTTGTGCCATTTCTCAAATCCTTATTTGGACTACTACTAAATCATCTGTAGTAGTTCCGTCCAACACAGGGATAGAACAACTTACCCAAGAGTTTAGCGGACAAACATGGCAATCTTGTGACAGGGCAAATGCTGCCTTTAAGTAAGGGAATAGGATTCGGCCAACTGCACAATTACCTCAAACTTATAGTCATGCACTAGATGATTTAAGCTTTCAATCAAAGCAGAATATTCCACTGGAATTTGTTGGATCAGCGGGTAGACTTCATCTTCGTCACAATTCAAAGCGGCTCGGTACAAGGCTGTAATCCATTCAGTTGGCATCACCTGAAGTACAGTGGCATCGAGGGGCAACGCTGATTTAAAGGGCAACGGATTTAATGCTGCGGTCTGAGTGGATGATATTTCTGACAGCATTGGATCTAACGGTGCATACACATAACGCAAGCCGAGATGCGTTGCCATTTTGCTAAAGATCTCCGCTTCTTGTAAAGGTTTACTGACAAAGTCATCACACCCGATCGCCAAGGCTTGGGCGCGATCGTCGGTTGATGCTTGAGCCGTGAGCGCAATAATCACTGTCTTGGATCTAGCTCTTGTCTGAGTTTGCTCAGTCGTCCGAATTGTAGCGATCGCCTCATAGCCACCCATTCCAGGCATCCGAATATCCATCCAAATTAAGTGCGGCTGCCATTGTTGCCAGACGGCGATCGCGGCTTCACCATCGGTGGCCTCTTGTACCTCCAACCCAATCTCAGTTAACAACTTCACCAACACTTGGCGATTGGTGGACTGATCATCGACCACTAATATCCGGTAAGTTGGCTGGTCTGGAGCTAAGCTAATCACCTGGCCCTGACTCCAGCGAATCGGAATATCTCCGATCGTGGCTAGTTGTACCGGGATACAGAAGCGAAATGTACTGCCGTGGTTCATCTGGCTACTAACTGTGATTTCTCCTCCCATTAACCGCACCAGTTTTTGGCTGATAGTTAGTCCCAGACCCGTTCCTTCTAAGGAGATTCTGCCTGCTTGCGCTTGCGTAAAGGCATCAAAGATAGTTGTTAACTCTTCTGGTGCGATCCCCACACCGGTGTCTACAACTTCAAAGATGAGAGGGAGGATGTGGGGAGATGAGGGGGATGAGGGAGGTGAGGGAGATGTAGCAGGTAAAAGAAGTCGCGTAATCTCTTCCCCATCTTCCCTACCTTCTAGCTGCCAATCACCATAAACTCGCAAGGTAACAGCACCTGTTTGCGTAAACTTAATGGCATTATTCAGTAAGTTGATCAATACCTGTCGGAGTTTATTGGCATCAACCACGATCGCAGCAGGCAGATCGGGGGCCAATTCTAGTTGAAATCGTAGCCCTTTTGCTTCTGCTCGTTCCCGGAACATATCTTGCAGAGTCGATAACAGATCCAACAGATCAACGGTTTTCTCATCTAGATTGATCCGTCCTGCCTCGATTTTGGAGAGATCCAGAATGTCGTTAATTAAATGCAGCAGATGTTCCCCACTGCGGCGCATAATCCGCAAATTTTCTCGCCGTTCAGCACTCAGAGAGCCATCCCGTTGCATCAATTGAGCAAATCCGAGAACCACATTCAGCGGGGTGCGCAGTTCGTGGCTCATATTGGCCAAAAATAAACTCTTGGCATAATTAGCGGCCTCAGCGGCTTCCTTGGCTTGCTGAAGTTCTATTTCGGCATACTTGCGATCGCTAATATCCCGAATCATAATTAACACTTCATGCTCAGAACAGGGAATCAGCCGAGCTTCCTCATAATGAATGGTGTGATTAATTTCTAATTGATATTCATACAGTTGCAGTGACTGGGTTTGTAAGGCTTGCCGCACGTACTGCATCCGCTCTTCTGCCCGCTCTAATGGCAAGTTGTCATAGACACTGCTACCAGATACCATGTGCTCCGGATGTAGGATGGCAATATTTCCGGTATTTTGGACATCGACATACTTGCCATCCAGATTGACGCGAATCAGCAAATCAGGAATAGCTTGAATCAACGCTCGGTTGGTGGCCTCACTGTGGCGTAGGGCTTCTTCGGCTCGTTTGCGATCGCTAATATCTGTAATCTGGATAATTAAATATAACGGTCGCTGTTGTGGATCACGGAGTAAGCCGACACTGACCAGTCCCCAAAGGCTACGGTGCTCCTTCGTTAGAAAGCGTTGTTCGACTCGATAACCACTCACTTCACCAGCAAATAGTTTCTTAGCAAGCTCCAAACCGACTTGATGATCCTCGGGATGTACGATGTCTTGCAGCCGCAATCCCAGCACTTCTGGTTCCGAGTAGCCTAATAGCTCGCAGAGAGCTGCATTCACTTCCTGTAAGCCACCGGCAGGGGAAACTAAACACATTCCACTCGAAAGCGTATCAAATGCTCCCTTAAACTTATGTTCACTTTGGCGTAATGCGGCTTCTGCTTGTTTCAGAGAAGTAATATCTCGGATGCTGGTAACAACGCCGGAGACAGTACCATCCCCATCCAATTGGGGAGAGTAGGTCACATCAATAAAGCGTTTTCCAATCTTGGGGTAAGAAAACCACATTTGGTAGTTAATTACTTCACCCGCTAAACAGCGAGCCAATTGCTGTTGAATTGGTGTATCAAAAAATCGCTGTCCCAGAATCTCGGGCACAGAATGCCCAATCAAGTCCTCCGGCGATCGGCCCTGTAAGGCCGCATACGCGTGGTTAACCAATTGATAGGTGTAATTGCGATCGAGTAAACAAATCGCATCAGTTGTCGCCGCCACCACTTTTTGATACTGCTTCAACGATTCTTCGTAGCGCTTACGATCGGAGAGATCGACGGTAATGCCACAAACGGCATAGGGATTTCCGATCGTATCCAGCAATGGAAATTTAGTCACCAGCAGGTAGCGAGTGCCATCCACAAACGGGACTGATTCTTCAAAGGTGACAATCCGGTTTTCTGTTAACGCGGTTTGATCACTCACTTCACATTCTGCGGCAAAATCCGCTGGCAACAGATCATAGTCGGTCATCCCGATGAGCTGAGCCCGACTCAAGTTGGTCATTTGTTCATAGGCAGAATTCACTTGAACATAGCGACCTTGTAAATCCTTAATGAAAATTGCCAGGGGAGCAGAATCCAAAATCGCTTGTAACCGTTGTTCACTTTCTTGCAGCGCCAGTTCTGACTGTTTGCGATCGGTAACATCAATCACAATCCCGTGCCAAACCAGGTCCCCGTTCGCTCGACGTTCGGGGCGTGAATTGGCCTGAATCCATTTGAGCTGGCCAGATGGTGTAAGGATGCGCCACTCATGGGTAAAGGGTTGCATCCGTTCATAGCTTGTTGCCACAGCGTGCTGATATCCCAACCGATCGTCAGGATGAATTTGCTGGAGTGGAATCGTCGCATCCTGAAGGACGGCGGCGACTGGGACTTCATGCAATTCTTCAAACGCTGGACTAACATACTCAAATCGCATGGGGCCGCTAGGATATTCCACGACGGTATAGATGACTCCGGGAGAAGCCGCTGTTAGCTTTTGGAAGCGGGCTTCACTTTGGCGCAGTGCTTCCTCTGCCTGTTGGCGATCGGTAACATCATTCATCAAGCCAATGACACAATCCTGACCGTTTAACTGGCTGACTGTAGCAGAGAGCAATACAGTTTTAACGACGTTACCCGTGCGAAACTCCACCTCAAAATTTTGGATGTGTCCCGTCTGGAGTAAGGCTTGCTGGAACTGCTGCAAATCTTCTAAGCGATGCCATATCCCCAACTCAATGTAGGTGCGACCCAAAATGCCGTCACGGGGATAGCCTAAAAACTGCACTAAACTATCATTCACATCTAAACAGCGACCTTCGGCCAGAGTTGCAATCCAGGCAGGCTGTGGACTGGCATAAAAAATGGTAGAAAATTTAACTTCTGATTCTCGCAGAGCCATTTCAGCTTGCTGACGAGCCGTGACATCCTGCGCTAGCGATAAAATTGATACCAACTTGCCAGATTCATCAACCAGAACGGAGTTGTACCACTCGCAGTAGATGACTGAACCATTTTTGTGATAGTTACGATTGTGGCAGACGCAGCCCACGCCACTGAGCAATTGCGCCGCCAAATGACTAACATATTCCAGGTCATCCTCATGAACAAAGCGCCACTCGGATAAGTTTTTACCAACTACTTCGTCAGCAGCCCAGCCAAAGATAGCCTCCGCTTGGCGTGACCACCGTTGTATTCGAAAGTTTTGATCCCAACGTACTGTCGCTAGAGGAGAATTATCGACGTGGTGAGTCAACTCTTGCAGGGCTTGTCTTAACTCTTTCTGAGCCTGGATTTGGGCAATTTCGATCGCTTTACGCTCACTGATATCTCGGAGCACAACGACGATGCAATCCTGGCCTTCTAAAGGGCAGATTTCTGCCGATAGCAACACGGTTTTAACGTCACCCGATTTCAAACGGGTATTCGTTTCCATATTACACAGCTTGCCCACCTGGAGCAGTTGCTGCCGACACTGTAAGCGAGCTTGCGCATCATGCCATAAACCCAATTCCACGGTGGTCTGTCCAATCATCTCGGACTGGGAATAGCCATAAAATTCTAGCAATTGCTGGTTAACATCCAGAATCCGGCTGTCTGCCAATGTCACGATCAGAATTGGGTCAGGGCTAGTACGGAAGATGGTCGCAAATTTCTCGGTTGTTCCCGCTAAGGCAATCTGAGCCTGATCGAGTGCCTGCCGTACCTGAACTGCCATTTGATTAAATGATTCAGCCAGTTCAGTCAGCTCATTGATCGAGCTTTCTGTTACTAACACTTGCTCCAAGTCTCCTGCCGCCATAGCCCGACTGGCTTGGGTAATCTGCGCAATCCGTTCTGTGACTTGTTTGGCTGTAATCAGACCCACGCCGATCGCTAGCCCCAGTGCTCCCAGGCACAGCAGAACGGTCGTGTGGATATTCTCTTGAATCTGCTCCATCAAATCAGATTCTGGTACGACCGTTACGATTAACCAGTCCAATCCTCGTGGATCTCGATAAGGCGCAACGTGAACTAACTGACGTTGGCGATCGACAACTACATCTAGACGCTGAGGGGTTTGTAACTGATGAAGATTGCCAAAGGTGTTAATTAATTGTTGGGTTACATTCTGAGTCTGGGCATTTTGGCTATTCAGGGCTAATAGTGGCGTTGGTTGACCGTTTGCAGTCTGAGTATAGAGAGTTTCTAAGGTAGAAGTCGCAATCAATCTGCCAGACCGATCAACAATAAATACCTGTCCAGCCGGTGAGATATGTAATTTGTTGAGAAAAGTACTGATTTCAACTAAAAGATTATTGGAATTAAATACTCCCTGTAATTTTCCAGCCTTGTAGACTGGTGCTACAGCCTGAAGTTGTAGAGTTGGCAGGATAGCGTTGACAGAAATGGATGCCCAGCCCACTTTACGCATCGTTTTAGCATCAAGATACCAAGACGAACGTCGGAAATCATCAACGGTGGTATACATCAATTTTTGAGGCTGACCTTGGGCGTTAACCAGATAAAACTGGCGTTGACCTCGATCTCCAACCGAGAGATACAGTGTCCCCAGAGCTAAGGGTTGCCTGGCTACTTGACTGGCAAACTTCCGCTCTTGCTCCGACATAATCCGGCCATAGCTGATGGCTTTGCCTTGCTCATGCCAAAACCCAGTCGAACCAAGGATTGGATAGAGGCTCATCTGTTGCCACAATTGCGCTCGGATCTGGTTCCAGTCTTGTAGATTTAGAGTTCCTTGCTGTACCTTAAACTGATTGACCGTGAGTGCTTCCTGGGACGTGTGTAAGTACTGATCAAGGCGATCGTGTACTTGTTCTCTCACGCCTTGCATCATTTGGTTCGCCAGACCTTCTACCGCTCTTTGGCCACTCCGAAAAGACAGATAGCCGACTAACCCAACGGCTCCTACCGTTTGCACAACAAATGGCACTACCAATACCAATGGTAACGGTGCTTGCTGCCAGGAACAGTGAAACCAACGATGGCGAGAAGGAAGAGTCATGAAACCACAGTCAGATAAATAGTGGATCAGTTAGAGGTAGAGTTGGAAGAGAGTTGCACAATCACCTCAAACTTGTAAGTCCGAGTTAGTTGCGTTAACCCGTCAATTAATTGAGAATGCTCAGCTGGAATCTGATGAATCAGTTGCAGTACAGCTTCATCATCACAATTTAGAGCGGCCTCATATAAAGCTGTGATCCACTCTAATGGCATCACTTGGAGTGAGGCGGGTGTCAACCGGAATGATGATGGCCGATCGTTGACCAGTTCGAGCCGGAAGGGATCGGGAGCTAATTCAGAGGCGATCGCATAGTTCGCATTATCTGCCGGGTCGATCGGTAGCTGAAATTTAAATATACTCCCCTGCCCTAATTGACTGGAAACAGCCAGATCACCTCCCAACAAACGCACCAGCTTTCGACTGATAGTTAGCCCTAACCCTGTTCCTTCCATCGCGGCTTTGCCTGCTTGAGCCTGAGCAAAGGCATCGAAGATGGTCGGCAATTCCGTCTCTGCTATGCCAATTCCGGTATCTTCAACTTCGCAGTAGAGCAGTAGAGCTGGGGAAGATGAGGAGGATGAGGTGTTGGGAGTTAGGCCCTTCTGTTCTCCCTTAGCTTCCCTATTTCCCCTATCTTCCCTATCTCCTCCATCTCCCCTACTTGCCCCAACCCTGGCTCTCAACACCACCTTACCCGTTTGGGTAAACTTGATGGCATTACTCAGGAGGTTGATCAAAATTTGGCGGAGTTTACTCGGATCAGTAACGATATATTGAGGTAGCTCAGCCGCCAGCTCTACTTGAAATTGCAAATCTTTTTGCTCAGCTTGCTCCCGAAACATGTCCTGTAAATTATGCAAGAAATCGTTCAAATCAAAGCTCTTTTCTTTTAAAGTAAGTCGTCCTGCTTCAATTTTAGATAAGTCTAAAATGTCATTAATCAAACTCAATAGATGATCACCACTGCGATGCATAATCCGCAGATTCTCTTGATATTCTGGTTTCAGTGCGGTGTCGCGATACATCAATTGGGTAAAGCCCAGAATTACATTTAACGGCGTTCGCAATTCATGACTCATATTGGCTAGAAACAGGCTCTTAGATTGGTTTGCTACTTCAGCCGCTTCTTTAGCCCGTTGCAGTTCCAATTCAGTTTGTTTGCGATCGGTAATATCTAGGGCTGTACCAAATAGCCGGATCACTTGTCCTTGGTCATCTCGCCCTGCCTCGCCGCGCCCTTCATGGTAGCGAATTGAACCATCGGGCAAAATGGCACGATAATCGATCGTATAGGACACACCATCCGCGATCGCGGCGGTGACACATTGCTGCAACATCTCGTGATCATCGGGATGAATCTTCTGTAAGTATTCAGAATAAGTTGGTTCAGGTTGAGTTGGATCTAGACCAAACATGCGATAGAGTTCATCTGACCAGCTAATAGTTTGGGAGCGCAGATCAAATTCCCAACTGCCAATATGGGCGATCCGTTGGGCTTCTAGTAGAGCGGCTTCACTACGACGAACTTTGGCTTCCGCTTGCTTGGTTTGATCAATATCAAGCACTACGCCTAAAACGTAATCAAGCTCACCTATCTCGGTGTAAACTCCCCGTCCTTTAACTAGCCGCCAGACTAAACTCCCAGTCATGAGGGTATAGCGGTATTCCGCGACAAAGTCGGTTTTGGTTGCTAGGGCCTGTTCAATCATCTGGTCTACTTGCTGGCTATCCTCCGGATGCATCCGATCGCTCCAGGTCTGATAGAGATTGTCTAATCCGGGTGGTAGCTCCAGTAGTTCATACATTTTGCCGCTCCAGGTATACTCACCTGTACTTGGCTTCCACCACCAGGCGCCAATTTGGGCAAACTCCAATGTCAGGAGTAATTTGGCCTCGCTTTGTCGGAGAGCCGCCTCAACTCGTCGCACCTCTGTAACATCGGTCACTAATCCTTGATAAGAATGCAGCTTACCCGCCTGGTCATAAATGCAGTGGCAGACATCGCGGACGTAACGAATCTCTCCATTAGGTCGCACAATTCGATAGGTTTGCTCAGAGTGCGCAAAAGTAGGATCGGCTAAGAAAAAGGCTTGACGCACCCGCTCACGATCGGCGGGATGTACGCAACTCAACAAGTGCTGAGGATGGTTGGTACTTAAGTAATCCCTGGAGTATCCCAGGATAGTTTCGATCGCGAGATTTAAGTACAGAATCTGAAACTCGGGGCTAACTAAATAAATTCCATCTGTCAGGTTTTCGGCTAACGATCGATATTTTTGCTCGGACTCTTGCAAAGCTAGTTCAGCGATTCTCCGTTTAGTCTCACTGCGTTTGCGATCGGTAATATCTCGCACAATCATTAGCACCTCGTCCGAGTTGATCGCGACTGTGCGGGTTTCTTCATACGCCATCTGACCATGTTTGAGAAATTGATGCTCTTGCGTTTGGAGGGTGCTCGTCTTTAAAGCTTGTGCAATCGTCTTTAAAGTCAGTTCTAAAATGTCTGGCGGTAGGACTTCGCTAATATGATGGGTGACTGGAATATATCTATCTGCCTCGATCCCGATCGGTAAAATGCAGTCTAAACAAGTGCCATCTCGTCGGAGCCAGAGCAGCAAATCGGGCATGGCTTCTAGAATCGCTCGTGTCTGGGATTCACTTTCTTGGAGGGCGAGTTCCAGGCGTTTGCGATCGGTAATATCCCGACCTTCCCCTAAGATTTGAATTACTTGTCCGGCTTGATTAAATAAAGGTTTACAGGATGTATCTAGAATCAAAGTTTCGCCGTGTTTCCCGCGAACCTCAAACTCAAATTGCCGTAATTCTCCTTGAGCCGTCAGCGCAAACTCCCGCCGCAGCACAGCCTGGGACTCGGGCAAATCAGTGAGCCAAGGCGACTCCCAAACATAAACCCCCAGCACCGCTTCTAAGGTGAGATCCGCAAACTCCAGTGCTGTTTGGTTGGCTTGTATCATCCGACCATCGGGGGTGAATAGCCCAATAAAATGAAATGCAGAGTTAAAAATGCTGCGGAACCGATCTTCACTATCTTGCAGAGCCGCAACTGTCTGTTGTTGCTCCGCCAGATCCTGCCTCAAGACTTCCAGGCTGGCTTCGAGTTGAGCATTAATGGTCTGTAAGCCCTGATTGACGGCTGCCTGCTGAAGCACGATCGTGCCCAGGAGGTGTTGTTGCTGCTGGTGTTGGTCAAGCTGTTGGCGCAATTGCTGCTGCTGAATTACACGCTGAACAGTGCAACGTAGCCGATCGCCAGACAAACACTCCTTAATCACATAGTCCTGTGCGCCCTGTTGCAAGGCTTGAACGGCGATCGCTTCCTCGGCCAATTCTGCGACCATCACCACCGGCAGCCAACCGAGTTGAGTCTGTTGCTGTAACTCTCTTAACCAATCCAGCCCAACCATATCCGGCAAGCTACAAGCCAGTAGAATCACATCTGGCAAACCTTGACCACACCAATGCAACGCTTCCCTACCAAAGCCAAACTCTTGCACGGTATAGGTATACGGTTGCTCTAGCTGAAGAAACCGTTGGTAGCTCGCTCGCTCTTCGATCGAATCAGCAACAATCAACACACTATAGGGATAATTCATCGAAGCAACAACGGATAATTAAGCAACAGAATTGTTAGACTCAGCTGGGCCAGAACCATAAGACAGTTGGTTGTACAGTTCATCAGTGGGCTAGAACCGATCGTACACACCTACCATCTTGGCGAA
>DATNPU010000355.1:0-4327 GCA_036703105.1 Microcoleaceae cyanobacterium
CTGCCATCTATGGATAGAAGATTTTGTTAGTTATAGGGCATGTTGGAGGATGGGACTCCCATTGGCTAACAGATGTTTAAATCACTACGGTCACTCTCTCGGCTTAGCAATCAACCTCACTTAATCTATTAGCTACGGGAATTACCTGCACAGGTAAATCACTTCCCTATCCGTGTCCGATTTGGCTGAAGCAACAGTCCCTTTGTCCTAAGTTGGATCACACCTTCCAGGTCTTGATTTAAGGAACCACACGTTATGCAGACTGCACCCGATATCCCACTAGGATGCCCTACAGTCCGAGTTGAGGACGATCGCACCGGGTTAGATATTGAGACGTTAAAACGCGCTTTTCTCGATAACCTGTTTTACATCCAGGGCAAATTTCCTCGCATCGCCACCCTAAACGACTACTACATGGCCCTGTCCTATACGGTGCGCGATCGCTTGTTACTCCGCTGGATTAACACTGCTCAAACCTATACCGAACACGCCTCGCGGACGGTCGCTTACCTATCTGCCGAATTCCTCATGGGGCCGCATTTAGGGAATAACCTGATCAATTTGGGCATCTATGATCTGGTGAAACAGGCGATCGAAGAACTCGGCTTAAACCTGGATGAATTGCTGGAACAAGAAGAAGAACCTGGCTTAGGCAATGGTGGTCTAGGACGACTAGCCGCCTGTTATCTGGATTCCTTAGCCACTCTAGAAATTCCGGCAATGGGCTACGGTATCCGTTACGAATACGGCATTTTTGACCAGGATATTCGCGACGGTTGGCAAATTGAAATTACCGACAAATGGCTGCGGTACGGGAATCCTTGGGAAATTGCCCGTCCTGAATGGGCCGTTGAGGTTAAATTTGGCGGGCATATCGAAACCTTTGTCGATGAACACGGTCATTCCCGCAAACGGTGGGTGCCCTACAAAGAGGTACTGGGCATTCCCTATGACACGCCAGTGCTTGGCTACAAAGTGAATACAGCGAATACTTTACGTTTATGGAAGGCCGAAGCGATCGAATCCTTCGACTTTGAAGCGTTTAATAAAGGCGATTACCTAGGAGCTGTCCACGAAAAGAGTGCCTCTGAGAACATCACGAAAGTCCTCTACCCCAACGATGATGTCTCCCAAGGTAAAGAACTGCGGCTAGAGCAACAGTTCTTCTTTGTCTCCTGCTCCTTGCAAGACATGATTCGGATCATGGAACGCCAACATGTTCCACTAGAACAGTTCGCTGAAAAATTTACGGTGCAACTTAATGATACCCATCCTGCGATCGCCGTGGCTGAATTGATGCGGCTATTGCTGGATGAACATGGCATGACCTGGGACGTGGCCTGGAATATCACCAAACAAACTTTCCAGTACACCAATCACACCTTATTGCCCGAAGCTCTGGAACGCTGGCCAATCAGCTTGTTAGGTAAAGTATTACCGCGTCATCTAGAAATTATCTATGAGATCAATCATCACTTTTTAGATGAAGTGCGGATTAAGTTTCCCGATGACTTCGATCGCATTCGCCGCATGTCAATCATTGATGAAACTGGCGAACGTTATGTGCGGATGGCGTTTCTAGCATCGGTCGGCAGCAACACAATCAATGGGGTCGCCGCTCTCCATAGTGAATTGCTGAAAAAAGACGTTCTGCATGACTTCTATGAACTCTATCCCGAGAAATTCGCTAATGTCACCAATGGCGTCACACCTCGGCGGTTCATGGTGCTCAGCAATCCTCGGCTAGACAAGCTGATTACGAGCAAGATTGGCGATAGCTGGATCAAAGATCTGCATCATCTGCATCAACTCGAAGCCTTTGTGGATGATCCGGAATTTCGTCAGGAGTGGTGGCAGATCAAACATGCCATTAAGCAAGACCTCGCCACTCACATCAAGCAGAACTACAGCATTGAGGTCAATCCCGACTCACTATTTGACATTCAAGCCAAACGAATTCACGAATATAAACGCCAACACTTGAATGTGCTCCACATCATCACGCTGTACAACCGGATCAAAGCCAATCCAAATATCGACATTACCCCCCGTACCTTCCTGTTTGGGGGTAAAGCTGCACCGGGATATTTCATGGCTAAGTTGATCATTAAACTGATTAACTCGGTGGCGGATGTGGTGAATAGTGATCCCGAGGTGCGCGATCGCTTAAAAGTCGTGTTTCTCAAAGATTACAACGTCAAATTCGCCCAACGGATCTATCCTGCTGCCGACCTCTCAGAACAGATTTCTACTGCCGGGAAAGAAGCCTCTGGAACTGGCAATATGAAATTCTCGATGAACGGCGCATTAACGATCGGCACATTAGACGGTGCCAATTTGGAAATCCGCGAAGAAGTGGGGGCCGAAAACTTCTTTCTGTTCGGACTCACTGCTGGCGAGGTCTATGCAATGCGAGCCTCCGGTTACGAGCCGATCGAGTATTACCAGAGTAATCCTGAACTGAAATTAGTCCTCGATCGCCTCTCAACTGGCTTCTTTTCCCACGGCGAGCGCGAACTGTTCAAACCAATCGTGGATAACTTGCTTTACAGTGATCCATTCTTCTTGTTAGCCGATTACCAGTCCTACATCGAGTGTCAGGAACGGGTTAGTCAGGCCTATCGCGATCGCGATCGCTGGACTCGCCTCTCGATCCTGAACGCCGCTCGGATGGGCAAATTTTCTAGCGATCGGTCAATCCGTGATTATTGCG
Organism: Microcoleaceae cyanobacterium; assembly: GCA_036703105.1. Taxonomy (GTDB): domain Bacteria; phylum Cyanobacteriota; class Cyanobacteriia; order Leptolyngbyales; family Leptolyngbyaceae; genus Pantanalinema. The sequence continues at coordinate 2,714 of DATNPU010000355.1, forward strand.
ACAACATTTGGCATACAACACCCGTCAAAGTCGAGATTGAAGAATATGCTCAAACCAAAGCCAAAACCATGAAGCTGAACGGATTGTAGCCACAAGTCATCTCTCCCTAGCCCCCAGAGTAACAGCCCCCTAAATCCCCCAATTCTGGGGGATTTAGGGGGCTACACAAGATTCAATTGCCCGATCGCTTGCATCCTTACCCTGCCATCAAATGGAATTCCTGCAAAGCCGGTAGAAAGTTCGCATTCTCATGGCTAGAACGACTGAGTTTGATTAAGGCGAACCGTTGTAATGGCGTTAAATTCGCCCACTGTTCAGCCGTAATCGTCACCTGAAATTGTTGCGCTTTTTCCTGCACCATCTCTGGCACCGTTGCAGAATCTAGCCAAGCAGGCGCCGGATCGATCGCCAAATCGGTGGCTGCTGAGCCACTCCGCTCCTGGATCAAACGGTGTAAGAATTCTCGATATGACTGAACATCTGTTGCCGTTTCAGACGGCAGTTCTACCAGCAAGCGGCGATCGTCCTGCGTAAACTGATTCCACTGCGCTAACTTCAACTTCACACCACAGGTATCCAACTTATACCGCACCTGCATCGGAATACAACGCAGTGATTCCACAAAATCAGCTTCAAATTGAAAGAACTGAGCCATCGAGCCGCTACCCATCACAGCATATCTATTTTGCGGGTTGTGCGCCGGATCAACCAATAACTGGCTGAAATTGCCAGAATGGCAAACGCCAACGCCGCCAAATCCGCTGGGCCTTTTTGCTCTAAATCCAAAATAATAATCTTCCGAGCCACAGCAATTAGAGAGGTGACAATCACTAACTCAACTTGCACGACATGCTTTTTTAAGTAAGCCGTGATGTTCTCTAAAATTTCTAGGGCAATCAAGACATTGAGGAATAGCCCAAAGATCTTAAACAGGCTGGTGCTGAAGCGACCTAAATCGCGGGCCATGACTTCTGCCCACAAAAAGTCTTTGACTAGGAAAATAGCGAGATCAGATACCGCGACTAAAATCACCAAAATCATGGCGATCGACAAAAACTTAGACACTAAGACTTCTAGGTTCTCCAACATATGGAGAAATTGGTCGTCGTATCGCAAGGTGTCACTTAATCGCTTCAGTAGCTTACGCACAGAAAAACTCTCGCTAAGTATAACGGGGGCAGATAGCGTGAGAATACCCGATCGCAACGGACAGGGGCAAATAGATTGTGGCAATGGTAACGATTACAAATTGCTAAAAATCTTTAAGATCAGACAGGAGTTTAATCCATCCCTATCCTTTTCGATCACACATAGATCCGTATGAGCAACTTAAATGATTTGCTAGAACCGTTAGCTGCCTGGTTTCGCACTCTGAATCTGCCGGAACCCATAATTCACTGGGGACATCCGGTGATGATGGGAATTGTGGTGTTAGTCGTCGGCAGCTATGTGGTCTATACAGGCTGGAAGGGACGACTGGCTCAAGACACAGACAAAGAAGCCGCTGCCAAAAGTCGCACTGCCCACCGCACCTTTGCGCCACTCATGTTTTTGTTTCTCGCCTTAGGCTACACCGGAGGCGTATTGTCCTTGGTCATGCAACGCCAACCAATT
>DATNPU010000370.1:0-3151 GCA_036703105.1 Microcoleaceae cyanobacterium
CGACTCTGCACCAAGACTGCCATATTGTCTATCACGATGATGCTAATAAAGTTATTGATGTGACTGATCGTATCGTCGATGTGTATGCCTCGAACCATGCGGATTTTCTCAAACTGAAGAATGGCACCGAAATTCGCCTCGATCAAATTGTCTCTGTTAACGATCAACCCGTTTCTTACTGTGTGGAGGATTAAGCCGAGGTGCGATCTCGCCACAACGTTTGATAGCCCTGCTCTGCAATAGTCTTGTCAACCACGGCAATCTAATTGTGTCTGCGGATCATACGGAAGGTCGATCGCCGCAATTGAATGGTTGCTACTGACAATTGCCTTGTTGGCCCAAACAACGGAGGTGTGACGCGATCTCATTGAATAGTTGCTGCGGATTATCCGGAGTACGGCGGCCTCCAATGGCATGGCGATCGCGGCAATTACTATAAATCTTAGTTAGAATTTTAATTAGCTACCGAAATCAGGAAATTCCTAGCCAAATATCAGGTTTTTCCTGAGTGTCATACCGATTGGGTCTGAGTAGACTAAGCGTATTGTTATATACCAGGTTTGCAATATGCCATCACTCGTTCCCAACCGTCGTCTGTCGCCTCAGCAACTTAGCCAAGATATTGATGCTCTGAATGGATTAGGCGCAATTCCCTTTTACAGTACCAATCGTCCTGAAGCAACGCCGGAAAATCTCCAAGCGGTGTATCAAAAGATGATTGCCCAACAACAAAACGAAGTTGAAAAACAAGCAACGGCAAAGGCCGCAGCAGATGCAGCGCGGTTAGCTGAATGGCAGTTTCATCAAGCTGTTCTAGCGATGAAAGAAGTGGTGCGGGGCCAATTTGGTTCTGATAGTAACGAAGCTCAATCAGTCGGCTTGAAGAAGAAATCCAATCGCAAGCGTCCAACTCGCACCAAAGTGACTGCGATCGCGAGTTAATCAAGTTTATTCAAGTGTCCCGACCGTTAACATTCCCCCTGATCGCTGCACCGGGTTATAGCGATCAGGGGGTTTTCTCTTGATTCAGTCTTCACCAGTGCCAAATTTTACCTTTAGTACAACAAATTCTCAGTTCCTATAATCGAACAGACCGAAATATTGTCTAGAGTTCCGAGGCTGTAATGATTGGGCATCGCCGAATTGCCAAAGTAATGACGCACTACTTCAGAGCCTTAATCGGCTTGCTACTAGCCATGATTCTGGCCAGTTGTTCTCGTCCTGATTTTGTCGCGTTATCCGGTTATGTGCCTGGCTACATCACTGATGATCAAGTGGCGACTTGGCAACAGGTGGGACAGACCACGACCGATTATGTAATCAAAGCCCCAACGGGAACGGCACCGACAGCAGGTTGGCCAACGATCGTGGTATTACATCCCGCCGGTGGCAATGGTCAGGGGATGATCCAGGCGTTTGAGCGGTTGCCAAATCCACCCGAAGCGCTGATTGTTGCTCCGACGATCGCCAACCAACCGGGAATGACTTACGATGCTGCCGCCATTATTACGCATACGATTTTAGAGAAGGTTAAAGCCGAATATCCAATCAATCCCCAGCAGATCATTGTGTTTGGCTACTCCCAAGGTGGAGCGATCGCCTCTGTGTATGCCCAACGCTATCCCGAAGCTGTAGCCGGAGTGGCGATTGCCGCTGCTCCAGTGTTAGCCTATCCGCGCCAAAACACTCCGAATTTGAAGTACGCGATCGCAGTGGGGGAGAATGATCCACGTAAGGAACCGACGACCACATTTGTGCAAGGACTTAAGCAACGTCACTATCCCGTGGAATTTGAAGTGATTCCGGGGATTGGCCATGAGTTTACGCCGCAATACCTCGATATGGTGCTGTCGTTGGTCAGTAATGTGCAGTAGTTGTGCCGATGGCGGGAACTCCCAGGATTGGCAGAGCCGCGTAAAACGTGATTCAATCAAGGGCGATCGTTTTGTGCACTACTTATGACTTCCGCCGACGTTTTGCCCCAACTGCATGCTCAGCGTCATACGCTAGAATTGCCCACGCTTCACCTCTCGTATGTAGAGTGGCGTCAAGGGGATGCACCCGTGTTATTTCTGCATGGACTCGCCGATAATGCGATGGTCTGGGCGAGTGCCGGAGAATGCTTGCGCGATCGCTATCACTGCGTGGCCCTCGATTTGCGCGGACATGGGGATAGTAGTAAACCCGAGCAAGGCTATTCCTGTGACGATATCATTGCCGATCTGAATGAGTTAATGCAGCATCTCGGCTGGGATTCTGCTCATGTGGTCGCGCACTCCTGGGCCGCCAAGGTTGCTTTAGTCTGGGCCCGGCAGCAACCCGATCGCCTGCGCAGTTTAGTCTTAGTTGATCCAGCGTTCATTAATAAAATGCCCGGTTGGATGCGCCTAACGTTTCCATTGTTCTATCGGATTCTGTCCTTCCTGCGAACGATCGGCCCGTTTGAGACTTATGAACAGGCAGAAGCTGAGGCGAAGCAGTTAAAGCAATATCGCGGTTGGAGTCCGTTACAACAACTGGCCTTTCAAGCCGGAACGGAACAAAAGCCGAATGGCCAATGGGGCAGTAAATTCGTCGTGCAGGCCAGAGATGGCGTGTTTGAGGATGTGCTGAGTGTAGCGGCTCTCACCCAATCTCTCGATCTGCCCACCCTGTTAATTCAACCTGAACTCGGACTCAATCGCACTTCTCGCCATTTGCAACCCTACCGTCGCCATTTGACCAATCTGACGATCCAAACAGTCGCAGGCAATCATTGGTGCTTTTTAGGCGAACCGAAGACCTTTAATCAGGCGATCGCTACCTTCCTCGATCAACAAGATCAGAACCCAATTGGTTAGAAGGGCAGGTTGAGTCAGAGACATTGCCTACGATCGCAACATCATTGACGAAACCTGCCCCTACGGAATGAATTAATGCCCCATTTCTGTAAATGACAATTGCCAGGTGAAAATGGCGACAAATGTTCAGTAATGGTTAGCTCACGCCCAACAGTTCCACATCAAACAACAAAGTGGAGTTAGGCGGAATCGGGCCAATGCCGCGACTGCCGTAACCCAGTTCGGGCGGAATGACTAACTGGCGCTGACCACCGACTTTCATGCTACCCACGCCTTCATCCCAACCTTTAATCACTTGTCCAACCCCAATT
>DATNPU010000160.1:0-6848 GCA_036703105.1 Microcoleaceae cyanobacterium
AGTCTTACAAGATGTAACGCTACCCCTGAGTTGGAATCCCAGTAATTTAACTCAACAGTTCCGGTGTGATGTGGCTAATCAGCCCCCAACTGTTTCACCTACCGCATCCGCTTCCACCGGGGAATGGCAGGAGTTTTTGCAGAAATGTTTTCCGAATCAGCCAGCGGCAACAGAGACATTTATTCCCCAAAAAGTTGCCCAAGTGGCGATCGGGAATCCCTTGGCTGCCTTCAGAATCATCCTAGGTTGGTTACTAAGTGGCATTGCGATCGCGATGGGTGCGCCCTTCTGGTTCGATCTGCTGGGTAAAGTTATGAATGTGCGTAATACCGGCAGCAAACCAGCGTCGGTCACTTCTGATGATCAGCCAAGGTAGAACATGCAGTCAGCTGCATTTAACCCTGAATCAACTGTTCTAGTTCGGTTTGTAACGTTTGAGTCAGTTCAGCCACGGCTTGTTTTGCATTGCGTCTGCCGCCTTGATACGATTCCCAGCGCTCGGAAACTGAAAGTGGGTGACCGATCGTCACTACAGCCGCCTGGTCTCCTAATTTGGGACGATTAAATGGACTTTCTCCTTTAATCCGCGCAATCATATCCCACATCAATAGCGCCGTTTCGGCAAAGCGCTCGGCACTCGGTTTTTCCCGCACATAGTTCCCGGTGACGGCAACAAAACTTTCCACAATTCGCATGTGCCAAACGCGTAAATCTGCTTCTTCTGCTACGCGATCGGCTAAGCCGCGATCGAGCGCTGATATGGTTTCTGGCTTTAAGTCATCTCGATAAATGTAATCCCACCCGGCCTGCTCCAACCGCCGACAGCGATCTATGAACGTTCCTTTCGCTGACAACCCAAAGTACTCTTCAGCCACTTGCAGTGCGACATCAAGCAGCGTATTTAGCCGAGTGATTAACTGTTCGTGAGAAGCCGGTAATTCTGAGGTCGCATCGGGTAAGGCTCGATGGTAGAAGCGGGTGTAGAACTCCTCCATTTTCACCAGCAAATGTCCACCCAGCTGATATAGCCGTTCATACAACTCGGTTTCATTACCAGTTGCCGCTGTGGTTTGGGCAACTCCTATATCGTGTTCCAGACCCGTTAACAGTTGTTCTAGGGCGGCCCAGGGTGGCGTGATGTAGCGGTACTTAATCCCGATCGGGAGGATCAATACCTGCTCTGACCGTCCAGCTTTGCGGATGTCTTCTACGGCCCAAAATGCCAGCTGACTAATGCCTGGTTCTAGGGGGCTGATGACTTCACTATGGCCATTGGTTGCCCCTTCTGGTGCGGCGGCTAGTGGATATTGACCATTCACAAACAGATCACGGGCGGAACGAAGGCCAACTAAATCAATTTTGCCCCGGTGAATTGGAGTGCCGCCTAACTGGGAGTACAGCCAGCCCATCCGTTCGCCTGCCCAGAGGGGAATGCCCCGATCGTACATAAAGTGAGCATGAATAGGTGCTTCTAGCTGAATGCCCTGCTGTTTGGCGACCTTTGGTACCGCTTTCCACAGCAAATGGGCCAGACATAATGGATCATCCGCGCTGGGGTGTCGGAAGGCCAAGAACAGTCGGTTTTTTCCTGCCTGAAATTGATGGTATAAATCGACGAGGGTTGCGACATTTTCTGTATCAATTTGGCGCAAAGCCGTTTTCGATCGCAGGTACAAAGGCAGCAACCACTGCGCTCCCCGAACAAGCGTGGGATTAAGGGTGGGCGGAATAAATTTCAGCGGGGGTTGTGCCTGACGAATAGGGCTAGACAAGAACAGTTCTCCTAACAATCAAAGACTGACTAAAACCCAATAGCTTGATCAAACCGAATCATTTCTAAACTGCGATCGCCATAAACACCTTCAATCTGTTCGCGGCAGCAGTCGATCGCAAAATCATTTAATTCTTCGGGTTCAATTCCGTACATATCTTGAAAGGTTTTGGTTTCTACCCGGCAGAAGCGCGGGCGATCGGCATAAATCTGGCACTCGCGGTTGTCGTGGTCAAAATGAATACACCAACCATTTTCACCAACCAGGCTGAAATACAGTACTAACTCTTCGGGCGATAAATAATCGGCCAACTCTGGGCGATCGCTGGGATCTAAGTGACAACAAGCTCCACATTGTTTAACGCAACACCAATTAGCCATTTGTTCTATCCGTAATACGAGACATTTATAGTTTTGTTAACTTTCTCAGGATCGCAGTCACCGCCCGATAAGATAATTAATCGTTACACCAGAGTTATAAAAACTCAACTGGTTGGTTACCTGACTCAGCTTGGGAGGCGAAATGGAGTTTATTAGTGGTCTTGTAGGCGGCATTAACTGGGAAGCCATTGTGCAGTTAACGATGTTGGCAGCAATTGTGATTGCTGGGCCTGTCGTGATCTTCCTGCTCGCTGCGCGGGGTGGAGACCTCTAGCTTGCTCGACACTCCGGGATAACTCCCTTGGTGTTGCCTTAGATGGGCTGTATTCAAAGAAGGTTTACAAGTATGAGAGAGTAGCAACGAGTCCGGCCTAGGTCGGGCTTTTTTTTGGCTAGGTCGGGTTTGTGGTCGGATGTCCAAGCTGTTGCGTAAAATTCTGCAATGCTTGAACGTACTGCGATCTGGCAATCGCCATTACATCATTGTGCCCTGCACCTTCCACAATCACCAAGTGTTTGGGCTGCTTAGCATAACTAAACAATGTTTGCCCATGATGTAACGGAATGATGCGATCGTCTCGACCATGAATAAGTAAAACTGGGCAGTTGACCTTCCCCATCTTACTCAAGTTATCGAAGCGATCGAAAGGGAAAATAGCAACTCGAGTGATGACTCGAAACGTGCTGGTAAAAGCATTTTCCAAGATTAGCCCTGCAATTGGCTCCCGACTAGCGAGGTCGACACTGGGCCCACTACCAACCGATCGTCCATACACAATGATGCGATTGGGGGCAATCCGTAAGGTAGTAGTTAAGTACTGATAAGCTGCATTGATATCTTGGTAAGTTGTCTGTTCAGATGCTTGACCTGGACTAGTGCCATAGCCCCGGTAATCATAGGAGAAAACCGCAAATCCCATTTGACGTAAGGCTTCTAGCGTCGATCGACTATCCCCTAAATCCTCCGCATTGCCATGACTGTAAAGAATCGTATAGTTTGCCTGGGGATTAGGCAGGTAAAGCGCGGTAATTTCTGTCCTGTCACTGGTTGTGAGTTTCAGTGTATCCGGCTGATCACGATAGCTGGAGGCCTGCGGTTGAAAGATCATCCGCTCTGAAAAAAAATAGGCATAACAGCCTAATGCGACATAAATGAACAGGATCGATTTCAACACACGTTTTCCAGAAAACTCTCCCCATAGAAGCTGTTTTAGTCGTTGATTCCTCCCCACTCTGCCTATCTTCCTTATCCTCTATGCCTGTACCTGTTCCAACGCTGCGATCGCGGCTTTAATTAAGTGATAGTAATGCGGTTGCGACACATCAACAGACTTGGAATCGTCGGCAGTGGTTGTCAGTGTGCCCATTTTGTATCCCTGTTGTACCGTCAGTAGATGTCCTTGAGCATTACGAATTCTTAATTCTTTTCTCTTGGGAAACTCCAATAGGCTGCCGTGATAGCGCCGATCGTTATATAAAAATTCTGTCTGGGTCTCCGAGTTAGGTTGAGGTGTGCTCTGGGTTGCGGGTCTAGCTCCCACCAGTTCTAACTGAATTTCTACCGCACCATTCCATTCGTTAAGCCGTAAGCGATACGCAATATCGAGATGAGTCGGTAAGGGATAGTAGTCACCCCACCGCCACCCGATCGCAGGGATTTTCCGCTGTCCAGCTGCTCCCTCCTGACTCACGCTGAGCTTCAAGTGATTTTTGCCAATTCGTTTTTGATCCCAAATCCGCACATTGGCTGACCAAAATACTGGCTCCGGATTATCAATGCCGCAGGGATGCAACACGTCCAGTTGATGAAACAAACTAAAATCTGCTGCTACTAGGGGGCTGGCGGCATCGATCGTGACCAATGGCTTGAGTAATTCTGGAGCCAATTGTTGATGGGCGAAGCTGCGCAAGCGCGATCGAAATTCTGGTAGGTTCTCAGCTTTTAAGGAAAAGCCACCCGCCGCTTTATGACCCCCATGTTTTTCGAGTAAATCTTTGCAAAACTCCAGCGCTTCAAATACATGAAATTCCGGGATGCCGCGGGCTGATCCTCGGATATGGCCATCGTCTTCATTCGTGCCAATAAAGACAGGGACTCCATAGCGCTCCACCAGACGAGAGGCGACAATGCCAATTACCCCATGATGCCACCCAGGATGAATGACGACAAGAACGCGATCGCCCTGCACATCAAAGGTTTCTGAAAGTGCGATCGCTTCCTGTTCAATTTCTTCACAGTACAGTTGCCGCTGACGATTGATCTGTTCGCACTGCATAGCCCGTTCCAAGGCCACACCAGGATCATCGGTCGTCAGTAAATCAATTACAACCTGCGGATCTGCAATCCGACCGACCGCATTAATCCGAGGCCCCAGCCGAAAACCGATCGCTTCTGGCTTGAGGTCTTTATTCCCACTCAGTCCTGACACCTGAATGAGCGCTTGGACGCCTTCTAGCTGGGAGTTCGGTAGGAGTTGTAACCCCTGTTTAACCCAACGGCGATTCACACCCGTAAGAGGAGCTAGATCCGCGATCGTGCCTAAGGTAAATAACTCCAACAAGGTCTGATTTAGTTCGGGTCGGTTAAAGCTGTTTGCCAGGTAAACCGCTAAAACATAGGCAACCCCGACTCCAGCCATACCGCGATAGGGCGACGTTTCTGGAATTAACTTCGGATTCAGAATCGCATTGGCCGGTGGCAATTCGGGTGGCAGATCATGGTGATCCGTGATAATCACCGTTAACCCGAGTTCACGGGCACGAGCGATTGGGGCATAAGCTGCGATCCCGTTATCGACAGTCAAAATAACTTCCACACCCTCATCATGGAGTTCTTCCACGATGCGTTGATTGATGCCATAGCCCTCTTGCATCCGGCTGGGAATGGCGTAGTCTACCTGGCCACCCAGGAATCGTAAGGCTCGCAGTAAGAGGGCTGTACTCGTCATCCCATCGGCATCATAGTCACCACAAATCGCGATCCGCGATCGGCGATTGATCGCATTGATCAGGAGTTCCAGGCTTAAGGGGAGGTCAGGAAACTCCTCCAAGGGCGAAGGTAAAACTTCAAGATCGGGATTCAGGAAAATCTGAGCTTGTTCTGGAGTGGTAATTCCCCGGTTTAGCAACACTTGGGCAACCAACAGCGACAAATCTGTGGCCTGGGCAATCTGTTGGGCTACTTCAGGTTGAGCCAGGGCGATCTGCCAGCGTTGAGTCGGAAGTTTAGTTAGAGAAGCGCTAATCACTCAGGTTCAGAGGTGAATTCAGTAGATAGATGAATACAGTAAGCGATAGCGGGGGCTAATCTCATTAATTCAATATTCAATTTGCCAGGGTTAGTAGCATATGAGTTGATTCAGGGCTCCTGTCATCGTTGGTGATCACTCCTACCTGCATCTCCTCGGATTCCGTCCTCAGTTCAGGGATCAGCAAAACCTCTTATTTCATCTCTATGGTTTGACTGAGCGAATCAGAAATTAGACCGAGTTAGGATGAAAATAAGGTGCAAATGAATCAAATCTAACAACTATCTCTCTATTCGTGCTCTATACGAAGCAGGCATCCAATGTCTCCTGCCACTAAAGCCTGGGCGATCGCTTTCGTTATTTTTACCCTACCTGTTAGCACCGCGATTGGTTACACTCCACCTAACCTTGGTGGACCTAACTCTAGCCAAGGTACGGGTACACGGCTATATTCTTTCTCTTCATTCCTATGATTCCCGAGCAAATGTCTGATCCAGTGCGTCAACAGGCATTAACGGCGTTGACAGCGATGTTTATTACTCAAGGGCATCCAACTCAATATGCCACTCACATGGCAACCGCAGCTATTTTTCAGACTGACTTAGAACTGAGAAATGCTCAACTATCTCACCTGCTGGGATGGTTGCAGCAACAACATCCTGAAATTTATCAAGACGCGTTGGCGATCGTCGAACAGACGCGTCAAGAGTTTGAGCACCGCGTTCAAGCCGGATAGCAGTTGCGATCGTAAGTAGTAAAAAATCAGTATTTATACTTGGCTCTAAGACCAAAGTGTTGCCTGGTTGAAGGTATTGAGTTAGATTAGCTCAACTTACTTAATATTTCTTAAAAAACTTTATATATAACCTTATTTAAATCCTTCAAGAGATCCGTAATTGCCCTACTGATCCAAACAATTCGTAATTCAGGTTCAGTGTTTGTAACGGGTTATTCTTCTAGCCAAATGTTTATTCTCAGGAGAGTAAAGCCAAATCCCTAGAGGGTGATGTTCTCAGGGTGAGGCTACCAAGTTCCAGTTATTCATTGCAAGGGATTTAGAACAATGGCTGTTGAAAAAGTAAACTCCTCCTCTAGTTTGGCTGAAGTCGTCGATCGCATTCTCGATAAAGGCATTGTGATTGATGCTTGGGTTCGCGTCTCCCTGGTTGGGATTGAACTGCTAGCGATTGAAGCTCGCGTCGTCATCGCTTCTGTAGAAACCTATTTGAAGTACGCCGAAGCAGTTGGCTTGACTTCTCAAGCCGCAGTTCCCGCTGCATAGTAATTTCAGAGACGCTGGGAATCTGTAATTTCAGTCAGTGGTTGGCACTTGCGTTGGTATCTTCCGCTTAAAGGATTTCAATGCTGCTCCGCAACCGTCTTACTGGAATAGCAACAGCAGATTCTCCAGCGTTTTTGGCTTGTTCATCATTCCCAGTGAAGTGGGA
>DATNPU010000381.1:0-8353 GCA_036703105.1 Microcoleaceae cyanobacterium
TGAGCTGAGGTATTCATGACACCTTCGAGGCGAGTGGCGATGTCAGTCACCTGTGCTTGTGTAGACAGCGATTGGGGTGAATCGGCGAAGGTTGTAGTGGCGATCGTACTCCAGCCAAGAGCGAGACATACTCCGATGAACTGTTGAGGCTTCACGTTGGGCTCCAAAGCAATACGAGGGTAGGGCTTTGTCGCAATAGTAGCGTAGATTCAGAGGTTGGATGATTTTCCCAGATCACCGTCTGACGACCCATCTTTCTCGCTGGAACAGGGCGGATTGCCATGCCGCATACCCTTGAGCACTGAGATGAATACCATCCGTGGTAAGTTCGGGGCGCAGATAACCTGTCGCATCGGCCATGTCGGAATAGACATCCAGGTAAGTGGCTCCCAGCTGCGCCACGATCGTTGCAAGTTGCTGATTCAGCCAGCCGATGCGTTCACCGGGAATACGATCGGAACGTGTGGGCAGAATCGATTGCACGACAATTTCCGCTTGAGGATGGGCTTGTTGCAAGGAGTAAATAATTTGACGCAGATTCCCCAAAATTTCGTGGTCGCTGCGTCCATTTTTCAGATCATTCACGCCTGCCATTACATAGATCACGTCAGGACGAGTATTGGCGAAGTCAGGCAGACGGCGGAGAATGCCATCGGTAGTGTCACCGGATAAGCCTTGGTTGAGCCACAGTTGGTAAGAGGGTAAGCGATCGCTGGGAAACCATAAACTGAGTGAGTCTCCCACTAACACTCCTAACCGATTATCGCCTTGTCCTCTGGCCACTACAGCGGCTTCCCGTGCCATCAACCAGCGCCATTCTTCGTAAGTCGGTTGGTGAGTTGCACCCGCCCAAGCTGCTCGAAAACTATCCAGGGGTAAGCGGGTATACAGTCGGCCTGCTTGGAGGGCGGCGAGCCGTTGGTAGAACAGCTGGCTCCCCGATCGGGGCGTGACCGATTGAGAAAATTCGATCGTGGGCACTGGATAGTCTGGTCGAACTTGATCAGGGACTAAGGTTTGGTGATATTGATAGGGATCTGGTAGGAGGAACTGGGCGGCGGGCGGACGATCGAGAGGGTTGGGAGCGATCGCCGACTTCAGCGCAGCAGGGCTAACAGTAGCGAGGGCAAGTGTAAGAGGATCAGTCATAGTGAATAACAGGTCAATCAGGTGAACACGATCGAGCCAAGGAGCCGCTTAGCTGGGAGGGAACCGGGTGAAATCGCGTCCATAACGGTGTATCCCTTCAGCAATAGATGGAAGGGTTCTAAAGGCGGACGGATATCCACCTACTCAACGCTGTATCGCTATAGTCAGGAAAATTTTGCTAATTTTTACTCCCTAAAAACGCTACCGATTGATGGCTATAAGCCTGCGGGTAGATTGTTGGAGTGTTGCTGGAGTCGCCTCAATGTTAAGGGTTCTTAACGGTAAAATAGATTGTGGTATGGCTGGCTAGTGGCATCGAACGTCAACCTGCGGTCAATTTTGAAATCACATTGGCAGTCCTACCGTAGAGCTGGAGAAAGACTATGACGATTAACTGTGCTGTAGACTGCGTAAATGGCTGTGTACTGGGGGATCAGTGCCCTAATTTGAAGTACAAAGCGGAAGCTTCGAAATTTATTCAAGAAAAATCACTTGACCAAATGCTGGAGATTGCGGAAGAGGCATTGCGGAAGAAGATGACAGAACCACCGAAGTGGGTATTACCAGAAGACTAAGTCGGATTTCGCCACGTCCCCATTGTTGTGAGGAGTATATCCAGGATGAATCGAGAACCTTTGGAATTTGATCCCAAATTCTCCGACGATGACGCGACTGTGGTGCGGCCGATTCCGGAGGGGATGTCTGCTGCTGACCCAGTAGCTTCTAAGGCTGTTCCGACCCTGCATTACCAAGTGGCATTACCGGAACCAACCTCCCATTTATTTGAAGTGACGCTTCAGATCAATGGCTGGGGACAGGCAGGAATGCCCACTTTGCTGGACTTGAAAATGCCTGTTTGGACTCCTGGCTCCTATCTGGTGCGGGAGTATGCCAGACACCTGCAAGGATTTACAGTGTGGGTGAGCGATCGCCCCTCTGAGCCACTGCCCTGGCGTAAGCTCAGCAAAAACCACTGGCAAATTGATCCACAGGGCAACTCAAGCATTACAGTCCGTTACCGGATTTATGCCAATGAATTAACGGTTCGTACCAATCATTTAGATAGTACGCATGGTTACTTCAATGGCGCAGCCCTGTTCTTTTATGTTCCTGGCTACGATCGCAATCCAATTCAGTTAACGATCACTCCTCCCTATCCCGATTGGTTTGTATCGACAGCTTTGCCTACTGTACCGGGCGCTGTAAATACGTTTATTGCCAAAGATTTTGATACGTTGGTGGATAGTCCAGTCGAGGTTGGCCGACACCAACTCTATCAGTTTGAAGTATTAGATAAACCGCACCAATTAGCCGTTTGGGGCGAAGGAAATCTGCGATCGGAACAGGTGATTCCGGATATTCAAAAGATCGTTCAGGTCGAAGCAGAACTGTTTAATGGGCTGCCCTACGATCGCTACTTATTTTTATTACATTTGTCTTCGCAAGGCTTTGGAGGACTGGAGCATAAAGATTCCTGTTCGTTGATTTACAGCCGCTTTGGCTTCCGGAATCGGGATAAATATAATCGCTTCATGCAATTAGTCGCCCACGAATTTTTCCATTTATGGAATGTCAAGCGAATTCGTCCTAAGGCGTTAGAGCAATTTGATTATGAGCAGGAAAACTATACCCCTTCTCTGTGGTTTAGTGAAGGTACAACCAGTTATTACGATCTAGTCATTCCCCTGCGAGCAGGAATTTATAATGTCTCTGCTTATTTAAACAATCTCAGTCAAGAAATTACGCGGTTTCTGACTACTCCGGGACGAAAAGTTCAGCCTTTAAGTGAATCTAGTTTTGATGCCTGGATCAAGTTGTATCGTCCAGATGCTAATAGCCCGAATTCACAGATGTCCTATTATCTGAAGGGCGAAATGGTGTCACTGTTACTGGATCTGCTGATTCGCGATCGCCATCAAAATCAGCGATCGCTGGATGATGTGATGCGCCAGATGTGGCAACAGTTCGGACAACCAGAAACTGGTTTTACTGCCGTGCAACTAAAACAGGTGATCGAAACTGTTGCAGGAACCGATCTAACCGACTTTTTTGCCCGCTACCTGGATAGTACTGAAGAATTACCCTTCGATCATTATTTGTCACCGTTTGGACTGCGGCTGCAACCGAGTGGTCATGAAGAAGGAGTGCCTTACCTGGGTATGAATTTGAAGCAGGAGCAGGGGCAAGCGATCGTTAAGTTCGTCGAAAGTGGTTCACCTGCCCAAATTGCTGGCTTAGATGCAGGAGATGAACTGCTGGCCATCAACGGGATTCGCGTTAATGCCGATCAACTCAACGATCGATTACTGGATTACCAACCCGGCAGCACCATTCAACTCACGGCGTTCCATCAAGATCAACTGCAAACCTATTCAGTGATGCTGGCTGATCCGCGGCCAACTCGCTATCAAATTGTGGCCGTCGATCGCCCTTCAACTCAGCAAGAGCAAGCCTTTCAAGGGTGGCTAGGGGTTTCATTAGCAGAAATGCGTGGCTAACAAAATTATCCGATCGTTCCCCAGAAGCCGTAGACTGAAGGATGCAGTTAATAATGTGTTGTAACTTACCGAGTCACCGTGCGAAAGATTGTTATTGCTGGCAACTGGAAGATGCACAAAACCCAGGCAGAAGCCCAACTTTTCCTTCAGGGCTTCGCGCAACACCTGATGGAAACTCCGGAAGAGCGAGAAGTGGTGCTGTGTGCCCCATTTACGGCATTGAGTGGTCTGTCTCAAAGTTTGCACGGTAGCCGGATTCGGCTGGGTGCCCAAAATGTCCATTGGGAAGAGAAGGGCGCCTTTACGGGAGAAATTTCTGCTCCTATGTTGCTAGAACTCGGTGTGCGCTACGTGGTAATTGGTCACAGCGAACGTCGCCAGTATTTTGGCGAAACCGATGAAACGGTAAATCGACGGCTAAAAGCTGCTCAGAAAGCTGGATTAATTCCCATCCTCTGTGTGGGTGAGAGTCGGCAGCAGCGGGAGGCTGGAGAAACAGAATCGTTTATCTGTGGACAACTGAAAGCTGGGTTAGTGGATGCTGATCAATCCAATTTAGTGATTGCCTATGAGCCAATCTGGGCGATCGGGACAGGTGACACCTGTGAATCACCGGAAGCCAATCGGGTGATTGGCATGATCCGGGGTGAACTGAAGAATCCCGATGTCTCGATTCAATATGGTGGCTCCGTGAATGCCAAGAATATTGATGAAATCATGGCGCAACCAGAAATTGATGGCGCGTTAGTTGGTGGAGCTAGCTTGGAACCTGATAGCTTCGCGCGGATTGTTAACTATCAATAAGCCAGTTGAGTGCTTCTGTAGGGTGGCCTAGCGATCATCGGTGTTCAAACCATTGCCTAGCGCCACCCTGCTCTTTGCGCATGACCGTATCAGAATAGTTGCGCCGCACGATCACCGGTGTCATGGTTGTTTGGACAAAATCCCCTTGTAACCATTGAGCCGAGGGGACTCCAGCTTTTCTAATCGCCAGATGGGCCAGCATACTTCTGTGTGAGCATAAACGCTTTCTCTAATATTGAGGGCGAAGCATTCGGCAGATCTGCACCAACTCAATGCAGAATCTATTCCCCAAATACTTCGCCCTAATAGCGGTATTTTCTGTTTAGAAATTGACTTAAATCACTGTGCCATCTGGAATTACAGCATTCTTCAGCACCACGACAATGCCGCTGCGGATGAAGAAACCGAGGTCTTCCCGTTCTGCTTCCTGCACTCGATCTTTGTTGACAATGTGCACATTGCAGCCAATGCGAGCATTCTTATCTACAATCGCCCGTCGGATGATGCTGTCTTTGCCAATGCCGATCGGCACTTTTCCTGAATGGCAACCTGCCCCACTCTGCCGCTCACTAAACGACTCGTAAAAGTCCGAACCCATTAACATGCTGTCTTCAATCACACAGCCCGCTTCTACCCGGGTTCTCACCCCCAGAACGGAGTGGGTAATCGAGCAATCTTTGAGGATACAGCCTTCGGCAATAATCGATTCTTTGACCTGGCAGTCGAGTAATTTGGTCGGCGGCAAATAGCGGGGACGGGTGTAAATCGGGGCGGATTCGTCGTAGAAGCTGAACGGCGGATGGGGTTGTTGAGTCAAGGCCATGTTGGCTTCATAGAACGCCTCGATCGTTCCAATGTCTTCCCAGTAGCCGTTGAACAAGTAGGCCTGGACGTTGTAATTCTTTGAGGAAGCCGGAATAATTTCTTTACCGAAATCAGTCCGTTCTGGCGATTCCTGAAGCAGCTTAATTAACACATCTTTCTTGAAGACATAAATGCCCATCGACGCGATGTAGGGATTTTGCTGCGCTTCTGCGGCATTTAGCCCTAAGACAGTGGTATCGACTTGCATTGCCTTCAAGGCATCGCCTTTGGGTTTCTCACTGAAATCGATCACTCGTCCAGCATTGTCAATCTTCATCAAGCCGAAGTCAGATGCGCGGCGATCATCCATAGGTACGACCGAAATTGTGATATCGGCATTGGTTTCGCGGTGACGACGGACGAAATCACAGTAGTCCATGCGGTAGAGATGATCACCGGACAGGATCAAGATCTCATTGACATCCCATTCATCTAATAACCAGAGATACTGGCGAACAGCATCAGCCGTGCCCTGAAACCAGTTAGGATTTTCGGGGGTTTGTTGGGCGGCCAGCACCTCGACAAAGCCTTCGCTAAACCCTGAAGAAAAATTGTAGGTACGAGCGATATGGCGGTTCAGGGAAGCGGAGTTGAACTGGGTCAACACGTAGATTTTGTAAATCTCCGAATTAATACAGTTACTGACTGGAATATCAATCAAGCGATACTTACCAGCCAAAGGAACGGCAGGCTTCGCCCGTAGTTTGGTCAGTGGATAAAGCCGGGTTCCTGCGCCACCACCCAAAATGATCGATAAGACTCGCTTCACAAAAATACCTCCACCTGTCTGCTCCAACGTCTAGTGTGAGACGGGATGGCTCCGTTTGCAAGAGTTCTAAGTCACAAGAATTGTAATGAATTGTCGTGAATTAGGTTTTTATGGATTCCTTTCCAGTTTAGAGAAGCTGGTGAACTGTAACCACGACTTCTGGGTAGAACGATCGCCAAGGGGCGCTGTAATGGTAATTTTTATGAGGACAGAGGCAAACTGTTAGTTGTTGTCGCCTCATTGCTCACTTCCTAACCTGTGTAAACTTATGTCTCGCCAAATTATTCGTACAAATCAAGCTCCGGCTCCTGTAGGTCCCTACAATCAGGCGATCGTGGCATCCGGTCAACTGGTGTTTGTGGCCGGACAAATTGCCCTCGATCCCCAAACAGGAATGCTAGTAGGTGAAGGCGATGTGGCAAAACAAACGGAACAGGTGTTAGCCAATCTCAAAGCCATTCTGATCGCTTCTGGAGCGACGTTTGAGGATGTGGTAAAAACCACCGTGTTTCTCAAGGACATGGATGACTTTGCGGCCATGAATGCCATTTATGCGCAAGTCTTTCAGGACGATACCGCTCCGGCTCGGGCCTGTGTGGAAGTGGCACGTCTGCCTAAAGATGTTTTAGTCGAGATTGATTGTATTGCCACGATCGCCGCGTCTTAGCCAGACATTATTCGTGATCAATCTCAATTCGTCCCACTTTAGTACTGGGATAGTAGTTGGCCAGAATTTGCGTATAGGTATAGCCTTGTTCTGCCAGACTTAAGGCTCCCAACTGGCTCATCCCATGTCCCTGAAAGGCCTCTGCCACAATGTCATCCGAGGCAGCATACAGCGATTCCACGACCCCACCTTTGTAACTAACATATTCCCCAGCCGTGAGATCGACGGCATTATTGGTACTCTCAGCTTCGCGTTCGGTGCCGCTATAAACCTGATAGTATTCATCGTTACCTAAGTCATACAGTGAACTAACAGGTTTGAAGTGGTAAGTCAGCGCGTAAGAACGGGCGGCAACTGCTTGGGCTTTCAATGCTTCTAGGCTCCAGCTGGAAGAAACTTCGCTAGCCACCACACTATGTAGATATTTGCGGAGGCTAACATGGTTGACGGCCATCAATGTACCGTCGGGACGAGCCATCAGCATTAAGCGCCCTCGGTAGGAACGATCGCCTAAATAAAATACCCCCCCTGGCCCCGGATCGAGGACAACGGTATCGGGGAGAGCCGATGCCCCCAACCGTAAGCCACCCCCATCCTGAGTCACGGCATAAGTCGTTTGTGCTGCTAATTGTCCCAGCGATTTGCCTTGCAGACTGGTAATCAACCCTTCGCTGGAAGTTCCTACCGTTAATGTACTGACGTTGACTGCGATCGCGACTCGCATTTCCACAGCAGCATCTACAGATGCAGATAGTGACTCAAATGCCGCTTTGGCCCGTTGGTTAATCACAGCTTGTTGGCCCGTATAGTTAGGATTTTTCACCCCAACTTTTGCTGTTGGAGAATTTTGTGGTGCAGGTTTAGCGGTTGGTGAAGTAGTGACTGACGGCTTAGGGGTAGGCAAAGGTGCAGATGTGATAGGCGCGATCGCTCCGGTTGCCGATGGGCTGGAAGTTGGGGCATGACTGGTGGACTCTGACCCTGGTTCCCGCACTCCTACAATCAACAGAGTCAACAGTGGCATAGCCAAGAACAAACCCAACAACAGGCGACGCTGATGCTGCTGAAGCCATTTGATCAGGGGTTGTTTGGTCATACTCAGGGAGATGGCAAGGATGCGGGAGTAGGGCGGATGGGGAAGGTGCGCTCAGTTTAATGTTCACGCCTCAAAATTCTTCATCCGGTTCGGAGCCGCTCATGAGTTCATCCAGTTTGGTACGCACGGCCTGAATATCCTGCCACATCAGCCATTTTGGGCTGCCTGTCTCCCGTGAGGGGTTGCGGAGCAGGTAAGCGGGGTGAAAAATCGGCATGTAGAGGCGATCGTCACGTTCAACCCATTGCCCCCGGACTTTAGTAATCCCTTGTTTAATCCCCAATAGTCCCCGTAGGGCGGTAGCTCCAGTTAGCAGAATAATCTTGGGGTTAATCATGCGAATTTGCTCTAACAGATACCCCTTGCAGGCCTCAGCCTCATCGACGGTAGGAGTTCGGTTTTCCGGAGGGCGACATTTGACCACATTGCCAATGAAGACATTTTCGTGCCGACTTAAGTGGACAGAGGCCAGAATTTTATCGAGCAATTCCCCCGATCGTCCTACA
>DATNPU010000161.1:0-4285 GCA_036703105.1 Microcoleaceae cyanobacterium
TAACCCAAAGCTTAATATAAGCGGCGGAGGACATAGTCTGTCAGCTTAATTAAAACCTGGTGGTAGGAGGACTGCGGTAGATCGGCCAAGCACTCGATCGCCATGCGGGCATGTTCTCGGGCCAGTTCTCGCGATCGCTCAATCCCCTGACTATCACAAATTAAGGATAGGGCTTGTTCTAAATCGCCCGGTTGAGCGAACTCTCGTTCAATCAATTTCTCTAGGTAAGGCTGTTCTTCCAGGGCATATAACACTGGAGCTGTGAGATTGCCGCTTTTCAAATCTGAGCCAGCCGGTTTACCCAGCTCCTCAGTTGAGCCCGTAAAATCGAGAATATCATCAACGATTTGAAAGGCTAGACCCAGGTTGCGGCCATAGCCGTAGAGAGCGGTTGCCAGTTGTTCGGAGGTTTCACTTAAGACAGCCGCCGCTTTGGAACTATTGGCAATTAAGCTAGCGGTTTTGTAATAGCTCTTTTCCAGGTATGCCTCGATCGACAAATCGGTTGCAAATCGGCTCAGTCCTTGCTGAATCTCACCCTCCGCCAAATCCATGATCACCTGCGACAGCAGCTTGACAACTTCCAGGTTATCCAGGTTAGCCAGGTACCAGGAGGATTGGGCAAATAGAAAGTCTCCTGCCAGGACAGCAATCCGGTTGCCGAAACTACTGTGAACGGTCGGAACGCCTCGCCGCAATTCCGATTCATCCACGACATCATCATGCACTAGGCTAGCAGTGTGGATCATTTCGGTGATCTCGGCTAACCGACGATGACGTGAGGTAATTTCTTCGCCCAACATCGTCGCCTTCGAGACAAGCAGCACGATCGCTGGCCTAACTCGCTTCCCTTTTGCCCCAAATAGATGCTCTGCCGCCGCATACAACACCGGATGACGCGCACCAATCAAGTTTTTGAGATTTTCGGTTAGCAGGTCTAAATCAGCTTCGACAGGGGAAAAAAGGGAGGTAGCTGAAGTCATGGATATCCGACTCAGACAGGATAAAGGTTACGAAACTTTAAGTATTCTCTCCCCATTTTAAGCTAAGCACCCCTCTGTCGAACAGGGGAATCAGATTTTCGGGATGCTAAACCTCTGAAAGCCATACGGAGCAGCAAAAAATAGTTTTTAATCCGTTCATGTCCGTGTTGCAGAACCTCAAGTGACTCAAGTGGCGTTTAAAAAACAGTGGTAGGACTACGGAATCTTGTGTTACTTTGGCAGTAAGCATTGTAAAAATTAGCGCCCTTTAGGGCGACCGCGAGTAGCACAGTCTTCACAGGTTGTAAAGTGGCTACCCAATCCGATTTCTCCCTTGAAACCCAAATATCCTGGGCATGTCTCAGAAGTTTGGGAGGGTTAGAGATCTAGATAGGTAGTTTTGACCAAGGAGATACACGGCCTACTTAGGTTGAAGAAGCGGGTCATGCTGGAGCGATCGTCTAGCAGTCAGCACTGGCTGAGTAGATGAGCAATTTCTGATTATCAGTGAATGAATCGGTTGCTTGCAGCCTGATTTCCAAGCTGATTAGGAAATCGCTAATCTCACAGTTAATCGGACTGTCGGTAGATTACATCGCTGACTCGTTCATGACTATCCTAATGCTAGGTCAGCTGCGATCGCCCCACTCTAGCCATCTGCAATCAGCATGGCTAACTGATGCTGTTTTTATGCCAGCTTAACGAAATCACGCTTTCATCCCCGGCTCCGTGTTGCCATGACTTCTCCCAATATCGCCCTCACCATTCCTATTTTTGCGGCTATTTATCTCTTGCTAGTCTATATGGCGTTAGTATTTGCTCAACGAGGGCAGCGCCTACCCAGGCCATAAATTGACAGTTCTGCTATCCGACTAAGGATTGATTTTGCCATCCGGCATTCGGGTTTGGTGTAAATTGGCACCGGCCAAATCAGCACAACCAAAGGCATTTAATCTAAAGCTGGCTCCGGCTTGATCAGCATTCAGGTGGAAGCGGATAGAGGCATCATCACGATCGCTAATGGCAGGTTGGCGATCGAGGTTAAAGCTGAAGTCCGCCGAATCATCATCTGCTTGCAGATTGAAGTTAACAGCCATACAACCTAGATTGGCGCCTTCCAGATTGGCCCGTTCCAGATTGGCTTGTTGCAGATCAGCATCTTTGAGGCTAGCTTGGCTCAAATTAGCTTGGCGTAGATTAGTGCGGCTAAGTTTAGCATTACGCAAATCGGCTCGCTCTAAATTCGCACCCTCCAGGTTAGCGCCTTCTAAGTTAACGAAAGTCAGATCAGTGCCAACTAGATTGGTATAGCGTAAGTCACAACCAGGGCATTCTCGGGTTTGCAGTAAGTGGTTGACCCGCAGTTGATTGATCCATTGCAAGCCATAGTTACCCATAACAACACCAACTGCGACAGCTAGAGTGACGATCGCTAAATTTCGCTGTTTCATCTGAGTCACCTCGGCTAGCCATTGGCTTTGTCAGGACGACGGTAGTAAGGCTATAAGGTTCCTGGTCATTCGTTAAGAGTTGCGAACAAACTAGTCGCAGCTATTGGATTGAAGAATGGTTGCAGGCTTCTATTCATAGCACGGTGATTGCTCTCTCTAGGGTGATCCCCTTAAATCCCCCTTAAAAAGGGGGACTTTAACAGGAGAGTTAGAGAGGATCAAGGTTAATTTCTGGCTAGACGCATTACGCGATCGCAACAGTCCGATTCACTGTCACTAGCGCTTCCATCAAGCTGCGCACTACAGCGATCATTTCCACTTCGCTCTGAAGCTTGTTAATCGCAGAACCGACACCCACACCAGAGGCACCCGCCGCGATCGCCATTGGGACAGTGACGCTGGAGAGACCAGAGGCACACAGAACAGGCACAGATACTGCGCGGGAGATTTCTGAAGCAGCTGCTAGAGTTGGAGCCGCTTTTTCAATCAAGCCGAGTGTTCCGGGATGAGTCGGTTGGCTGCTGGTGCCACCTTCGGTTTGAATGATATCAGCACCCGCTTTTACTAACTCTTCTGCCAGTTGCACCTGTTGATCGAGCGGTAGGATATGGGGAACGGTGACAGAGAGCAGGATAGAGGGTAGTAATTGCCGGGTAGCCTGTGTAAGTGCCAAAACTTCCTCAGCTTCAAACCGTCGTCCTTGCGCATAAAAGCTATCGAAGTTACCAATTTCGATCAAATCTGCTCCCGCTTCAACCGCAACCACGAATTGCTCTGGTTCAACGGCAGACACACATACTGGCAGGTGCGTCAGCTGTTTTGCCATCCGCACTAAGTCAGCATCGGCAGCAATATCGACAAAGGTTGCACCACCGAGATCGGCGGCTCGAACCACCATAGCAACGCGATCGTGATCGAAGTTGTTTAAGCCACTAATGACTTTGAGTGCATGGCCTTGTTGCAAAGCGGTATGGAGCGTGGAGAGATTCATCATGTCTAGATCTCGCTAAAAGTTCGGATAGCGCTGTCCTAAATTGATCAGGGAATTCAGTGGCAAGTTGTGAAAGGGAGTTCGCACCTGCTTCCATCATCCTGGTTAGGATCGCTATTGCTCATTTTGACACCCAGACTGGAGAGATTCTAGAGGGAGAGTCGGAATCTCGGGCGATCGCAGTATAGTAATCGTCGAACTCTGCGATCGCACTTGATATGAATAGCTCCCGGATGCACACCGTTCAATCCCCGATCATTCCGGTGGTGGGAGAATTAATTCGGCAAAACCCAGGCACAATTTCACTCGGGCAGGGAGTGGTTTCCTATCCACCACCACCCGCCGCGATCGAGCAAATTTCGGCATTTCTCAGTCAACCCAATAACCATAAATATCAGGCTGTCCAGGGAATTCCAGCTTTACTAGAGGTGATAGCCGCTAAGCTCCAAACGGAAAATGGGATGGATCTGGCAGGGCGGGAAATTGTGGTGACCGCAGGGAGCAATATGGGATTCCTGAATGCGGTGTTAGCCATTACTCAACCAGGTGATGAGATTATTCTGCAAACACCGTATTACTTTAATCATGAAATGGCGATCGCGATGGTGGGCTGTCGGGCCGTGTTAGTGGCGACCGATGCTAATTATCAGTTGCAACTGGAGGCGATTGAGCAGGCAATTACCGATCGAACTCGAGCGATCGTGACAATCTCTCCCAACAATCCCACAGGGGTAGTTTATCCCGAAGCCGATTTACGCCAGGTGAATCAGCTTTGTCGTGATCAGGGGATTTATCACATTCATGATGAAACTTACGAATACTTTGTCTACGACGAGGCTCACCATTTTTCTCCAGGGGCA
>DATNPU010000162.1:0-7933 GCA_036703105.1 Microcoleaceae cyanobacterium
CGCCCCTGGAATTTTCTGGAATCTCAGGTAAGAATGACAGGGTTGCAACCACTGGATTTTTCCAGCAATTTATGAGTCTACAACTCTATTTTCTCCGCCATGCAGAAACGATTTTTAGTCAAACTGGTGGCTATTGTGGCGACCTGGATGTGGAACTAACTCCGAATGGAGTCGAGATGGCCAAGGCATTTGCGGCCGCTTACAAGAATTTACCCTGGTCAGCTATTTATGTCAGTCCAATGAAGCGGACGATCGCTACAGCCAGACCATTATGTGACGCGATCGGGTTAGAGATGCAATTGCGGGATGGCTTAAAAGAAATCCGTTATGGCGACTGGGAAGGAAAATCGGCGGAAGAGGTTAGACAACAGTTTGGCGAAGATTATGTGCAATGGTTAACGGAACCGGCCTGGAATCCGCCGACGGGAGGGGAAACAGCGGTGCAGATTGCGAGTCGTGCCTCACTGGTTGTGACCGAAATTCAACAAAACTATCCCTCTGGCAATGTGCTGGTCGTTTCCCACAAAGCCACGATCCGAATTATTCTCTGTAGCCTGTTAGGGATTGATATTGGGCGCTATCGCGATCGTATTGATATGCCTGCCGCCTCAATCAGTGTGGTCAAATTTGATGTGCATGGGCCGTTGTTGCAATGTTTGGGCGATCGAGCCCATTTGCCCGATCAACTGCGGCTGTTGCCAGGAACTTAAGCCATTGCCACCGAGTTTTTACCTGCGGTTAACGTCCTGTGCCCTATACTCATCTCGATCTATCGTTAGGAAGCAGATACGATGTTACACCCTGCTGAAGTCGTGTCGATTTTTCAAAGCTCACCAGCCATTCAAACCTTTAAGCCGGGAGAAGTGATTTTTAACCAGGGAGAACCAGGAGAGCATATGTATGGCATTCTGGAAGGCGAGATTGAGCAATATATCGGTGATCAGTTAATCGAAACCCTGAAAACTGGCGATATTTTTGGCGTGGGAGCGTTGATCCAACCCGATCGCTTACGGGTGACAAAGGCGATCGCGAAAACCAACTGTAAATTGTCGTCGATGAATCAACGCCACTTCTTGTTTGCCATTCAAGAAACTCCCACCTTTGCCCTGGAAGTGCTACGCAGTTACTACGATCGCCTGCGGGCCCAAAGACTTTTCCCTGATTAATTAAAATTCTTGGGCGATCGTGGCTCGATTGCTGAAATGTCTGGAAAGTATTGAGGATAAACGTCAGTGCTAGCCATTGCGCCCAACTGACAACATACCGCAAAACCGCCCCTAAGCCGTTGAGGTTCCCATGAAAATTCTGGTGTTAAATGCTGGCTCCAGCAGTCAAAAAGCTTGCCTGTACGAGTTGCCCGGTGGTACGTTGCCCAAGCATCCACCAGAACCGTTGTGGGAAGGCTTATTAGACTTTACTCACCAGGCGGATATGGCGGAAGCCAAAGTGAAAACTCATACCGGGGTGACACAGACGCTAGAAATTCCGATTACCTCCAAAAAAGCGGTGACAGAAACCCTACTGCAAACTCTGTGGCAAGGGGAAACCCAGGTGATCAGTCAGCCTAACGAAATTCAGGCGATCGGGCATCGAGTCGTACATGGGGGAGAACAATATCGCGAGAGTATTGGCATTACCCCGGAAGTCAAAGCTGAGATCGATCGCTTGTCTTGTTTTGCCCCGGTGCATAACCCGGCTAACTTAGAAGGGATTGAAATTACAGAAGCCGTTTTTGGGTCAACTATCCCTCAGGTGGCCGTGTTTGATACAGCGTTTCATGCGACGTTACCCGCTGCGGCCTATACCTATCCTGGTCAGTACGAGTGGTTAGAGCAAGGCATTCGGCGCTATGGGTTTCATGGGACGAGTCACCGTTATTGTGCCGAGCGAGCCGCAGAACTGTTGCATCGCGATCTGGCTTCCCTCAAATTAATCACCTGTCATCTGGGGAATGGAGCGTCTCTGGCCGCTGTTCACCACGGCGTCAGCATTGAGACGACGATGGGCTTTACACCGATGGAAGGCTTGATGATGGGGAGTCGCAGTGGTTCTGTAGATCCGGGCATTCTGTTGCATCTATTACGCACCAACCAGCATACGCCAGAATCGCTGGACAGCTTGCTGAATAAGGCTTCTGGCTTGAAGGGGATTTCTGGCATCACGAATGACTTACGCGAAATTGTGACAGCGGCAGAGCAGGGCAACGATCGCGCCCAACTCGCTTTAGACATGTATATCCATCGGTTGCGCTATTACATGGGCGCCATGCTGGCTGTGTTGGGTGGGTTAGACACGATCGTGTTTACCGCCGGAGTGGGAGAAAATTCTGCCCTAATTCGTGCGGCTGCCTGTGAAGCCTTTGGCTTTCTGGGACTGAAAATTGATCCTGACAAAAATGCCCGCCGCGAAATTGATCAAGATATTGCTACCCCTGATTCACAGATTCGGGTATTCGTGATTCGGACTCAAGAAGACTGGGCGATCGCCAAAGAATGCTGGCGGCTGACGCACGATCGCCTATAACCCTGTTGGCAATCCAGTTGGTGTCCCTCTAACACTGGTAACAATTCTGCCCCAACCCGATTCCGCATTGCCTTGATCCAGGAACAGTTGCTGAAATACTGCATAGCTATAGGGATCGTAAGCGCCGTATGCCCCAATTTCGTAGTCGTCACTGGCGCCATAGCGCACACCATAGGGATCATGAATTAACCAATTGCGTTTGATTGGATCATGTCCGACTAAAACACAAATGTGTCCACTACTGCGATAGCGAAAGCCCACTACGACTGGAATCCCTTTACTGAGGGAGGTTAATAGATCCTTAGCAGAGAGGGTGTAGCTGAAATACGATTCGATGCCTAATTCTTTTAAAGCTTTAGTATGGGCCGCGTGGTCAACTGTATCCCCATACTTGTAAGCTAGCCGCATATAAACCGATTCTGGTTCAGGATAGCCTTTATCTTTGGCGTATTTTGTTAATGCTCCTTTCAATAAATAATCAGCCAGCATTGTGTTGCTAGTGAGATTACATTGGCGCTGTCCAGACCCATAAAGAGAGGGGTCATTATCAACCTGGCTGCGGTAAGGAACAGAGAGTTTTAAAACGGGTTGAGTTTCGGCAATTTTGACATGGGGATCGTAGGCATATACCTGCTGAAGCTTGGTTTTGCCATCCTTCGCTAATACAGGAGAAGCTAAAACGAGATACAAGTGTTGGTTACGATCGGGTGCCATTTTTGTGACATAAAACTCTTTCCCTTTAGGGACCAAAATCTTTTCGGAGTCAGCCAAATCCTGGGAACTGAGCAAACGTTTTTTTAGAAACGTATCCCATTCCGCCACTATCTTTGGCATGACGCACTCCTTATCGCGATATTTTTTCTCTTCTCAGTATTACACTCTGCTACTAATAAATTGCTGCCTAATCAAATGGATTCTTGAGAGAATTTAAATTAGAAATTTGTGCTGAGATTACCCCAGCACAGGAAGTTGTTATTGAAGGGTTGAATAGTCCTGAGCCTCTATCGATCCAGGTAATTAGGTAAAGCTGCTGATTAACAACTGCGTTCGGGTGGATGGATCGGTGAATTGAGCGGAAAGTTCAGCACCCGCAATAGCTTTTTAGTTGGGATTTTGACTATATCGATCGCATGATACCGCGATGAAATATTAATCCCCATCGCTGACTTCATTTCGTACAGCGCAAATAAACACAAGGCGATCGCGGTAATTTGCTGTAAGCGTTTCATAACCTTCCTTCAACTGATCGGTAACGGCAATTCTCTGAATCACTAACGATTAACTACTCACTCCTGGGCGAATTTTTCGGTAGGCTCAATGAAGATCAGGTGAATGAGGGTGGATGCAATGTTGGTTTGGTTTATGCATGGAGCATCGGTACGGCGAGCAGAATATGCCGATACCTTACGATCGCGCCTAATTGAAGGCTTTTCCGATCGAGGACTGCCAACTCCGGAGTTCTACTCTAGCTTCTGGGGTGATGCGATGGGTAGTACCAATCAAGTTTGGGACTGGGTGCAGCAAGACCTGGAAGCCTTTAAGTGGGATCATCCCCAAACCGACATTGATGATATCTTCCACTATCGCCAACGTCGAGAGCAGCTGATCTCGGGGTTCTTTAACGATATCTTTAACTACTTAAATAATCAGCAAGGACGGGAAGTGCGCCGCCTGATTGTGCTGCAATTCCTCAACTGGTTGGCAGATGTGCCATTAGAAGAGGATTTGCATATTGTGGCGCATTCCCTCGGAAGTGTCATTCTCTGGGAGATGTTGTTCTCCCAAACTCTACCGGACAATGATCCTGCCTTTTATCTGCGGAATGTGATCAAGGGTCTGAGTCCGGCAGGGCAGGGGCGCAAGGTGAAACTCCGCAGTGTCACCACGATGGGCAGCCCCCAATTGTTCTTTAATCGGGCGCTGAACATTGAACCTCAGGCGTTGAAACAGTTTGCCGATCGCTACACGGGCACACCTCTGCGCTGGATCAATATCATTCGCGCCTCCGATGTGTTTGCCTATCCTATGCGAGCGAGTCTGGAACCGGAGGACTCCAAACTATTTTTTCAAGACTATTACCTGGGCGAACGCAATTTTCTCAAAAAGAGCATTGGAGATGTGGCCATGGCCTTAGGGTTAGTCGCAGAACACACCGGCTACTGGGGCAGTTACCGAGCTAGCCAACTGGTTCTGGCTAATCTATTAGGAGATGAAGTCACCTTAGCGAATCGGAGTACTAATCTGGAATTCGGGGAATTTGATTAACGGCAGTCTGGCGATCGTTGATCAGGGTTAACCGCCAGTTCGTTAAGCTGAGTAGGTGGTAGGCAAGTCACAGGGGTATATGTCTGATTTGATTTTGTTCTGGCATCGTCGCGATCTGCGTCTGACCGATAATGTGGGTTTGGCAATGGCGCAACGACGGAGTCGGAAACTGGTGGGTCTGTTTTGTCTCGATCCCAACATTCTGCAACGCGATGATGTGGCTCCCGCTAGAGTGACCTATATGATCGGCTGTTTGCAGGCACTCCAGCAGCGATATGCTGAAGCTGGGAGTCAGTTAATTATCCTGAAGGCTGACCCGATCGCAGGCATTGTCAAATTGGCTCAATCTCTTCAGGCTCAAATGGTTGCTTGGAACTGGGATGTCGAACCCTACGCCAAAGAGCGCGATCGGGCTGTTACTGAAGCCCTTCAGCAAGCCGGAATTCAGGTAGAAAATTGTTGGGATCAAATCCTCCACGCTCCAGAAGCAATTCGGACGGGAGCCGGGGAACCTTATACGGTCTACACCCCGTTCTGGCGGAACTGGCAACGGCAAGCAAAGGATGAACCGCTACCCACCTTAGCAGGACTGACCGGATTAACTGAGGCAGAACAGACAGTGGTTCAGCAAGCGGGAGCGCTCGCTCTCCCCACTGCTAAGGAGCTAGGTTTTGTTTGGGATAATCCCTTAGTGCTAGAACCGGGAGAAACGGCCGCTCAGGAAAAGTTAGAAGAGTTTTGTCAGAGCGCGATCGCCGACTATGGTGAACAACGCAACTTTCCGGCTCAACCTGGAACATCGCAACTTAGTGCGGCGCTGAAGTTTGGGGCGATCGGGATTCGGACAGTGTGGGCCGCAACTCAGGAAATGATGACCGAGGCTCGTAGCGATGAAGTTCGTGCCAGTATTCAAACCTGGCAGCAGGAATTAGCCTGGCGTGAGTTCTATCAGTATGTGATGTACTTTTTCCCCGAACTAGCCGCTGGGCCTTATCGCCGTCCCTTTCAAGATTTTCCCTGGAATGACAATGAAGAGCATTTCCAGGCTTGGTGTGAGGGGAAAACAGGGTATCCGATCGTCGATGCTGCCATGCGGCAGATGAACGAAATGGGTTGGATGCATAACCGTTGCCGCATGATTGTGGCGAGTTTTCTCACTAAAGATCTGCTGATCAACTGGCAGCGTGGCGAGAAATATTTCATGCAAACCTTGGTGGATGGGGATTTATCGGCCAATAATGGGGGTTGGCAGTGGAGTGCTTCTAGCGGTATGGATCCGAAACCAATCCGAATTTTTAACCCCGCCAGCCAAGCCAAGAAATTTGATCCAGATGCCGAATACATCCGGGAGTGGCTACCGGAATTACGCAGTCTAGACACCGAAGCCTTAGTGACTGGCAAGATTACGCCCTTGGACTGCCATCGCTGTGACTATCCCACCCCGATCGTGGATCATAATGAACAACAACGGCAGTTTAAAGCCCGCTACCAATCCCAAAAAGAGCGGCTTTAGGCCAGATTAGCGCCGTACTTTGCCTGTGAACCCTGCCGCTTTAAATTGCTTCAGTTGTAAGGGAGTGGGTTGGTTGGCAGGCACACTAATCCGCAGTTCAAAATCGCTGATGCCAGGCGGCACTTCCTCGATCGCGCCTAAGCGGGTGCGGTTCTGCATGACCGAATCATTGTTGGCATCATAAATCCGCCCAAAAATGTCGGCATTGACCACGGGTTTACCTGAATTATTCTCAGCTTTTCCAGTCACAATGAAGCAGTTGGCATCCATCGTTGTGCCACTCGTTACCGCTCCGGTGGCAAGCTCGGATGGGCACTCATGATACGAGAGATCAAATAACTTGATTTGAGTCAGCGCGATCGCGGGTGGTGTCATCCAGGTCGTGAGAACCCAGAGAAACCCAGTTAACAGAGAAACGGTAATTGCTCGGAAGGCCATAAGTTGCACAAGTTGGCTGAAAGAGGAAATCATCTCTCATTTTCGCTTAAACCCGGACCGAGCATTCATCTGGATCCAGTCCAAAGCCCGCGATCATGGGTGCGACTCACCTGATTTAGACGTTGCTGCGATCGGTAAGAATTTCGTAACCGTCTTCTGTCACTAATACCGTATGCTCAAACTGAGCCGAGAGGGAATTATCTACAGTCACAGCCGTCCAACGATCGCTGAGAATCCGAGTCACCTTAGAACCAGCATTGACAATCGGTTCGATCGCGAGAGTCATTCCGGCTTTGAGTCTAACATTTGGCATGTCATGGGTACGGACGTTGAACACCGAGGGTTCTTCATGCAGGTTTCGTCCGACCCCATGCCCTGTGAAATCTTCCACCACTGAGAACCCATTGGCTTTGACATAATCTTCGATCGCCCCGGCCAGATCCATCAGGCAAGCTCCTGCCCGTACCTGTTCAATCCCTTTGTAGAGCGCCGTTTCAGCCACTTCAATTAACCGAGCGGCTTCGGGACGCACTTCACCCACCGCGATCGTGATGCAGGAATCGCCATGAAAGCCTTCGTAATACGCTCCTGTATCCACTTTGAGGACATCGCCAGTCCGAATCACTTTTTTGCGGCTAGGAATCCCATGTACCACTTCATTGTTAATACTGGAACAAATTGAGGCAGGAAACCCGTGATAGCCTTTGAAACTGGGTGTGGCTCCCATTTCCCGAATCCGTTTTTCGGCATGGGCATCTAGGTCAGCCGTGGTCATTCCCGGTTGCACCATTGCCGCAATTTCCTTCAGTACAGTAGCCACAATTTTGGCCGACTGCCGCATAATTTCAATCTCACGGGGAGACTTAATTTCAATGCCACGCCGTTGCCGTTTGGGAGCCGAAAGAGCTGGTTGATTCAGCAGGTTGGTCAAAATATTCATGCGGTTTTGAAAGGAAAAGGGTGAGGAATCAAAGTCCGCCGGAAGGTATATCAAATTAGCCAAATTGCCAGAGATCTTGACTCAAGTAGGATTTCAGGCCAGTGCGTCATTCGATACGATCGTTGGAGTTCTTATCTAGATTAGCCTACTTTTTCTGGCAACCTTTCAGGTCTAACTGGAAATTGCGGCTTTCACATCAGTAGTTACCTTCACGGTTCCAGTCATGCCGGCCTCAGTATGTCCTGGCACTGAAC
>DATNPU010000383.1:0-10813 GCA_036703105.1 Microcoleaceae cyanobacterium
CGCACCCTTTGATCGCTATGATGATCCCACTGCCATTGACAGCGCTGGGAATACAACCAGCACCGCGTTTCAGATTGGTACGCTTCAGGGTACAGGGAATTATCGGGGCTTAGCCAGCAGTTCAGACTCCGATTATTATCAGTTTGTCCTCACGGACGATACAACCATCTCCCTCTCGCTCAATGGGGTCAGTGGTAGCACACTGACACTGAGTGGAGATGGCATCAGTGGCACAGAAACACCGAGCGGCACAATTTCTGACCGGGTACTGGCTGCTGGGACTTACTACATTCGGGTGGCTCAATCGACGGTCACGTCCACTGAGTATCAGCTCACGCTCACGGGCATCGTTAACACTGACTATCCCACGATCGCGGTGGGACTTGCCAACGATACAACCTGGTATGATCTGACGAACGAGGATGGCATCACGTCTGACCCCACGGTGACAGGTGAGATTACGAGTGTGCATGGTGTGAGTGCCCTGCAAGCTAGATTCACCAATGCTTCATCCCAGAGTTTTGTCAACATTCAGTCCTGGCTACAATCCGGCAGCTTCACGTTAGATGCCACCACCCTGAACAGTATTTATGGTGGGGCGTTGCCACAGGGAGACAACATTCTAGAGTTCCGTGTGACGGACACACGAGGGGCGATCACCACAGAAACTCTCACGATTCACTTGGATACCTTAGCCCCCACTGCCCCAACAAATCTCATCCTGGCTTCAGTGGGTAGTACCGCGATCCGAGTCAGTGGCAGTGCGGAAGCGGGAGCGTTAGTGCAACTGTTTGACGACGGGGAAGATCCGATCGCTGAAGTTTGGGCGACAGCAACGGGTAGTTGGAGTATCACCACCAGTCAACTCCGCAACGGCATCCATAATTTGACTGCTCAGGCGATCGATATTGCGGGGAACGTTAGTACGTTATCAACTCCCCTCAACACGACGATTACGACTCTGGTTCCCAGTGCTCCACAAGACCTCCGGTTAACGGCAGCAACGGATACTGGAACCAGCACCGCTGATGGCATTACTACCGATCACACCCCACAAATCACGGGTAATGCCGAAGCCGGAACGACTGTCCGGGTCTGGCGAGAACAACAACTGTTGGGTGAAACGGTGGCAGATACCAATGGGGAGTGAACTTTGGCAATCACGACTGACTTGCCAGAGGGCACTCATGCCTTCCGGGCGATCGCCCATAACACGAATGGGGACAGTGCTGCTGCCATATTAAGCGTCACGATTGATGCCACAGCCCCGCTCGCTCAGGTGAAGACATTGGCGGCAGGAAGTGAGAGTCAGGTGGTGCTGGCAGATGGGGCGACGCTCACCGCTGGAACACGATTGATCGGCACAGTCAATGGGACAGGGTCAGTAGTAGTATCCCTTCGCTACCAGTTAGGAACGCTGCCAGAAGTGACCGTTCCTGTGGCTGAAAATGGGCTATTTATTCAATCCCTGGACTTTGGAGGATTAAGTGGCACTCAAACGTTAACCGTCAAGTCAGTTGATCTGGCGGGGAACGAAACGATCCAGTCTTATACCGTGACCCTGGACACGACGGGGGGTGGCGTAAACGTTGCCCCGATGCTATTGGCACAACTTACCCAAGATACGGGTACAGCGGATGATGGCTGGACGTATGCGCCGGGGATTGCTGGCATCGTGTCGGATCGCTCTCAGGTGACCGGACTGTGGGCAACGTTTGACCCCGCATCGACCGCCACGTTTCAGGATGTTACGGCACTGTTGAATGCTGATGGCACATTTTCATTCGATGAGAGCCAACTTGCCGACTTAACATATGACGGGTTAGTGGATGGGACATACACCTTGCGCTTGCAAGTGCAAACCGCCACGAATCAGACGATCGAGAAGTCGATCCAATTCCAGTTAGATCGCACCACCCCAGAGGTATCGTTACCCGACGTGATTGACGGGATTGCTTGGGAGCGCGGGATGCATTTCTTGGGGACGGTACAGGACAACGCGAATGCGGTGGAAATGGTCTATGAAATTGCCCGTGCGAGTGACGGGCAATCTGTGGCACAGCACACCTTTACCGTGGCTGGGTCGCTGACCGGAACCGCGTTTGACCAGGTGCTGGATGAGCTAACGAGCGGGAATTCAGTGCTACAGGATGAGGAAGTTTACAACCTGATCGTGACCAGCACAGATGTCGCCGGGAATGCTCAGCGCACCCGCTTCCAGTTCTTTGTTCCTGGCGATCGCCGGGTGGTGGATGATGATCCGTGGATCTCACCCACGAACCCCAATGATCCCCCGACTGACCCTCGCACTCCCATTCCGGGTGTGACTCCGACTGCTGGCAATCTGAACAGTTGGGGCTATGTTGGCAGTGGTGGTGGTTGGGGCTACTACGGTGGCAGTGGGTCAGGGGGTGGTTGGACACCAGGGTATGATGGGCAGCTCACGCCGGAAGGGAAAGACGATCATCGCGGTCTGACGGGGACTGGCTATGAGTACGAATATGCCGAAAGTGTTGATGCGATCGTCCGGCAGGCGGTGGACTTGATCAGTACCAGCCCAGCCACCATCCATCAGAAAGCGGCTTTGCAAAATCGTCAGAATATTCTGTTAGCCATCGGCGATCGCTTAAATACACTGATTCAGGCGGATGGGGATTTTACTAATGACCAGGCGTTGATTGACCAGATGCGTCCGGCGATGGAAGGGTTATTTGCCGATGCGTATGACCCCAACGGGTATCGGGCTGGGGTCTATGACACCTTTATCCCGTGGGGTGGAGCCTGGTTAGCCCAAGAGTTGGTGCAAGATGGACGTTCTGTCCGGGAACAGGTATTTCAAGCCACCCTATTGGAAGTGGTGACGGAGACTTTCGCTACCCGCCAGATCGCAATGAGTCAGGCACAACAGAATGCATTAACTGCTGCCGTACTAGAGTTAGCGAAAACCTATGCCTGGTTAAATCCAAACCCAGAAACGACCGTGCCAGCCGAGGGTGAGGCGTTCGGATTCCTGGATCTGTTGTGGCGCTTGCAAGTCCCTGATGCTAATGGGCAGTTTAAGGGCAATGGGGACATTACAGCAGCACTGGGGCAAGCTGTGACTCAATTGGGTCAATTGCTGGATGGGGTAAATGACCCGGTGAGAGCGATCCAGTTTATCAACAACCTGATGCAGGCATCAGGGAACGTTCCTGAGTTGAAGAATGACCTTAAAGATGCTCAGTTCTTGAGAAAGTTGATTGAGTTCGGATTTGAGTTTGTCAGATCAAATCCAACCGTCAATCAAACCGCAACCGATGCAGCCGTACAGGGCTTTTTGGATCGGCTTTGGCGTGGAGACACCCAACAGGTGAGGCAAGCTCAGGGTGGATTGAATGTATTTTTCGCAGGAATGGATACGGAAGCTGAGAAAATCAAGGGCTTGGATTTTGCAGTCAATTTACTGGATGCGGCAGAACTGTTGCAAGGCGAGGGGCTAGAAGCCCAAAAGTATAACCCAGTATTTCTCGATGCATTGATTGAGTTAGGCGGAGCGTATGTGGCATTAGAGCCTCAGAAGAATGCTGACGCAGAAGGGCAGGAGTTAAAATTCTTCCTTGATACGCTGTATTCGCAGAGTGAACAAAATCTTAGTAGGGGAGCGGCAGAACTGGGCCTTTTCTTTCAAAACTTTGATCAAGCAACCGAACGAGTAGAGTTGTTGAATTATGAGCAGAAGCTACTTAAAGCTCTCAGACTAGTACCTGAACTAGGAAAACAACAGCAGAACCCAGAGTTTGTTAAGAAGCTTATTGCTCTGGTAAGAGCTGATGCACTAGTAATACCGAATGAATCAATAGACACAACAAATAATTCTGACTATTTCTTCCTTAGTAGCATTCGAAAAGCTCAAACTCAGCAGGATTTACAAGTTGGAGTAGAGGCTCTCAAAACTTATGTTAGTGAGTTTGCAGATCCGTTCTATCTTCCACGTACATGGATTGCCGATTATGATCTTTCCTTTGACGGTTTAGAAGATATTAATTCAAAGTCTAAGGACCTTGCAAGTTGCATTTACTCTGGAGAAAATCCAAACGATTCAAGAAACACTGACCCAGAGTTAGGAATTTGGCGGTATCTGAATCGGATCAAAGAGGTCGTTGATGTTTACAATCGAAAATTCAGAACAGCTAATCCATTATGGGTAGCATTGCCAGTTAGTCTTGACTGGAGGCTTGTAGCTGCAATGATGATGGTAGAATCAAGCCCACCGCCCCCTGCTAGACCTAAAGACTCTAATTCTTTCAAAGCTTTAGTTAGTGGGCAAAGAAACTCACGTAGGTTTGACCCCATGCAAGTATCTAATGATGATGTGATTGATGTAGCTAAAGCGTTAAAGAGAGAGCCGAATGTTCCAAGAGATGGCTTTCAATTCATTGCCTCATCGGATCTGATTAATCGATTAGCTATCAAAGAGAAACCTAGGTGGGTATCGGTTGGAGCTGATGGGTACTGGGATTATTATCATCAGGACAATGGTCAATCCATTAATGATATTCAACGGATGAATTCTCAAACCAGTATCGAAGCAAGTGTCGCATGGCTATTCACCAGAGCCGCTGAATTTGGAGTCAAAAATAATGTTCAGACGGTAACGGCTTGGCAATCCTGGGAGCAAGCAATTGCTGATTACAATAATCGTGATCCCCAGGTAGGAAATTGTTATAAGCAGAAAGCGCTACAAGCTTATCAGAAGTTGACTAACTGGTTAGGCTAATTAAAATTCAACTTTTGAGGGAGAAACTTTGATGTCTATAGAACGCTTCTATGCACAGCTACTGTTTATTTGTAGTGCATTGTTTGTGGGGCTAGGGGCTTGTGAAATTAGTGCTGCACCATTCAATTATCGCTCAAGACCTAAACCTAAAACTTTTCTTGAATGGTGTATTCAGAAGCCAAAACTAGACCCTGAAACAAGACGCACAATTGAAGCTCTGCTTAGGGTTGCAGAGACTTCAGATTGTCAAGAAGCAAATCAGTATCTTAAGAGCCGAGAAGGGCTAGGATTAAGCGGTTCTGGAATTACTAATTTGGAACCTTTGTCCTCACTTACTCATGTAACTGAGCTTAGTTTACATGAGACTCAGGTGAGCGATTTGAAGCCACTTTCTTCAATGACCAATTTGACTACATTGTCTATCACAGGAGCTAAAAAACTTACTGATATTTCTCCCTTATCTTCTTTGGTTAAGCTAAACAGACTTGATATTGTAAATAGCCCCATCACTGACATTACAACATTAGCTGAAATGCACGAAATGCAAGACTTACTTTTATACGGTAATCAGATTAGTAATCTTGCACCCTTATCCTCTATGACAAAATTGATCAGGCTAACGGTGAATGATAATAAAGTTAGCAATCTTACTCCATTATCCTCACTCACTGATTTGAGGATTCTAAACCTGAGTTGCAATCAAATTCAAGATATTAGCCCTCTGGCATCTTTAATAAAGCTAAATAGATTAGCACTTAGTAGCAATCGTATTCGGGACATTCAGCCGCTTGTTACTCTAAAGTCTTTAGGCCGTCTTTCTCTTAGTGACAATCGTATCCGTGATATTCAACCACTGAGATCACTACCTTACATACAAGTTGAAAATGTAGACATAAAAGGTAATCCAATTAGTGGTTCTTATTCAAAAACAGAGCGTAACTGTAGCTATTTCCCCTTGTAACGGGATTCTTTCTCATTTTTAGCGCGATCGCTCACTCGGTAGGATGCATTAACCTGCATATGCTGTTGGTAAAGTGGTTCTTTATGTCCGAAGCCCTTGTACTAATGTGATTTATACTGCCGATGCAGGGCGCATTTGTGGGAACCCTAAGCACAGCCACCTCATTCTGTGCCCTGCCCAAATTGTGTCCGCCCCTATTTCCCTGATCACCACGGTCTACAACCGTGCCACATATCTTCCCGTCACGCTGGATAGCATCCTTGCCCAAACGCATCATAATTTTGAGCTGTTAATCTGGGACGACGGTTCCACCGATGATTCCCTTGCGATCGCCCAAGCGTATGCCCGGAAAGACGATCGCATCCGGGTCATCGCCGCCCCTCACCAAGGCATTGCCCCCTCACTCAAAGGCGCGATCGCGGCTACAACTGCTCCCTATCTGGGTTGGGTCGATAGCGATGACGTGTTAGCACCCACCGCTTTGGCAGAAACCGTTGCCATCCTAGACGCTCATCCAAATGTGGGGATGGTCTACACCAACCACCTGATCATTGACGAACAGGGGAACGACAAGGGGTTAGGCAGACTTTGCCGCATTCCCTATAGCCCAGACCGCTTGTTGGTCGAATTCATGACGTTCCACTTCCGGCTGATCCGTCGCCGGGTTTACGACCAAGTGGGTGGCATTGACCCCAGCTTCAGTACCTCCGAAGACTATGACCTGTGCCTTAAACTCTCGGAAGTCACCGACATTTATCATCTCCCCAAACCTCTCTATTTCTATCGTCGCCACACCGATAATGCCACCAACCGTCAGCTCGACGTAATCCACTCCAGCCAGCGAGCCATCAGCAATGCGCTACAACGTCGGGGATTAGATCACCATTACAATTTGCGCGTCACGGCAACATACACATTGCGTCCGAAACCCGGTGCGCCGGATCGTTCTATCCCACCGATCCAATCGCTGGAGCCTGTTTCGCTCAGCCCCCTGGTTTCGATTATCATCCCTGCCTATAACGCGGCTCCTCGCCTTGCCCCCTGCCTACAAAGCTGTATCCGGCAAACCTATCCCAACCTGGAAATTCTATTGGTCGATAACGGCTCGACGGATGAGACCGTAGCGATCGCCGAGCGGATCGCGGCTGAGTCCAGTCGTTCCATCCAAATTCTGCATTGTCCCCAACCGGGAGCCAACCATGCCCGTAACCTGGGCTGTACCCAGGCTCAAGGTGACTATATTCAATGGCTGGATGCGGATGATGACCTTGCCCTAGACAAGCTAGAACGCCAAGTCATTGCCCTGATCCAACACCCCGAAGCCGACCTAGCCTATGGCGACTGGGATTGGTGCTTTTGGGAACAGCGGCAATTGATCGCTCAGTTACGCTTCGCCGATCGTGCCTATGACGACTTGCCCCTACAACTCTTGCTCGATAACTGGCGACCACCCCACGCTTATCTGCTCCGTCGTCGAGCCGCACTCCGCTTACACTACCTGCAAGCCTGGAATCCTGAAACGGGTGTGTACATGGATCGGGAATACTTTACGATCGCGGCTTTGTTAGGGCTACGGTTCTTGCATGTCCCCGATAGCCTGGTTCGCTATCACCGCTGGTCTACGACTCAGGTGAGCCGCCGTGCCACGTATCCAGAACGGATTCAGCATCGCCACCGGATCTTTCGTCGGTTTCAAGACATAGCCCATCTGTGCCAGGGCGATCAACTCACACCAGCCCATCAATTCTTGTTGCAACAAAACTGGCAGTTGTGGCAACCCGCCTTCACCCTGGAACATTTGAATGGTCAAGCGTTTGCCCTGCATCACCGAGATCGTCTAGAGTCACTTCCCCTGACGTGGCAGGAAGCAAACATCGCTCGTGCCCTGTTACACGTTGCTGCCCCTCGTGCGCTTGAAGACCATACTCGTAAGGTGATCCAACAGCTATGGTTACAGATCCTGGCAGAACTGAGCCAGGGTAATTCAGCGTTGGACTATAGCCTGATCGCGGATAAACTGGCTTGGCGGATCGGCAGTGCTACACCCCCTGATTCAGCCACCTCTAACCCGGAGCCAGATCGATCGCGTGAGACACCACCCGATGCCAGCCGATTAAACCTCCACCCCTTGTTGCAAGACGTACCCCTCTTCACCCCCCTGTTTGCGGAAGAACGATTGGTGGTGCAGCAATTTCTGGAGCGCTTACGAAATCAAGGCTGGCTCAAGCCCATTGAATGGAATCACCCTTGAGCCTAACGATCAAAACGATCAATCTATAATTATCAAACACACGGAAACCATAGAGTCAAAGCGATCTGCTGCTGATTTGAGTCCTTATTCGGAAGGGCGGCAATAAGAGCTGTTTAACACGATCTCTATTTGATCACTCCTGACTCAGAAACAACCTAGCGATCGCGATCTCACTGGTAATCAAGGTAATTTCGATTGTGTTATGGGGATTAGTTGTCAACACGCTGACAAGCGACTCGAATCTTTTGCACCGTTCCACGCCAATCCGTTATCGACAGAACATTCAAAGAGCCTGACATCTGAGTTGACGAGCAATAATGATTTGCCTCGTAATTGACGACTGCCATCGGTATGGATGAAGCCGCCAATCACACTTGCTCATTCGTTGTAAATGGTTGTCGAAAGTCCTCGACGCTCTAGAGCCTGTAAGAGGTTGTGTTCCTCAATAAGCTGTTTGTTTTCCGGTTTCCTTAACCAATCGGCTAATGCCTCTGTCGCCACATCGCTGAGTGTCCAGTCCTTGCCAGTATTCTTCAGGGGCACAAGTGCTCTAACCAGAAAGTCCACATCGCGTGGAACCTGTGCCCTGAATTGAACGGGTTTAACTTGAGCCATTGAATCACTAAAAACAAGGCTCAATTTTTGCATGGGGATATAGCTCGACTATTCATTTTGCAATATTGTTGTTTTGCGATATTGCAGAATATCAATA
Source organism: Microcoleaceae cyanobacterium (assembly GCA_036703105.1). Taxonomy (GTDB): domain Bacteria; phylum Cyanobacteriota; class Cyanobacteriia; order Leptolyngbyales; family Leptolyngbyaceae; genus Pantanalinema. The sequence goes on from DATNPU010000383.1 coordinate 8,681, forward strand.
CGTGATATTGTTCTTAGGTAAGTTATCACTCAAGACATCTAGATCTCATAGAACTACTGCTGTCAGGCTCTTTTGGCTCAAGCCACTACTATTGCTTGAGCTGACTTCAGTTGCCTAGATTTCAGCAATCGCGTGGCTAACGCTCTTGATCCATGCAGCGAATTTGGTTGAAGCCAACGATGTCAGGAATACTCAAGAATCCTGAAATTGCTGCGAATTGGGATTCAAGGATCGTCTCAAGTGATGACAACTATGTACCACTGATGTGCCCAATTCATAGGCACATTGCTATGCACTGTTCAATATGCTTATTGAGATCACCATTGAACGCCGATGCCTCCAGTTAACGGATTCGTTATCCGCCTTGGCATCGCTAGCGAGTTCGAGATCGGAGACAAAAGATCAATTTCTGCGGGAACTGGCTGGCAACATCACCGACTATGCCCCGCTTAGCCCGTTGCCGATTGACTCCAATACCTTGAGAACGATGATCACCCAGGTCAGTGAACAAATCGTTTACCGACCGCTGGAAGAACTCCGGCATTTTTACTTCACTTATGCACGGGGCGCGTTCTTGCTGCCAGGGTATCCCCGCCTCTATTACATGGCGACGAATAAACAACAGCTTTCACCCTCCAAATCTGCGATCGCCGCGATCGGGGAAGGGGTGGCAGCAATTTTGACCCAGCGGTTGTATCCGGGGACATTGCGATTAGCCCGTCCCTACCACACCTATCCCGATCTGGTCAGTACCGATCAGACCTCTACGCTGATGACTGAGGCGAAAGCGACGGTGGATTCCGTTCAAGGGATCAAACAAGTAATTCAGGCAGAAGTGTTCCGGATGGCACAGCATGTGAGTGCCTGTACAACGCTCGATGTTAGACCTGTGGTGGGACTGCTGATTGGGACAGCGCTATTAGATGAAACCAAATATCATGCTGTGATCACCGAGGTGAGGAAATGATGGAGCGCATTGAGGTGTTGTCGCGGGAAGAGTTGCTGCTGCAAACGCTGACTGATTTAATTCGAGCAGTCGTTGCCACCGGGTCAGCCAATTACAACATTGTGATTGCCGAGGTGTATGCTGAGTTCACACGAGAGCTGATGGTGGGGCAAGCCGAGGCAGCGATGGGACTGGCTTACCCAGAGAGCCTATTGCGGCAGGCAGGCGATGCGATCGAACGGCGTGTTCAAGAGCGATTAGGGGAAATCCGCTTCAACTTATCCCGGTACAAAGAAGGCGTGGCAAAGGCATTAAAAGTGCCTGCCAAAGAGGTATTGGATCTTCAAGAAGATCTGAAGCAAGCACGACGGCAGGACGAGATTCCGATGTACGGACCGAATGAGTACGGTGACCACACTCCATTTTGGATCTCGGAAGTGGGCTTAAAGCGGAGTGAAATTCAAGCCTTGGTCGCTTTGCCTGACGATCGTCAGTGCTATCTGGATTTTGGGCAGATTGCGGAGGATTGTACCCGCCGAGGCGAGTGGTTTCCGTTTGAGTTGATTGTTCAAGACTCCTCGCTCGGGGAGCTGGTGTTTGTGGTGGATCAAAACGGCTCTATCCATGTTCACACAGACAATTTCCCGGCTGAGGCACTCAGCAGAGTGCGGAATATTTTGAAGTACATCGCTAGAAAAATATACGTCGAACCTGTGAGCGATGAATCTGAATGGGTTGATAGGTGAGTTTGCTACATTAACCCAAATGATTCGGGTAGCGATAGAGGATGGCTAAAAGGGTTGAAGTTCCATCAACCTAACCCATTGCTAGGTAAGGGTTGATCTTTTGGGTGAAATATATATACTACAAATGTAGTAGAAATTGGTTGCACACCTTCTCAATACCCTTCAGGCACTCCAGCGAAGTTCAGTTAAGCATTTGCCCGTTACATGCAAGCTTGGGAGCAGTGGCATGATCATCGCTCCCTTTGTCATGGGCGGTGCTTGACGCTAGGCGTGACTCCTAATCTATGCTCTAGAGGGTTTGATTCCCTTACCGTCCATTTACGGGCAAATATTTTTCCTTTGGCAACTTTTAATTGAAATGAGCTTAGAGCCGCGATCGCTTCAAGTCCGGAATTTAGGGTATCGCTGGGGTTCCTGCGGACAGAAAGGAGATGTTTCAAT
>DATNPU010000163.1:0-5852 GCA_036703105.1 Microcoleaceae cyanobacterium
CAGCAACAACGGCAACCAAACCCTGACCAATGTGGTGGTGACTGACCCGCTCACCGGAGTGAATCAAACGATTGCTAGTCTCGCTCCTGGTGCGAGTCAAAATATTCTCGCCAGCTACACCATCACCCAAGCCGATATTGACAACAATGGGGGTGGCGATGGCGACATTGACAACAAGGCGACGGCAGATAGTGACCAAACGGGTCCCGTGGATGATTCCACCGAAACACCCCTCGCCAAAACCCCAGGTTTGACGATTGCGAAAGCGGCGACGATTCCAGGAGATGCCGATGGCAAGGTTGACTCTCCTAGCGATGACATTCTGTATACCGTTACCGTCAACAACACAGGTAACCAGACCCTGACCAATGTCGTGGTAACTGACCCCTTAGCAGTTACCGCAACTAACCCCACAGGCCAAATTGGAGTGATTGCCTCCCTGGCTCCTGGTGCATCTAAGCAGTTCCAGTTCACCTACGATGTCACTCAAGCAATCATTGACAGCAACGGTGGGGGCGATGGCGACATTGACAACATCGCTACTGCTGATAGTGACCAGACTGATCCGAAGTCGGCAACTGCTTTGGTGCCTCTAGTCTACAATCCCAACTTCGACATCACTAAGACGGTTACCTCGGTCACTGGCGGTACAGCTGATGTAGCAGGCGACATTATCAATTACCAAATCGCCGTTGCTAACACTGGTAACGTTAGCCTGACTGGTGTGATTGTTAGCGACAAAGTTGAGTCCTATGCCACTACCAAAGCTACTTACGTCAGTGGTGACAGTACTACCACAGGAACAGTAGGTGTACTTGATGTGGGTGAAACTTGGCTCTACAGTGCTAGCTATACCTTGACTGCGACTGACTTAAGCAACAAGGGTGGTGGTGATAGCAAACTGGACAACGTGGCAACAGCTGACACTGATCAGACTAATCCTAAGTCTGCCTCAGCTTCAGTACCTCTTGTTTACAATACTGATGTTGCTCAGATTGCGCCGACAAATACAACTCCTCAGCAATACATCAATGGTACGGCGGTTGACTTTGACCAATACTATGCCTCCCAGGGTGGAGCAATTCAGTATGGTGTTAACAGAGAGAAGATCAACCAGACTAACCCAGGTGTCCTCTATTACTACACTGGGCTCTCTAACTCTATTAAGGGGGTTGATGCTAATAGTGATGGTAAGGCCGATTCAATCACAGTATTCATTGACCAGAGTAACAATGGACCTAATGTGGATAACCAATCTGGCAACTCAGAGTGGAACTTTGGCGCGACTCTCAATGATGTCAAACTCTACAAAGTCATCGATAATGATCATGATGGCAGAATAGATGCAGGTGATACGCCAGTTCAGGTACAACTGAAAGCTAGTGATGTTAAATTTGCAGACAATAAAGGAGATGTGACTGTCACTTTCACTCCTGATGCTGTAGGTTCTCTCTATATCATTGGGGTGAAGTACGACACGTCAACTGTCGTCGGGTTAACTCCAGGAGCAACAAGACCAACGGTCAACTACACCTTCAACACAGATGTTGGTGCCAACGGCACGATCGACGAGACTGATCTCAAAGGCATCACGTTGAAGTACAAAGCAGCGTTAACGCTTGACGGAACCGCAACTTCGGGTGGTGCAGTCCTAACTCAAGATGAGCTTGATCCCGTGATCAATGCCGCGATCGATTATTGGGCTGCCCAAGGTGTTAACAGTGCCAGTTTGGATAAGTTACGCCATACCGATGTTTTAATCGGTGATTTGGGTGGCACATTACTTGGAAGTAGTGACAACTTCCAAGTGCAGATTGATGATGATGCAGATGGCTATGGCTGGTCTACTTCAATCAAGCAAGTGACTCCTGGCAAGGTTGATCTTCTATCTGCTGTCACCCATGAGTTTGGTCATATCCTTGGTCTGGAACATGATGTCATGGGAGAAACGCTAGGAGTCGGTGAACGTCATCTGCCACTAGCTGACGAGAACTTGGAACCTCTGAAGCAGCAGTATGCTAGCGTATTTGAACTGCAACCCCAAGCCTAAGGTTCGTTGACTAGTTCTCGTCTATAAGCAGAATTAGTCAGCCTGATCTCTCTAGAACTCAAGCGGTTCACAGGTCATTAACTCTGTGAACCGCTTGTAACAAGCAGAACAATTTAATAACCTAAAAGTATGACGACAAACTTATTGATTGATTCTCTAACTTTGCAACAACCTCTATCTCCTTTAGAAAAACTTCAGCAAGGTACTATTTCTAGCGAAGAGCTGATTTCCCTGCTGGAGAAATATCGGTTACTGCCGCAGCTTCAGCGGGAATTGTTAATCGACCAGACGATCGCGTCCCTTACCTGTACGACCGAAGAACTGACTCAGGGGTGCAATGAGTTTTGTCAGAGTCATCAGATTGCGTCGGATGAGATGTTGCAAGCTTGGTTAGGACGGAACAATTTCACGGTAGAGCAATGGCAAGCATCGATCGCGCGCAACATCAAAGTTGAGAAATTTAAACAAGCGACTTGGGAAAATAAATTAGAGTCTTATTTCTTGAAGCGGAAGGGACAGCTCGATCGCATGATCTATTCCCTGATTCGGGTGAAAGATCCGCATGTGGCACAGGAGCTTTACTTTCGGATTCAGGAAGGGGAACACTCCTTTGCGGATTTGGCAGGGAAATATTCGGAAGGGCCAGAAGCCCAAACGGGTGGCTTGATTGGCCCGGTTGAACTGAGTGTGCCCCATCCGCAACTCGCGAAGCAATTAATGGGGAGTCAGCCAGGTCAACTGTTGCTGCCGATGTCGTTGGGGGGATGGATTGTGATCGCTCGCTTAGAGAAACTGTTTCCGGCCCAACTGGATCAAGCGATGCGGCAGCGGCTGTTGAATGAACTGTTTGAGCAATGGATCCAAGAGCAGCTTAAGCCGAAGCCATCAGTTTAACCATCATCTCTGGGGGAGGTAGTGCTGAGAGTTGAGTGCTGAGTGCTGAGAATAGATTGATCCTGAGTCGAATTGCGATGAGACAATCATCGGGTTGGTGGCAAACAATCCTCCAATGAGTTAGCCCTTGATTGAAATGAGCCAGCAAATTGCGGTTTGAGAACAGCGATCGCCATTTTGCCTGCGGAAAATACTGAAATGAGCAAGCAGATCGCGGTTTGAGAACGTCGATCGCCGTTTTGCTTGCTAAAAATACTGAAACTAGAACGTCGATCGCTGTTTTGCTTGCTAAAAATACTGAAATCAGAAAGCAAAATGGCAAAATGAGTTAGTAGATCGCTGTTTTGCTTGCTAAAAATACTGAAATTAGAAAGTCAATGACCTGTTTGCTTGCTCAAAATGCTGAAATCAGAAAGCAAAATGGCAAAGTTAGAGAGTCGATTGGCTTTTGGCGAACGGAAACCACCAAAATCAGTCAGCAAACAGGCCAAATGAGTCAGACGATCGACTACATGAGATAGGCATGAGTCAGTAACTTTCAACCAGTCTCGGGGTGGTCAACTAGAGGCGATCGTGACGGAATGCTTCACCTCCTGATTTGATCACCTACCATTTGCCATACTCCTCTCCTATGATTGGAGTACACAGACGTACCCCCAAAGTCTTATGTTCAACCAAATGTTACAGATCTGCTGTTTGGCGATCGCTGTCGTCAGCCTTGCCCTTAGTATGGCCTGGAGTCACCCGTTACCAAGTGGGTTGCTGATTGCCGATCAATCACTTGGTCAAGAGCCAGTTGCTCCTACGCCTCATCCTTCAGCTACCTCATCGCCGCAATCCCCCGCTACTTCAGAGACCGTTCCCAATGCTGAACCAGCGCAGTCAGCGAGGCACGATCGCGAGGCCACTCCTCCTGCCACCCAAGTAACTCCGATGATTCCCTACGATCCGTATGATTATGAGGCCATTCGCCAAATGGATCGTGAGATTTATCAGGAGGTGGATGGGCATCAGCAGAAGTAGCCCTAGTGTCCTACAGGGGCCAGAAGTTGGACTGATTCAAGCATCAAAATGGCTGCATCTTGGCGATCGGTTGGGCTGGAGCCGACTTCGGAGGCACACCACCGCTGCCAATTTCAAACTGCGTCATCATATCGTGGTCTTCATGCACCAGATTGTGGCAGTGCATCATGTACTTGCCTTTAATCGGTTGCTTCCCAGGAGTGGGGTCGAGGGGCGCACTATACTTGGCAATAATCCGAATCGTTTCAAAATCATCTAATAGCACAACGTCCTTCCACCCCCGTTCATAGGGTCGAGGGGGCAAGCCATTACGATCGATGATTTGAAAATCAACAAAATGCACATGGACGGGATGCGTCCAACCACCACCAGGATTGACGAAATTCCAGATTTCGATCGCCCCAGGTTGCGGATTCGCATCAATTCGGTTCTCATCCCAGGTTTTATTATTAATCTTCCATTGATTGCCATTGCGCTCAAACCGAAAGGTGCGGGTTGGTACGGATTGGCCGGGTGGAATTTGATCGACTAAGCGCGTAAAGGGCTGCCGCAGGATATCTGGTAGAGAACTGTCATCAGTGGCATCATCCTCAATATCGAAGCGCATGATCACACTGGTGTTATTCGTGGTATCCACATTGTTAGAAAAGGCGGGACTGTGGAGATAGAGCTTAGAGCCTTTGGGATAGTTTTTAAAGTCGATCACAATGCCATACCGTTCTCCCACCCCAATCCGGAGCAGATCGTAGGGCGCCGTCATCTTAACGGGTTTCTCTAATAGACCGGCATCGGTACTAATCACATGGAAACTGTCTTTACCCGCCAGCGAGGTGGCTGATTGACTCAAGACCAGTTGATAGACTCGCGAGGGGGAGGCATTCAGTAACCGAAACCGATATTTGCGACGGGCCACTTTCAAGTGGGGAAACGGGGTGCCATTCACCAAAATCACATCGCCAAAAGCACTGCGCTGCCCCCGATCGTCAAACACTAACTGTCCAGCCGCATTAAACTTTTTATCTTGAATGATTAACGGAATATCGTAGTCGCCCTTCGGTAAATTCAGCGCTCGATCCTTAGCATCATCGACGATATACATCCCGGCTAATCCCATGTAAACATTGCGGGAGGTTCTGTGCACGGCATGATCGTGATACCACAGCGTGGCCGCCCGATCGTTGGGATAGATGTAATCCTTAAAGTAATCCGGGGGAATCAGATCGGTAGCATAGCCGTCATACTGGGGCAGTGAAGCCATGCCATGCAGATGAATGGAAGTCGCGATCGGTTCTACCTTCCCCTGCTCGATCGTGGTGCCTAACCGATTCACAAACCGGATCACCGAAGTGCGACCTTCATCCTCCGGTTCGACTCCCCCCCGTTGGCGAATGACTGGCCCAATCGCGGCAGGGGCTAAACCTTGACCCACATAACACCACATTTTGGTCTTGAGTCCTGGCAGAATTTCCACCTCTGCCGGCTCCATCGTAATTTCGTAGTAATCGATCGGGCGTTTACCACTGGTATTACTTTTAGATGGTGCAAGCACTGGCGGTAATTTCAGGGGCTGTTGGAACCGGGGTATGGTAGGGCTAAACTGTGCCTGAGCTGGCTGCGCAAAACTAAAAGGGGATAGCAAAACACCCCCGCCTACCAGCTTGATCGCCTCACGTCGCGTGATTTTCATCCCAAGTGCTCCTGCCAGGTAATAGTTCAGAACTTGCAATTCCAGGCGTAACTCAAACCAAGTTTGACCGATCGTCAAACAAATCCTGTTGAAGTCTACACAACCTTTCTCTTTAGTTCGGAAATCCTTAGCAAAAATCGACGGAAAATTAGCGGCTTGGGACTGAAACAGTTCCTGAGTTTACATCCTATTACAAGG
>DATNPU010000392.1:0-3839 GCA_036703105.1 Microcoleaceae cyanobacterium
CGAAATATCTCAATTCACCGCAAACTGAGCTATTCGACAAAGGTAAGCTACTGTTTGCGTTGGACAAAGCCCGCGCCACGATCGCCAAGCAAGACCGAGCGGTGGTTGTAGAAGGCTACTTTGATGTGATTGCGCTACACAATGCCGGAATTACTAATGCGGTGGCTTCGATGGGAACCGCATTGAGTGCGGCCCAGGTCAAACAACTTTTGCGTTATACCGAGTCCAAGCGAATTGTCTTGAATTTTGATGCCGATCGAGCTGGGAATCAAGCGGCAGAACGGGCGGTGAATGAAGTTGAAGAAATGGCCTACCGGGGTGATATTCAGCTCCGGGTGTTGAATCTCCCTGCTGGCAAAGATCCCGACGAATTTCTTCGGATTCAGCCTGTTACTACCTATCGCACGTTACTGGACGAAGCCCCTTTATGGATCGATTGGCAGATCCAACAGGCAATTGCTGGTAAAGATCTGAAGCAAGCCGACCAATTTCAAGCCTGTGTGCAGACGATCGTCAAACTATTAGGTTATCTACCCAACGCTACCTTAAGAACCCATTACATTCACCACTGTGCGGAACTGTTGAGTCAAGGCGATTCTCGGTTAGCTTTGCGGCTAGAAGAAGATTTACGGTTACAAGTCCGGGGAGAACGCTGGCATGGTCGATCGCAGAAATGGCAGACTACCCGCGATCGCACCTTACTGGAAGAAGCCGAAGCCCAATTGTTACGGCTCTATCTGCATGTCCCCAGATGCCGCAATGAGATTACCATCGCCTTGGAAGACCATGATCTAGACTTCAGCTTGTCCCATCATCGCTTCCTCTGGCGACAAATTCTGGAACTGGAAGAAGCCGCTACTATCCAATCCCCTGATCCCCAACTATCTCCTACCTCCCTGATCTCCCTCACCTCCCCCGCCTCTCTCACCGTCGTTTCTCCCGACACTGCCCCACCCGATCTCCTCAGCCAGCTGCAAGACCGCTGCACCGAGTTTCCCGCCGAAATGGCCCGAGTGTATTACCTGTTTCATCCCGATGAGAAGACGAAGCTCGATTTAGTCCGAGCCTCTTTGATCATTCGCGCGGCCACCGCCACAATGGAACGGGTAATGTGTGAAAAGCGTTGCCGCCACTTCCAAAACCTGTGGGAACAAACGGATACTGGTGCCGCCCCGGAATTAGGTCTGTGGTATCAGCAACGCATGTATAGCGAGAAGTTGCGGATCATAGAGATTGATCAGCAACTACGGTCAGTCAATATAGCGGATTTAATCCAAACGCCTTGGTTTAATGAAGTTTAAGGGCAGTTCAAGGTGTCGCGAGTGTTGCGTCCAGTGGTGGGATTGGTGCCCTTGGCCAGCTTACAGAGCAACGTCTGGGCATCCTGCCGCACTTCCACATCGGTAAAATCCGCTCCTTCAATAATGGCATTATCAAATTTGGCATTAAAGGCAAACGCCCCTTCTAGAATGGCATTGCGCAGGTTGGCCGAGGAGAAGCGGGCGGTATCTAACGTGGTATTGCGCAAATCTGCTCCTTCCAGGGTAGCGCCCTCTAAATTAGCGCCAAAAAAGCTGACTCCCTGTAGATTTGCCCCATTGAAATTGCTTTCCCGCAGATTAGCCTTCGTAAAACTGGCATCCGTTAACACTCGGCCCGAAAAATCGGCCCCTACTAAAAATTCTTTGTTGTAGTCTACGGCCAGAGCCGGTAGGGGATAGCCGATCGCTAACCCTAGCCAAACCATTACTCCCACTAAACAACTGACAATGCCTGCTAGAGCAGCATTTTTGAAGCCTACCCAATGGCCCTGGCGTGAGCGTTGGGTCGCTTGTGGCTCAGAAGAATCAGTTGGGGGATGCAAAAGTGGAATGGGATCTACTGCGTTACGATTCATCACTATTAGTTAATCGATCGTGAATATCGTGTCGTTCTGTTTGGTGTTTATAAATTCAGCCGAATTCCTTTAGTCATGAGAATCTAGTTCTCATTGACTAGTCAGTTCATCATGCCATCCTGATACTAGCGGAATCCGTTGCTCATCTTGCCTTAAAGACTCAAACTGCAACAGTTAGACAAATTTCATGACTAAGGAAGCAGATCAAACACGACCTGCCCCATCTTCCTCAGCTTCTTTATCACTTTATCTCCTACTGTGACTGCCCCAAGGGTTTCGCCTTGCTGGGTGTTTGGCTCGCCGAGATCGGCAGCACCAGTCGACTGAAAATTCGGCCATCATCCAGTCGGGTTAGGGTAAATTCGCCGCCGATTTGTTTCATCAGCGATCGACAGATGGCCAGATGCAAACCCGGTGGATGATCCAAAATCGAGGGAGCGAGTTGATCGCTGACATGATCGGCTTCCAGGGCCAGCAACAAGTTAGGTTCAATTAAGCCATTATCGGTAATTGAGAGTTCAAACCAGCGTGTATCGATCTGACGGCACCAGATGTCAATTCGCCCGCCTGTAACCGCCCGTTGACAGGCAGAGACAAGAACCTCGTATAAAATTAACTCGATTTTGATAATGTCGCCCCCAATAGTCACATTCGTTTCGTCATGCACCTGTGACCAGATTTGCCGCTGCTTAAGGAAGCTATCCACACGTTCCAGCGCTCGTTTCAGCAAACTAATTAAGGAGATCGTTGTGGAGTAGGAGCGAAGTTGCCATTGTTCATCCCGAACCAGCTGAGCCAATGGCATCAGGGTATCTTGGAGCTGCCGCAGCAATTGTTGTTGCCGAGTCACAAACAGGGGATCTTTAGGATTGCCCAGATCATTCAAGCGCTTGACATTGGCAACGATCGAGCGATAGCTATCTTCTACCACCCGCTGCTTGTACCAGTTGAGTTGCTCTAACCCCTCGCATTGGGTAGTCAGGCGATCGGTCAGCGCTAAATAGCGACGCGACCAGGCTAACTGGCTGCCCAGCGTCAGCATCGCGGCTAAGTGATATTCTGACCAATGCCGCTCTGCCACATCAGCTACTAAAATCATGCCCGTCGGTTGGTGCTCAGGCGATGTTCGCAACGCCAACGTTAAGACTTGGCCAATGTTTGAGCCATTGATCCACTGACGAGTTTCTGGGGTTAAATCTGCGATCGTTACGGCCAGAATGCCTCGGTGTTCCAATGTCCACTGAATTAGGAGATCCGTTTGGTTGGGGATCACCATATTCAGATTGAGCCCGAAGCGCTCATTTAATGAGGTGGGGACAATAATTCGGCCAGCATTGTGTCCCGGTAACCAGACGACGAGCGCCGCTAAAGGAACTTGCAAAACCTGACTAATATGCTGTAAAGCAGAGCGCTCTACCGCTTCAACCTCGTGACTTTGCTGCATGACTAGCAGGCCGCGTTGAATCGCTTCATTAATCCGGTGCTGCTGATCGCTATGTTTCTGAAGTTGCCATTCATGCAGAATCACACCAATTTGCTGACTCACGACTCGCAACAAGTCTTGTTCGGGTCGGCTCCAGGTACGTGGAGTTTCATAGCAAACCATGACTAACCCTTCAATCGGTTGCCGACCGATCGCAGTATTACAGACAATCATGGCTCTAGCCCCCACTTCTAGGAGGCGATCACGCCAAGACATGAACTTCAAGTCGCCATCCAAATTCTCGATCGTAATTGCCGACTGACTTTGCTCGAGTAGTCGCCAATCCGACTCGCTCAAGGTCTCTAACGCTCCGGGTAACGGTCGGCGATTCCCCGGATGACTTTGATAGCAAATGGCAAATTCATCTCGATCTTTGTCATAGAGCAGCACTAAAAACCGCTCCGCTTTCAAGCGTTGGCAAACTTGTTCGGCGGTTTGTTTCAGGGTCGATTTCCAATC
>DATNPU010000164.1:0-26368 GCA_036703105.1 Microcoleaceae cyanobacterium
TGTTTTTCCTGCACCTGTAGGAAGCACCAATATTCCACTAGTCGATGTTTTGCTACCTGGTTCAAATGTTTCACCTAGCTTGGTAAAAGCCTCGATCTGATGTGGAAACGGTGGCTGAAGAGGTGAACCAATACACTTTTCTCTTAACGCATTAAGATTTATTGCTGTATACATCGTTCAACCTCTCCTCGGATGAAATTTTTATTTCTAGCTTTAATCTCCGCCCTCGGTTTTAGAATGCCCACTTTTTTCTTGACTCACTAGCCTTAAGTGCAATGGTTGGCATGGAACATGAAGAAAATCTCGATTCTCGGTTGCCATTGCCGGAATTAGCGATAACGTAGACTCAGAACGCTATCAGAGACGGAACTGTTATGACGATCGCGCAACCTGATCTGGGAACTGCTTCATCCTCAGACATGATGAATGGATTAACGGAAACTGCTACCGCCACCAATCCGATCGAGGTGATTGAGACAGTCATCGATAGCCTGGACAGCAACGATACGGCGATGGTGACGCAAAGCGAGGGTGGACATATCTGGAAGTTTTGCTATGGGACAGTGGAAGTTTTTGTGCAACTCACCGGATTGACCAGTGACGACACCTTAACGGTTTGGTCAACGGTGTTGAAATTGCCTGCGAAAGATGAACCTGGTTTAATGCGCCGGTTGCTAGAAATGAACTGGGCAGATACCTTGGAAGCCCGGTTTGGCATTATGGAAAATCAGGTCGTGGTTGTATTCAGTCGGATCTTAGCCGAGCTATCTCCAGGGGAAATTTCTCGCGCCATCACGATCGTCGCAACTTTAGCAGACGATAATGACGAGCCATTACAAAGCCAATTTGGCGCTTAGAATCAACCGTTAACCATCACTGAGTATGCAGGTCTGGCGCTATATTCCGCCCTTAGTGGCATCAGGGAACTTGCAAATGGCGCTAGATGCCTGGTTATTTGAACAACATCTTCACGGTCAGCAACCACCGACCTTACGGTTCTACACCTGGGAGCCTGCTGCCATTTCATTGGGCTACCATCAACGGCAGTGGCCAGATCACTGGCAGAATTTGACCTGGCAAGGGCAGGCGATCGATCTCGTCCGGCGACCTACCGGGGGGCGAGCCGTATTGCATCAAGGCGATCTCACCTATGCCGTGATTATGTCTGGTTTACCAGGCAAGCGCATGCAAGCTTACCAACAAATCTGCGAGTTTTTGATTCAAGGTTGGCGATCGCTTAGCGTCGAGCTACATTACGGTCAGGCAGGGCGAGGGTATATTCGTAATCCCAATTGTTTTGGGACTGCCACAACTGCCGATTTAGTTCTAGCAGACGGCAGAAAATTGATTGGCAGCGCTCAACTACGACGGGGATCAACGGTCTTGCAACATGGCTCCATCCGCCTGTCCCCCGATCCTGAGTTATTCCGTCAGGTGTTTGGGGGGGAACCCGAATTTCCTCAGCTTCCGATCCTATTGACAGGTGAGGATTTGATGACTAAAGCGATCGCTGCCCTCTTGGAGACTGCTCAATTTTGCTTTAATGCCGATTTACAAGAGCAGCCTTTATCAGAGCAGGAATGGCAGATCGTGCAAGCCTTAGCAACGCCATTAACGGCGTGAGGGTGGCAGCGATTCGGCTGCGGCTTGAGCGATCGCGCCCAGGTTAAACCCCTGTGGGTAGCTGCCACTATCCTTAATTTGCTTAATCACTACATCCGGCACCTGCATATTGAGCTTTGCAGCTAGTGCCCGCACAATTTCCCCCCGATCGATCACACCTGATACTGCTCCGGCAGGGGATAGCACCGACAGAGATCGGAGTTCTTGCGACTCCATTTTTTGAATCACATCGACTAACGGTGTCGCTTCCTCGACCGTCGGAATAGCCGTCAGAGATTGAATAATTTTATGGAGTGGTTGATAGTCCCATTCGCTCCGCTCCACAAATCGCATGTCATCGGTCATCACCATGCCACGATAGCGCCCATCCGAAGCTGCAAAGTAAACGGTTGGTCGGTTCGTTTCTAACAGATAGTCATCCGCAAAGCGCCGCAATGTCATGTCTGCATCAACCACCCGGAATTCCCGCGTCATGGCATCGTTGGCTTTCAGAGCTAGCAGCGCTTCTTGAATAGTCGTGATGCGATCGTAGGAACTCGCGTTTTGCAAGACAAACCAACCCAGTAAGGCAATCCAGAGACCGTTACCAGGCAGCAATACGGTTAAACCTAGAATAATGGCTAGCCAACCCAAGGTTTTTCCGGATTGAGCAGCCAAATGGACGCCTTTTAACCGGCTCCCGGTGACTTTCCAAATCAGCGCCTTTAAAACTTGCCCCCCATCCAGCGGCAACCCAGGCAATAGGTTAAACCCAGCTAACAGAAGGTTCATCCACGCCAGGTAGACTATTAAGTAACTAACCGGCGGACTGATGATCGTGGTTGGTAATAATGTCCCTAGTAAACCGATACAGCCAGCCAACAGCAAACTGACGGCAGGCCCCGCGATCGCGACTTGAAACGCTTGTCCTGGGGTTCTTGACTCCTGCTCGATTGAGGCAATGCCACCAAACAGAAATAGGGTAATGGAATTGACCTTAATCCCCTGCGACTTGGCGACTAAGCTATGTCCTAGCTCATGTAACAACACCGAGAGCAATAGCAAGAATGCCATTAAAAACCCAGTAGAATACGCTGTTGCCGCGCCCCACTCTTGTTGCTTACCCGAGCCGATCGGTAGTGCAATGAGCACCAGGGAGATAAACCAGGAAAGATCAAGAAATAAGGGAATGCCAAACAACGATCCAACACGCCAACCTGACTGCATAATCATGTCCTCAGTCCTTTCTCTAGCATAAAGGATGCATTGGTCAGGGCGCTGTCAGACTTAAGCAGGGTTTTCCGAATTGCAGTATCACCCATTAATCATAATTCAGAATAAATCTCATCCTGGCTGGTACAGGTGTTTGCGTGGAAGCTTCAGTCCTAATACAAGACCGATCGCCACAATTCCAGTCATGTACCCCAAGCTGATCAACCGGACGTGTAATGGAGGAACTACACCTTCAACTTCCAGGGTTTGGGCGACTTGTACGGGACGAAACTGCCGGCTCAAGCCGGATTGAGGGGCTATCTCCACATCTACTTGGTGCGGTGCGCCATCAAAAAACTGCTCTTGCCACTGTAGCCGCCCAGTCGCATCGGTGATGCCATCGTGAGCAAAAGCGAGCCAACCATTTTCAAGCTGAGTTGCTTTGACCTTGACCTTCGCACCAGAGATCGGTTGCTGAGTTTTAGCATCTGTGACACTGACCTGAAAATTGGCCAACTCTCCTACCACAGCCCTGTGATCGCCCGATAGCTGAACATTTAATCCATCTGCCTGCTGTTGGCTGGGGTGGGGTGCAGGGGGGGGCGCTTCAGTGGGGTGAGACATTGCCATGCTGTGGTGGGATTGAACCAACTCAGCACTGACATTGACATAGAGCAGCGCGGCGATCGCTATAACAACGACCCCACTCAGTAACAGCCGCACGGATTGGGGGGCAAGTTCTCCGGGTTGGATGCTCTGTTTTTGGCCAATCACCCATCCGCCGACCAATCCTGCCACGAAAAGACCGACCGCTAGAATCACAAAATTCTGATACTTCACGCCATTTTCACTCACAGAGATCGGCAGCGTTTGCTCAAATGGTGCGAACGTGTTGGCGACTTGTGGAGTGACGCTGACTTTGAGTTGATAAACTCCGCGTATCGGCAGCATTTGGTGCAGTTGCACCGTCCCCGCCGGAGCAAGGGTTTGTAGGTCTAGTAGTGTCGTACCTTCAACGATCGGAAAATCGGTTGTGAACCAAGGTGTTGTCGGGGGCGCTAGTAACTGCAAGTGAACATTGGCGTTATTAAGCGGTTGTCCACTCACATCAACCGCTTGCACCGTCAGTTGAGGCGGCAACTGATCTGGGCTGGTTTCAGCTTCAAAGGGGCGAATCTTCTCAAGCGCCGGCTCGGTTAGCAATTGGACAGTTGATTGAGGCGATTGTGTCAATCCAATGGCGCCATAAACAACTGTGCTCATTAGGCACACGACCCCAATGAGCATAAAACGCTGCGTTGCTCTCATTTCGGTTCTAGAGTGAGTTAATTGCTGAGAGAAATGTGCTGTTTAGTGACAAGCCACTGCGGCGGTGTGGTGACGTAGCGAGTGCACTCGATCGTGAGCAGCAGGGTAAGTGGTGAAATAGACTGTCCAAAGCACCAAAGAGCACAGCGACACATAGAGTGTTGCTTGGACAGGCACGGACAGGGTGAACCGAATAGCCTGTTGCCGAATTAGACTGAGTGACTGAGTCGTCATCTTATACCTCGAAGATGCCAGAAGGATTTAACTATTGGTGGGCATCCTGGCTGAGAGAATCATATTTCTCCTTACAGTTGCGAGACAGCGGTAGATTTGCACTACACTTTCCCCCTCACGTTTAACGGCTGCTCCCCGTTAAAACCGATAGCTTCAAGACTATACAACAGTTTGCAGAAGCACAGCACTTTAGCAAAGAAAAACTTGTTGTATGTGGATTGAGTTAGCGCCACCAGAGCAACGATGTCTTCACTTTAGGCAGTTTGTCCCGAATCTCCTGGATATTCCAACCGGTGAGTCGAGCTAACGTCTGGGCCTCCTGTTCAAAGCGGCGGGGTAACGATCGCTGGTAGGCTCGGGCTTGGGGACAGGCTGCTGTTCCTGTAAAGGGATGACGCAACACATAGCGACCTTGAAAGGATTGCTGGTTATTGGTTTCCTGAAACATCAGGTCTTCGGGAAATGTTCGACGTGTGTAGCGGACGTGCAACCGAGTAATGTAAACGTTGGCGGATGGCCGGAAGCGAACTCCACCGGGTGGTCGTCTTGAAGGTAAGCCCGTTGGCGGCTCAGGATTGTCTAACCAGAACACACCTGCTGCTTTAAGTTCCACCGGACTGAGCGGTTCCGCCGCACAGGGATCACAGTTACCCATATTCCAAAAATATTCTAGAAACGCCACATTCTTGCCTTCCCGCACATAGGACGTTTGGAACATGGATTTATAGAAGTCACTAAACTCGTTTTTGACAAACACCGGAATTTCCGCATCTGACGGGACTTTCACCGTGCGGTAGTTAGTCACTTCGGCTTGCCCAGTCGGAGTCAGCACATAAACCACCAAATCCTGTTCGTTCTGAGCATTCACCATCCCCAACCGAATCGGCAACATAAAGCGCGGCGATTCATAAGTCATCTGTAACGGGCGCAGATTTTGATACCCGGATTTCGCTAACTCGCCCAAGTTCACCTTAGCGACGAAAAACTTCATGTTTTGCCGAATATACGGTCGCAACAAGTCCTTCGCCCCTTTGGGGATTTTGTAGCCATTTTGATTCAGCCAGGTTTCCAGGCCCCCAGATTCCTTGGCACTCAGGATCAGAATGTCATATTCCCCGACTGTGAATTTCGCTTCGATCGTCACTCCCAAATCCCGCCGTTCCTCTGATCGATCGCGGCTCCCTGCACCTATTGCTCTACCTGGCGCTCCCCTGGGTGACATCTCGTCATAGATAGGGTTACAAGGATCAGGATCGAAATACTCGACTAACCGTGGCGCACTAAAAGCGTCCAAATGAGCCATGACATTCGGATCCCCTACCCGCACCTGTTCTTTTTGCAGCACCACTGGCACGGGCACAACGATCGCGAAGTCCTGCGCTTCTCCCTGGTAATCATTGGCCATCGTTAACACGGTTTTGTTGCCATCACGAGCGATCGCGACTTGGGAAGCCTGGTTATACAGTTTGGTATCGGCTTTCGCCACGTAAAAACCGCAAAACGCCCAAGCTTTGGGAGCCAAAATCAGACAGGCGAAACAAGTGATGACCAGGGCAATCAGAATCCGGAGTGGTTTCATAAGCGTGAATGAAGATTACATTTTGAACAGGAGAGGTCAGTCATCAGGGGAGATCGGCATCCCCCCTAACAAGGACTGGTAGTTCGTGTTTGCCAGCGATCGCCATTACGACCACAAGCGGCTGACAGTTCCCCAAAGCTGTTCCCACAAAGAACTGGCCACTGGGACACGGGGTAATTTGCGGCGAATGTCCTGAAGATTCCAGCCGGTCAACCGCGCTAAAGTTTGGGCTTCTTGCTCAAAGCGGCGAGGCAGCGATCGCACATAGTCCCGACCTGCCGGACACTCCGCTTTGCCCGTAAACGGATGCCGCAAAATGTAGCGTCCCTGGAACGACGCTTGATTGTTAGTTTCCTGAAAAGTTAGATCCTCAGGGAACTTGTCGCGGGTATAGCGAACATGCAACCGCGTAATGTAAACATTCGACGAGACAGGGAAGGGGGGCCGGGGTGGGGCGATCGGCATGGGGGCAGGGCGACTCACCGATGGCGCACCGGGAGCTGGATCGGGGACGGGCGTTGGGGGAGTGACCACCGGAAACGGGCTAGAGGAATTTCCCCTTAGCGGTTGGGGATAGTCTAGCCAGAAGACTCCAGCTTCCCGCAATTCTTCGGAATTGAGGGGATCGGCAGAGCAAGGATCGCAGTTGGCCATATTCCAGAAATATTCCAGAAACGCTACATTCTTACCTTCCTGGGTATAGGCCGTCTGGAACATGTCTTTGTAGAAATAGCTAAAGGTATCTTTGACAAACACTGGAATCTCGGCATCCGTCGGCACTTTCACGGTGCGGTAGTTGGTGACTTCTGCCTGTCCATTTGCAGACAACACATAGACCAGTAGATCCTGAGCATTTTGGGCATTCACCATCCCCAACCGGATCGGCAACATAAATCGGGGTGATTCATAGCTAATTTGAATCGGTCGTAATTTTTGAAAACCCGCTTTATCAAACTCTTTTAAATTGACCTTAGCTACAAAGAACTTGAGCTTTTGACGAATATAAGGTTTTAGTAGGTTTCTGGCTCCCTGAGGAATCTTGTAGCCATTTTGCACTAGCCAGGTTTCCAACCCATCAGACTCCTTCGCACTCAGGATCAGAATGTCATATTCCCCGACCGTGAATTGTTCTTCAATCGTCACCCCTAACGCCTCATTGCTGACTTTAGAGGATTGGGCAGGAGCCGCTGCTGGCATTGGTACAGTACGCTCATAAAGCATCCCTTCTTCATACGGTGGGGGGCAGGGATCGGGATCGAAGTATTCCACCAACCGGGGTGCACTAAAGGCATCCAAGCGCTCAATCACTTTAGGATTGGCAATTCGCACCTGTTCTTGTTTCAGTACCACGGGCACAGGCACGACGATCGCGAAGTCCTTTGCTTCTCCCTGATAGTCATTGGCCATGGTCAGAATTGTTTTATTGCCATTCCGGGCCAGAGCAACTTGAGAAGCCTGGTTATACAACTTGGCGTCGGCTTTCGCCACATAAAATCCGCAGAATGCCCACGCTTTCGGGGCAATAATTAAACAGGCAAAACAGGCCAAGACAACGGCAAGCAGAATTCGTAGAGGTTTGATCATAGTGATTTTTAGAAATTAGTTCTCGGTGATTAACGTCGGGTTCGTTGTAGCGGGTGGTTGCCAGGTAAACCGGGGCGCTTGCCAGATCGCATCCAGGATCACAATCAACGGAGTCAAGACAAACAACGCCCAGATCACTGCCGTTGACACAAATTGCTGATTGCGTAGCCAAAAGGTGAGAATAGCGATCGCGATCGCCCACACTAATCGTCCTATCCGGGCATTGGGAATGCTACGGGGATCGGTGACCATAAACAGGGCAAACAGCAGTAGCGAACCACTCATTAACCGATGGGCCCAGACATCCCAGGTCCAGCCCAACCACAGATTCCGGGCGGCTTCTAACAGGGCATAGCTCCCTAAAAAAGCGACTGTGGTATCCCAACGGCCAACTTTTTGCAGGACTAAACCACCACAGCCCAGAAATAGCAGGACATACCAACCGCTCTCGCCCCATTGACCGGGAGATACCCAGGCATCATTCGTCAGCAGCAATGCCACAATCATGCCGAAGTTCGCCGGATTGAAGATGTGCTTAGTATTCACCCGCAGCAAAAACTTACTCAGGATAGCCGCGACTCCGGCCAGGATCATGGTGCTGTAGTGATCGGCGCGCAGGAGCAAACTGAGTCCGAGGGCGGTGATTAGGGCGCTGGGGAGAGATGAGGTGATGAGGGGATAGGGAGATGGGGTAGGTAAGGCGGAGGGGGTTGAATAAAGCTTGTTAATGGATAGTTGTTGACTGAGGAGGGTGGCGATCGCTTGGGTGGTCAGGCAGGTGGCGATCGTGACCAGCAGCATTCCGGGTCGTAAGGTCCAGTCGCGGGTAGCTACTCCCAATAGGAGAAATAGGGACAGGAACGCAATCTGGTAGGTTCGGGCATCCTTGAGCAGCATGGGCAGCCTACCTCGGTAGAAAAACTCGGTTAGCTGCCAGTATGCCTTGCCTCAAACGCCGATGGGAGAACTGTTACAGTTTAGGTAACAAGGAATTCTATGTTTGCCAAGCTCGTTCGGCAGTCCAATGACGATCGGAGGATTGATATACCTGCACATCCAGCAGTCCGGCAGTATCAAAGAGATGGCGAATTTCTTCTAACCGAAAGGCGGCACACAGGGAATCGCGGAATAGTTGGCGCTGATGGGGATTGTACTCCGGGCCGATCTCCGCTACCAATTGATCAACCGCAAGCTCATCTGCTGGACGCAACAAATCCCGTAATAGAATGCCACCGTTCGGTTTCAGTACCCGCTTCAGTTCCTGCAAGAAGGGTAACGGGTCGGGTAAGTGGTGAATGATGCTGTTAGAAATCACCACGTCAAAATGACGATCGGGATAGGGTAGCTGTTTGGCATCGACGTATTCCAAGCTAACTTGCGCCTGTACTCCCGCCTGGTGAATGTTCTCCTGCCCGATCGTCAGCATATTCTTCGACAGGTCAATGCCAATGATTTGCCACTGGGGACACCGTTGGGCAATCATGATCGGAATTCGCGCTGTACCCGTGCCTGCATCTAAGACTAGCCCGGCGGTTAATCCTAGGGCGATCGCACGATCGGCAAAAGCCGTATTCACCTCCACAAAATCCATTGCATCGTATTCCACCGCCTCTTCCCAGGTATCCATCACCTCGGGTTCTAACACTCGTTGCATCCCCACCCCATCCTAAGTTCTCGCTACAATATGCCTCTGAGTTAGAGCATAGCAAGCCAATGCAAAACCGCATTCCGCCCCAGCCCGGTCAAGAGTCTGTATGGGATTATCCCCGTCCGCCCCGGCTAGAGGATGTCAACAAACGGATTCAAATTGTGTTTAACGGCGTGACGATCGCCGATACTACGCGGGCCAAACGAGTGCTGGAAACGAGCCATCCTCCGGTCTACTACCTGCCGCCCGAAGATATTCAAATGGAGTATCTCATTGCTTCCCCGCGATCGACCTACTGCGAATGGAAAGGACAGGGCGCCTATTACACCGTAGCGGTGGGCGACAAACGGGTCGAAAATGTGGCCTGGTATTATCCCCAACCCACTCCCGCCTTTGCCTCGATCGAAAACTATGTTGCCTTCTATGCGGCTCCCATGGATGCTTGCTATGTCGATGGTGAGTTAGTGCAACCCCAACCGGGTAACTTCTATGGCGGCTGGATTACGAAAGATATTGTGGGGCCGTTTAAGGGGAGTGCGGGGTCGTGGGGATGGTAGGCGGTGAGGGAGATAGGGGAGATGGGGACGATCGCGTATCAGCGGGTGGTGGATTTGAGCCATTGCATTCACCCAGAGATTCCCTTGTGGCAAGGTGATCCGGCGGTAGAGTTTGAGGCAGTCGCAGAGATTTCGTCTGAGGGGTATTATCTGCGGCGATTCGCGATCGGCGAACACAGCGCCACTCATATGAATGCCCCCAGAAGCTTTTTTGCGGATGGCATCGGAATTGATCAGTATGCCGCCGAGTCACTCGTTGTACCAGCAGTGGTAATTGATGGTCGATCGCAAGCGGCTACCCATCCCGATTACGGCCTAACGATCGCGGATGTCCTCAATTGGGAAACTCAACATGACAAAATTCCTGCTGGAAGTGTCGTACTGTTCTACACCGGATGGCAGGAGAAATGGCAGCATCCCAGTCTATTTATGAACTGGGATGCGGATGGTAACGCTCACTTCCCTGGCTTTAGTGCCGCTGCAACCCAGTTTTTGCTCGCAGAACGAGCGATCGCAGGCGTGGGGATTGATACGCATGGGGTTGATCCAGCCGTCGATCCCACCTTTGCCACCAACCGAGCGGTGTTAGCGCGAGCGGGCATTGTGTTGGAAAATTTGACCAATCTGGATCAATTGCCACCTGTAGGAACGACACTGGCGATCGGCCTGCTGCGCTTACAAGGTGGTTCTGGCTCACCTGTTTCTGTTCTGGCGTTTATTCCGTAGTGATTGCCTGTAATGCTCCCCCAAAGTCCCCCTTTTTAAGAGGGACTTTGAAGGTTCCAGAACAAAGAACGGTTCGGTTCCCTCCTTGTTAAGGAGGATCAAAGGCTTTTCATCCCAACCCTAGTGATCAGCCGGAACGGTTGCTGATGCCTGTGCTTGCACCATTTTCACGGGATTCTGTTCCCGTTGCTGAATGAACGCATACAAACGATTCAAGGCATTGATATAGGCTTGAGCCGAGGCCACAATAATATCGGTATTGGCAGAATGCCCGGCAAAAATCCGTTCATCGTACCGCAAGCGAATTGTCACTTCCCCGATCGCATCAATCCCAGCCGTCACCGATTGCACCGAGAATTCGATCAACTGGTTGGGAACATTCACCACACGATTGATCGCCTTGTAGACTGCATCCACGGGACCTGTACCAGTCGCCGCATCTGTCAGCTCATTGCCATCGGGAGTCCGCAATGTGACAGTAGCTGTTGGACAAGCATGATCACCACACGACACCTGGACTAACTCCAACTTGAACAAGTCAGGCGCCTGTTGGATTTCGTCATTCACGATCGCTTCCAGATCGCGATCGGTGATTTCCTTCTTCTTATCTGCCAGTTCCTTGAACCGGACAAAAGCTTTATTCAGATCTTGCTCGGACAACTCAAAGCCCAATTCCTTCAAGCGCGAACGAAACGCATTCCGCCCCGACAATTTACCCAAGACAATCTGGTTATCGGTTAACCCGATCGATTGGGCATCCATAATTTCATAGGTGCGCTTGTTTTTCAGCACTCCATCCTGATGAATCCCCGATTCATGGGCAAAGGCATTCGCCCCCACGATCGCCTTATTCGGCTGCACCAACATGCCCGTCAGATTTGAGACTAACCGTGAGGTTTTGTAAATATGACGCGTATCGATATTGGTTAAGGGTGCTTCAGACTCCACCGGACGACCCAAGAAGGGATTGAAGTATTGCCGCCGCACATGCAACGCCATCACTAATTCTTCCAGGGCCGCATTACCCGCCCGTTCGCCAATCCCGTTAATCGTACATTCTAGTTGGCGAGCGCCATTTTTAATTGCCTCCAGGAAGTTGGCAACGGCCAAGCCGAGATCGTTATGACCATGCACTGAGATAATGGCGCGATCGATATTACGAACGTTTTGCTTAATCCCGCCGATGATGGCGCCGAATTCCGATGGCGTTGTGTAGCCTACGGTATCGGGAATATTGATCGTCGTAGCCCCCGCATCAATCACCCGTTCCAACACTTGATAGAGAAACTCTGGATCGCTGCGTCCAGCATCTTCCGGTGAAAACTCCACATCTTGCACAAACGATCGAGCATGAGCCACCATTTCTGGAGCAATCTCTAATACTTCCTGCCGAGTTTTCTTCAGCTTGTATTCCAGGTGAATATCCGACGTGGCAATAAACGTGTGAATGCGGGCATGAGCGGCTGGCTTTAGCGCTTCTGCAGCAGCTTCAATGTCTTTACGAGCCGCCCGCGCTAACCCACAAATGGTTGGCCCCCCTTCTACCCCAACAGCTTCAGCAATTCTCTGGACGGCTTCAAAGTCACCAGGGCTGGAAAATGGAAAGCCAGCTTCAATCACATCAACGCCTAGTCGTGCCAGTTGCCGGGCGATCGTCAGTTTCTCATCCACATTTAGAGTGGCTCCCGGAGACTGTTCACCGTCACGCAACGTGGTATCGAAAATAATAATTCGGTCTTGACTAGGTTGGCTGTTCATACCGTTGATGTCATGGAATAGCGAAAAGTTGACAATACCTAATATTCTAGTGCCCAGAGCGAGTGAACCCACAAGCACCAACTGGGTGAACTCATATCCACTATGAGAAACTACTGTTCTAATTAAGCTTAAAAATCTGTTTTCTCAATATCTTTACGGATATCGTTAAGATCAATATAACGATCGGTGGCATTCCGCAACTCCCGGGCAATCATGCCTTCGGTAGAAACCACCGTAATATGAGTATTCTTAGAACGGAGTAATTCGATCGCCCGTTCAAAATCACCATCACCACTAAATAACACCACACGATCGTATTGCTCGACCGTATTAAACATATCAACCACAATTTCAATATCTAAATTCGCTTTTTGGGAATACCGTCCTGAATTATCGTCGTAATACTCTTTCAGAACCTTAGTTCTAACCGTATATCCCAAACTAATTAGGGCATCGCGAAAGCCTCGCTGATCTTGAGGATCTTTCAGCCCGGTATACCAAAATGCGTTAACCAGAACTACTTCTGTATCACTTGTAAAGTACTCTAGGACTCGTTTAGGGTCAAAAAACCAACCATTTTTTTGTTGAGCATAGAACATATTGTTCCCGTCTACAAAAATAGACAGACGGTTCATGGAATACTGCATAGAAGCTTAAGACCTAATAAATGCAAATTAATTGGATAACCAATTGTAACAACTGGGTTTGAACTAGCTGACCATCATGCTACTTCAGCCCACGCAATAGTGAGCAGGTTCATTAATTAGAACCAGTCAAGCGGCAATGATCACACTGCATCTTCAGCCGCAATCTGAACCCGATCAAGATAGTTTTGATCAGAGTCAATCGGCTTAAATCCAGCAAAATCAGCGTTCTAGATTGTGGTTAACTATCAATACAAATGTGAGAGCAGGTTTAACTGTAGAAATAAACTCCTGACAATAGCCAGGCTATAACTGCCATCCATTATTGCAAATAATTACAGAATATTGCTCTCGGATGTTACGTCTGGCAACGATCCGTTGGTACGATCGCGATCGCCGCCTAAGCACATCAATTTGGTCTACCGGCGGCGAAATAGCTAGGTTCTTAGTTAAGCTCTTAGAGGAATGCGTCAATGCCCATCCTGCATTTACGCTACTCTGAGTGGGGTGCTCTGACTGCTATGCATTGCTTTTCTACACCACCCACCTATGCCTGCCGAACCGCCGTCGTCACCCCCAACCGAAACCCTCGCTGCTAGTTATACTCCAGCTCCAGCTCAAAGTCGCTCCTCCTGGAAGACTCGCTTGCCCAAACTCCCCAACTTCAAACCACAAATGGGAGTCTCGCGGTGGGGCCATGTTCTAGCTGGGGTTTCAGCGATCGCGGCAGCCGTGCTCACGACCAATCATTCCACGCTCAGCCAGTTTTTAGAGCGCCAAACTCAATGCCTGTTTTTCGCCATCCGGGGGGATCGAACGCCTCCGAGCAATATTGTGATTCTGGCGATCGATCAAAATTCCTTAGATCAAGGTACTGAGGTTTATCCTACCGATCCGAAGCAATACGCCTATCTAGAACCATTGCGCACTTCGCCACCCCGTCGGTCTGCCTATGCGATTGCGATCGACCGCTTGATGGCTGCCGGAGCTAAAGCCGTTGCGATCGATGTGGTGATGGATGGCAGCAGTAACTATCCGCAAGACGATCGACAATTACAACAAGCCCTCGCCAAGCAAGCGGGCCGAGTGACACTAGCCGCCCAATTTGAGATTGATCAATTACCTCAGGGTGACATGATCCAACTTGTCTCACCCACGCCGTTTCTGGCCCCACACCAGTTGATTGGGTTTACCAACTATCCGCTCGATCCGGTCAGTCGCAAAATCCATCTACTCGGTCAAGAGTACCCGAAATTAGAAGTTGCGGCCTACCAACAAGCACAGCAACCTAGCTTGGCAGAGCAGTTTCTCAGTCTCAGTCACGAAACGCCGTCCTTCGCGGCTTCCGCCCTACAAGCCGCCCAGCTCCAGTTTGTGCCGCCTAAGGGTGAAAACATTTTTTTCTATGGCAAACCGGGAAGCTTCCAACAGGTACCCTTCTGGTATGTATTAGATCCCAAAAATTGGAGCGTAGAGCTAGAAAAAGGCACATTTAAGGACAAAATCGTTCTGATTGGGGCAACAGCTACTAGTTTTCGCGATATCTTCCCAACTCCGATGGGAGAAATGCCGGGAATTGAAATTCATGCTAATTCGATCGCGACCTTAATGGAAAACCGATCGATCGCCGTGGCCCTTCCTTACCTATGGCAACAGGGTTTCCTGGTCTTAGTCGTCTGTTCAGGGGCCGGATACTTAGCCAGTCGGCGGAAAAGCCCGCTACAACGGTTTGCTCTGGCGATCGGGATAGCTGGAGTCTGGATCAGCCTTGGGTATCTCGTGTTTACCTATGGATTGATGACGCTACCCGTGGCCATTCCTGCGATCGCTACGATCGGCATCGGCACTTCCTATTTAATTGTCGGTTCCATTAGTGAACAGCTCCAGAAGCGCAAGCTGCAAGAAACCCTCCAACCCTATGCAGCCTCTCCCTTAGTGCAAGAAATTGTTAGCCAAATCGATGATGAGGATCTGCGCCACCTCCTGACTGAGCCCAAGCTAATTATTGTGGGGCGCAAACTGAAAGGGCGCTATCAAGTGCTAGAGGAATTGGGTTCCGGTGGATTTGGCAAAACTTATATTGCGGAAGATCGTGATTTACCCCACCATCCCAAGTGTGTCGTTAAACAGCTCAAGCCAGTTAGTAATAGTCCTAAGCTGTTTGCCTATGCGAGACAGTTATTCGAGCGTGAAGCCAAAACCCTAGCCGCACTAGGGCAACATAATCAAATCCCCGAGCTATTAGCTTATTTTGATGAAGACCAAGAATTCTATCTGGTGCAGGAATTTATCGACGGGGCATCCCTAGATCAGGAGATCTCTGTCGGGAAGCGATTACCAGAAGTTGCCGTTGTCACGCTCCTAAAAGAACTCTTACTGATTCTAGAGTTTGTCCATAGCCAGCAAGTAATTCACCGTGACATCAAGCCCAGCAATATTATTCGACGGAAATCGGATAGTAAGTTAGTCCTGATTGACTTTGGAGCGGTTAAAGAAGCTCGCCAACAAACAGAACACATGACAGATACAGCCTTTACGATCGGGATTGGTACTGATGGCTTTATGCCAGCCGAGCAAAGTAGTGGCAATCCCCAACCTAGTAGCGATATTTATGCGATCGGTATGGTCGCGATCGAAGCGCTCACCGGACTCCCCCCCAAACAACGCAAATTGCTGCAAGACCCTGACTCTGGCGAAATTCTTTGGCAGGGTTATGCTCAACATGTTAGTCAGGCACTAACTAATATCCTCTGCAAAATGGTGCGGTACGATTTCCGGCAACGCTATCAGACTGCCACAGCAGTATTGCAAGAGTTAAAACTGTTACCAACCTATGACTTAGACACCGTTGTAGCGACGATCAAGCTGCCGCTCACTCCTACATCTAACCAAGACACCGATAGCGACGATACGGAAACTCGCCCTTGGCCACAAACCTTGGGTAATATTCCTGGCCTACCCCCGACCGAATCACCTGAGTTACCTCCCACGAATCTGCCAGAGTAGCAACCTGCCTTACTCGCCCTGCCCAATTTCGGTAGGAGGAGAAGGTGTTGCCACGGCCTCTGCATCCGTTTCGATCAACGTGCGGGTCACAAAGGGTAAATAAGCACCTTTCAAACCGCGCTTAATCCGCTCTGGTGTCTCTTCAAATACAACGAATAAGGGGTACATCGCCTCCGCCCCTTCATTCAGAATATGTTTATGCCGGAGTGGCATATCCCATTCATATCCCCGATGTAGCAACACCTGAGTATGCCGCCATCGACTCAGGAAATCAGAAAAATCTTCATTAGGCCGATGCACAAAGACAAAGATTTCTACCCCAGTTTTAATCTTCCACTCTGGGTCACACATCAGAATGGCGACATCACAGGGCAAACAGGTTGCTTCACTGACACTGTTACTAATGCCACTTTGCCCAGTTGCTGCCGCTACCCCCCGCAACCGCACCACCGGCAACGGAATTGTGATTAGGCTCTCATCTGGACGACGCATACTGGGAAGCATTTCCAGATAAGGGCGGTATTGCTTTAAGAGGACGATCGCGGCAGAGGCATTACTATACTCTGCCAGCGCCTCCTCATAGTAGTCTCGTTTGCTTGACATGCTTCTGAATACGATGTCGATATAGCCGCCAACTAGCCCAACTTTTCAAACACCTTGAACATGGGTAAATACATGGCTAATAGAATAGAACCCACCATGCCACCTAACAGCACGATCATGATTGGCTCCATGATGCTAGTCAGAGCTTTAACGGCCTGTTCTACTTCATCCTCGTAGAAATCCGCCACCTTTGACAACATCTTATCCAGTTCCCCAGTTTCCTCCCCGATGCTAATCATCTGAATTGCCATCAGCGGGAACACCTGTTCCTTCTGTAAAGCAATACTGATCATGCCCCCGGTTTGAATTTCCCGTTTGGCTTCGTCTACCGCATTGGCAATCACCTGATTTCCAGCGGTATCTCGGACAATCTCCAGGCAAGTCAAAATTGGTACACCCGATCGAGTTAAAGCTCCAAATGTCCGGCAGAAACGAGCCGTTGCGGTCTTTTGAATCAGATCACCAAACAAGGGCATTTTCAGGAAAAACCGATCCATCGTTTCCCGCCCAACCCGCGTTTTGTAGTATTGCCGATAGGCAAACACGGCCCCGATAATCACAGCAACAGTGATTGCTAAATTCACGGGACTCTGCACAAAGTAGCTAATGTTCATCATCATTTGCGTGAACTCTGGCAGATCTACCCCGATCTCTTTAAAGATTTGCGCAAAGATGGGAAGCAGGAACCGCACCATGCCGAAAAAGATCAAGGTTGCCAAGACTCCTACCGTCACTGGATAAGACATTGCAGACTTAATCTGGTTCTGCAACCGCGCAACGTCTTCTAACAGTTTGGCCAAGCGGTTCAGTACTTCATCCAGTACCCCACCCACCTCTCCAGCCTGCACCATACTGACATACAACCCATCAAAACACTGGGGATGTTTCCGCATCGCATCGGACAGGTTAACCCCTTGTTGCACATCTGAGCTGATGTCAGTCAACGCCTTTTTCAATTTAGGATTCTGGCACTGTTCTGCCAGTACCCCTAAACCTCGAACCATCGCCACCCCAGCATTCACCAGGGTCGCAAATTGCCGGGAAAAGATGGCTTTGTCTTTTACCGTCACCTTAGCCATTGAGGTGCTGATATCCTTGAGGTCAAAACTCAAAGACAGGCCATCGTCTTGCTTCAATTCTTGAATAAATAACCCTCGTTCCCGTAAGGTGGAGCGGGCTTCTCCAAGCGAGTCAGCCACAAGGCGTTCTTTACGGGCAACTCCTTTAGCATCTTGGACGCGAGCGACGAAGGTAGGCATAGCGAATACCTGCGGAGAAAATGGAGTGAACGATCGGTGATCAGTCGCTTCAGTGTTGATGCCCCGGAAAGGTTCACTTCCAGTTAGCATCAACACCAGGCTATGACCATTAGTGTCTAGCGGCTCCGGCTCCAGCAGGAGCACCACCAATCAACCGCTGAAGTTCATCAGGGCGAGAGGTCTTCGACATAGCCGCTTCAAATGAAATTGTGCCAGCCTTATACTGATCTGATAAAACTTTTTCCAGCGTTTGCATCCCGAGTTTACCGCCAGTCTGAATGGCAGAGTAAACTTGTGAAGTTTTTCCTTCCCGGATCAGGTTAGAAATAGCCGGAGTCACAATCATGATTTCCTGGGCCATCACCCGACCATATTCACCTGGCTTGGGATTTTTCTTCGGAACTAGCGTTTGGCTGAATACAGCGACGAGGGAGTTCGACAACTGCACCCGTACCTGGGTTTGCCGTTCCGAGGGGAATACGTCAATGATCCGGTCAACGGTTTGCGCCGCTGAACTGGTGTGTAGAGTTCCAAATACCAAGTGACCTGTTTCTGCCGCCGAGATTGCTAGCGCGATCGTTTCCAAGTCCCGCATTTCGCCCACCAGAATAATATCTGGGTCTTCCCGGAGAGCGGCTTTCAGAGCATTAGCGAAACTCTTGGTATCTTCGCCGAGCTGGCGTTGGTGAATCAAACTCTTGATTGGTTCATACACAAACTCGATCGGGTCTTCTACGGTCAGAATGTGTTCCGCCCGAGTCCGATTGATCAAGTCAATCATGGCGGCTAGAGTCGTTGTCTTACCAGACCCGGTCGGACCTGTGACCAGAATCAAGCCTCTGGGTTTTTCCGACATTTCCCGCACGACATCGGGCAGCCCTAACTTATCAAAGTTCGGAATTTTAGAGCTGAGTGCTCGTAGACAAGCCGCATAGGTGCCTCGGTCTTTGTAAACGTTGACCCGGAACCGGGCTAACCCCCGCACCCCATAGGAACAGTCAAGCTCCCAGTTTTGCTCTAAATTTTTCCGTTGGGTATTGTTGAGCATACTGAAGATCAACCGTTGACATTCCTCGGCAGTCATCGGCTGATCCCCGATCGGTTGTAACTTCCCACTAATCCGGAAGTAGGGAGGCAAACCGGCGGTCAGGTGGAGATCGGAACCACCCATCTCGATCAGTTGCTCCATCAAATCTTCGATCATTAACTCCATTGGCATGAGGCTGGCTCCTTTGGGGATCGGAATGCAAGAGTATGAGTATTACCAGGGATGAGGGTGACTGATTGTAATCAAACTGGTGAATTTCAGAACCTTAGTCTACCCGTCCGTTCACCAATTCTTTCATTCAGTTCCCCCTCACGATCGCGTCAGATTGGCCGCACCAGATCACGACGATCCACAGACTAATCTTGGAAGCGAGGAGTTAAGCAGTAGGGACAATCAATCCACTCCTGCTTCAAATCAGCAGCACACGTACGACACGTGAGGGAAGTTTTCCGTTTCGCCCGCAGTTCAGCTTCCAGTCCAGTATCAGTGAACGTTACCCGTTCTACCTCTTCTAAGGTGGTTGCACCTTGGCGCACCAGATCAAGACTGTAAGCTAACAGTGTCTTCATCCCTTCTTCGACCGCCACCTCCTTAATCGATTCAGTGGGTGCGCCCTGGTTAATCAAAGTTTGCAGGCGTTCAGTGACCCGCATCACTTCATAAACCCCACTCCGCCCTTTGTAGCCGGAGCCATTACACTTCTGACAAAGCTGATTTTTAGCTCTGGC
This sequence comes from Microcoleaceae cyanobacterium, assembly GCA_036703105.1. Taxonomy (GTDB): domain Bacteria; phylum Cyanobacteriota; class Cyanobacteriia; order Leptolyngbyales; family Leptolyngbyaceae; genus Pantanalinema. The sequence continues at coordinate 19,497 of DATNPU010000164.1, forward strand.
TTCGTGGATTTCCTGCGGCTGTAACGAATTCGCTTTATAAAGGGTGAGTTCCCCTTCGCCGGATGCGCTTAAGCCGAATCGCGCCAGTTCTTCCCGACTGGGAGTATAGGGAATGCGGCATTCATCACAAACCCGTCGCATCAACCGTTGCGCCACAACCCCTAGCAGTGCCCCAGACACCATGAAGGGTTCTACACCCATTTCATCAAGTCGGGCGATCGCACCTGCCGCATCATTCGTGTGCAAAGTGGTCAACACCAAGTGACCCGTTAGCGCTGCTTCGATCGCCGTCTTAGCGGTTTCCTTATCTCGCGTTTCACCCACCAGAATCACGTCCGGGTCTTGTCGGAGGAAGGCGCGGAGAATGGCGGCAAAGTCCATGCCTTTTTCCCGAATCACCTGCACCTGAGTTAGACCAGGCAGCGTATATTCGATCGGGTCTTCCGCTGTACTAATGTTCACCCCAGGTTCATTCCGTTCCGCCAGAGCCGAGTACAGGGTGGTTGTTTTACCAGACCCGGTCGGCCCCGTGACCAGAATGAGGCCAAAGGGACGACGCACCATTTCCTGCACAATTTGCAGTGATTCCGGATCGGAGATTAACTTATCCAACCCTAGCTGAGTAGCGGAGTTGTCGAGAATCCGGAGCACTACCTTTTCCCCATACCGGCTAGGGAGGGTATTCACCCGGAAGTCAATTTTCCGTCCATCATAGATCCGCCGGATCCGGCCATCCTGAGGAGAGCGGCGTTCCGCAATATCCAAACTGGCAATAATTTTGAAACGAGCCGTGACGGCGGGAATAATTTTCTTCGGAAATGGTTCAAAGGCTTCACGTAATACACCATCTTTACGGAAGCGAATCCGAAGCGATTCTTCCTGAGGCTCAATGTGAATATCAGAAACACCATCCTGTAACGCTTTGATCATAATTTTATTGACCAAAGCAATCACTGGAGCCGCTTCTGCATCGGCAACATCTAAGTTATCCGCTGCATCGTCTGGGGCATCTTGCAGGTCCAGATACCCTAACTCTTCTAGATCTGCCTGGACATTAACCTTTTCCTGCTGTTCCTGCTGCTTCTGCTTCTCAACCTGCTCGTCTAGATAGCGAGAAATTAGGCGCTGGTAGTCTTCTAGGGTAATGACTAAGCGTTGTAGAGCCAACCCTTGAGGACGCAGAATCCGGTTGAGATCGTCTTGAGCATCCAGATTATCTGGATCCACCATTGCGACCAAAACATACGCCAGTTCCCCTTCACTTTTGGCCAGAGGAACCATGCGATAACGACGACACAGATCGATCGGGATCAGGCTATCAATCAATTCCGTCACATGATTGTTAGAGATTTCCCGAACTTCCGGATCGAGGGATTCTACGCCGTAAAGAATCTTGAGTTCAAACAGTTGTTGTTTCTTATACTGCCGCAACAGATCCGGTGGTAGTTGCTGGCCAGTCAGGGCTTCTAAAACATCAACCAGAGGTCTACCAGTCTTACGGCTTTCAATCAGCGCCTGCTGCATCTGGTCAGTATTAACGTAGCCAGCCTGAACTAGCTTATTCCCAAAGGGAGAAAGATTATTTTGTACAACAAGGGCGCGACGCTGCGATGAGGAGTTAGTCATAGCGGGTGAAGATGAACTCCTTTTAGAGTGTTCCCGAGAATTTGAGGAGAGAATCGGCAGGGATAAACTACGACTTTTCTGTCTGAAATGAATAGACAGATAGGAGAAACGAATACCAAACGATATCTAGATCTTAATTAGACCTAGGAACTATTGTAGACAGGGTTTAATCATACCTATGTTCTCAAAATCATAGCTCGTGTCGCTATCTTCGTCAGGTTCTCATTGCTCAATTATGAGTAAGTGTAGAAATTGATACGATTCTGACGGTAAAACCGCTTGATACGCTTTGGATTGATAAGTTTAATGAAGAATTAAGCTGAGTCCCAGATAGAGATTTGGTAGGATTCGCGATCGCAGTGTCAACGATGCGGAGGTGAATTAAGACAAAGGTGGCTATAGAGCTGGAATGATCCCTAACGGGGTTTGGCAGAAAAGGGCGTTTCCTGCCAGGAAATTCTGATTAAATGAAGTCAAGATGCTTACAGTGAAATGACTCGATCTGAATTTGAGCGTTGATAGCGCCTCCATTCTTAGAATGATTAGGATAAGTCTGGTAGCACAGTAAGCCATCTTGAACGCGATTGGGAAGTCCATAATGATTGACGAAGAAAACCAGTTAGACAGTACTCAAAATCCAAGCGTTGCCTCCCCAGAGAACTCAATGGCAGCAGCAGGTGAAGCAACCCCTGACGCTACTGAGCCAGCAGGAGTTAGCCTAGAAGATTTTCAACTGCCACTGGATGATGGAGGCGAACCCGTGGCTCCCGTCGGATCGGTTGACGTGGAATCCAGCCAACCAAGCTCCAGTGACAGTGGGTTGCGAGAAGCCTTAGCTCAGGCGGAAAGCCAACTCCAGTCCTTGAAGGCTCAGTTGGACGATCGCACTACCCAATACATGCGAATCGCGGCTGATTTTGATAACTATCGCAAGCGGACGCAGCGCGAAAAAGAGGATTTGGAGCAGCAAATTAAATGCACCACGATCAACGAGCTATTACCGGTCGTTGATAACTTTGAGCGGGCGCGATCGCATATTAAGCCGCAAACTGAAGCCGAAACAACCATCCATAAGAGCTATCAAAGTGTATACAAGCAATTAGTCGATTGCTTAAAACGGATTGGTGTATCTCCGATGCGAGCCAAGGGTAAAGAATTTGACCCCATGCTGCATGAAGCGGTAATGCGGCAAGCGACAGATGAGTTTCCTGAAGGTACGGTGATGGAAGAGTTGCAAAGTGGCTACATGCTTGGCGATCGCGTGTTGCGCCATGCACTAGTCAAAGTTGCCGCCCCTCCAGAGCCTACAGTAGACTCAGAGGAACCAAATCAGGAAGTTTCGGAGGAGTAACCTGATGTGAGGTGATTCATCTGAGTCCAAAGTGGGAATATTTGGAATCAGATTGGTTGAGTTTCCGGACAGTCTGATCAATTCTTGCATTATTGCTCTACCAGCTAGCCACTTTATCCACCTCGTAACCTTTCACTGCCACTCATTATGGGAAAAGTCATTGGTATCGACCTCGGTACGACGAATAGCTGTGTTGCTGTCCTAGAAGGCGGTCAACCCATTGTTATTTCAAATTCGGAAGGCGGGCGAACCACCCCCAGTATGGTTGGCTTTGGCAAAGCGGGCGATCGTTTGGTTGGGCAACTCGCCAAACGGCAAGCCGTCACCAACGCAGAAAATACTGTTTTTAGTATTAAGCGCTTTATTGGCCGCCGCTGGGATGAGACTCAACAGGAACGATCGCGGGTACCTTACACCTGTGTGCGTGGTAAAGACGATACGGTAGATGTCCAAATTCGGGGACGCACCTATACACCGCAAGAAGTTTCAGCCATGGTGCTGCAAAAGCTCAAGCAGGATGCTGAGAACTATTTAGGCGAAGCGGTGACTCAGGCCGTCATTACCGTCCCCGCCTACTTCAGTGATTCTCAACGTCAGGCTACCAAGGATGCCGGAACCATTGCAGGGCTAGAAGTCCTACGGATCATTAACGAGCCTACTGCCGCCGCGCTCGCCTATGGCATGGACAAACAGGATCATGAGCAATGCATCCTGGTGTTTGACTTGGGTGGTGGCACGTTTGACGTCTCCATTCTGCAAATGGGCGATGGGGTCTTTGAGGTGAAAGCCACCTCTGGCAACAACCACTTAGGCGGTGATGACTTTGATGACGCGATCGTCCGGTGGATGATTGCCAACTTTAAGGATCAGGAAGGGATCGATTTATCGATCGATAAAATGGCGCTACAACGCTTACGAGAGGCTGCTGAGAAAGCCAAGATTGAGCTATCTGGAACCTTATCTACCTCGATCAACCTACCGTTTATTACTGCCGATGAAACGGGTCCCAAACACTTAGAGATGGAGTTGACCCGCGCCAAATTTGAAGAGTTAGTACATGATTTGGTGGAAGGAACGCTAGAGCCAACCATTCAAGCTCTGAAAGATGCCGATCTGACAATTGACAAGATCGATCGCATTCTACTAGTGGGTGGTTCTACCCGCATTCCGGCGGTTCAGGAAGCCATTCGTAAGCACTTCAATGGTAAGCCGCCCGATCGCTCCGTTAACCCTGATGAAGCGGTAGCCTTGGGGGCAGCCATCCAGGCCGGTGTATTGGGTGGTGAAGTTAAAGATCTACTGCTACTAGATGTCACTCCCCTCTCGTTAGGAATTGAAACCTTAGGAGAGGTCTTTACTAAAATTATCGAGCGTAACACGACTGTACCGACCAGCAAGACACAAGTCTTCTCAACGGCTACGGATGGACAAACTTCCGTCGAAATCCATGTGCTTCAGGGTGAGCGCACGATGGCGAAGGATAACAAGAGCTTGGGTAAGTTCCAACTCACAGGGATTCCACCGGCTCCTAGAGGGGTACCTCAAATTGAAGTCGCCTTTGACATTGACGCTAACGGTATTCTTAAAGTTTCGGCCAGAGATAAAGGAACTGGACGCGAGCAAAGCATCTCTATTACCAATACAGGGGGTTTAAGCTCGACTGAAATTGAACGGATGCGGCAGGAAGCCGATGTGTATGCGGAAGAGGATCGCAACCGTAAGCAAATTGTGGAGTTGAAGAACCAGGCAGATAGCTTGTTCTACAGCTATGAAACCACGCTACGAGATAACGGTCAGTTCATTAGCGATGAGTTGAAGGCCCAAGGAACAGAGCGCGTTGCAGAACTGAAGGCCATGATCGCAAATTCCAATGCCTCCGTCGATGACGTGAGACAATGCTTGGATGCTCTCCAACAAACTCTACTGGCGATCGGTGCCTCCATGTATCAGCAACCGACCGAAGCCGCCGCAGATAATTTTGCTTACGGTAACACAGATGCTTACGGTGGCACAGATAGCGATATCAGCACGACTGAGTACAATCTGGAGACACAGCCGATCGCGGATGATGATGACGATTACAACTTCGATAACGATGCCACCATCACAGCGGATTACGAAGCTGTAGATTAGTTAAGGTATAGGGGAGTAGGGTAACGGTGTAGGGTAAAGGATGGCAGGTACTAGGTAAGCGAGCCTAGCCTCAGCCTCTACCTACCACCCCAAACCCCATGTCCCCATGTCCCCATTCCTTTACCCTTGAAGTAATAATGCTATGGCTCGTGATTATTACGAAATCCTTGGTGTTTCCCGCGACGCAGATAAAGAAGATATTAAGCGTGCTTACCGTCGGCTAGCTCGTAAATACCATCCTGATGTCAACAAAGAGCCGGAAGCAGAGGAACGCTTTAAAGAAATTAACCGTGCCTATGAGGTGCTCTCAGAACCGGAAACTCGCGCCCGTTACGATCGGTTTGGTGAAGCTGGCGTCAGCTCGGCAGCGGGTGCAGGTGCCGCTGATTTTGGTGATTTCGGTGGATTCGCTGATATTTTTGAAAGTTTCTTTAGTGGCTTTTCTGGCACTGGTGCTCCTGGGCAAACACGGCGACGCAGTGGCCCAACCCGAGGCGATGACCTGCGGCTCGACTTGAAACTTGACTTCCGGGAAGCGGTTTTTGGTGGTGAGAAAGAAATCCGGATCAACCATTTAGAAACCTGTACAACCTGTACGGGAACTGGAGCGAAACCAGGCACTCAACCCCGGGTCTGTTCTACCTGTAGTGGAGCTGGACAGGTACGCCGAGCCACTCGCACCCCGTTCGGTAGCTTTACTCAGGTTTCGGTTTGTCCAACCTGTAGTGGCAGTGGTCAAGTGATCGAAGACAAGTGTGAAACGTGTGGTGGTCGAGGCCAGCGGCAGGAGACCAAGAAACTGAAGATTACCATTCCCGCCGGGGTTGATAATGGCAACCGGTTACGGGTATCGGGTGAAGGCGACGCCGGACAGCGGAATGGCCCGCCAGGTGATCTGTATGTCTACTTGTTTGTCAGTGAAGATCCGGAGTTCCGGCGGGAAGGAATCAATCTTCTCTCGAACCTGAAGATTAGCTACTTGCAAGCAATTCTGGGTTCCCGCCTGGATATTAACACCGTAGACGGTAGCCATGAACTCGTAGTGCCACCTGGAACTCAACCTGGCACAGTGTTGACTCTAGAAGGGAAAGGGGTGCCCAAGCTGGGTAATCCAGTTAGCCGGGGCGATCATCTGATTACGGTGTTGATCGATATTCCAACTCGCACCAGTCCGGAAGAGCGAGAACTGCTAGAAAAACTAGCCAAGATCCGGGGCGATCGCACTGAACGAGGCGGCATTGAAGGCTTTATTGGCAAGATGTTTGGCGGATGAGTAAGGTGATGCCCCAGTTAGACCAACCCAACGATCAGCTTGATCTGCGTGGCACTCCCTGCCCGATTAATTTTGTGCGAACCAAACTGCGTCTAGAGCAGATGGCTCCTGGTTCATTGCTGGAAGTTTGGCTCGATCCCGGAGAGCCGATCGAGCAAGTTCCTGATAGCTTGACGATGGCAGGGTATGACGTTGAACAGATCGACGATCGCGCCGGATTCTTCGCTCTGCGAGTCCGTTGTCCTGCGGTGCAGCAGTCGGAATGATGAGTTCTGGGTGTGACGATTTTCCGGACATCCTGCGACCAACGGCTGAAGCAGCGACTGTTCCGGCCGAGCATTCATCCGAACCATCGGTGCTGTTAACAGGTACAGTACTGGCTGTGCAAGCCAATTACTACCAAGTACGGCTCGACCAGCAGGCGGCCTCAGATGTCCCCCTTTCTGGCCCCCCCACGCTTCTTTGTACCCGGCGATCGCGGCTGAAAAA
>DATNPU010000422.1:0-3182 GCA_036703105.1 Microcoleaceae cyanobacterium
GTGCGCGATACTCTCCGGGAAGATGCTAAGCCCACCATTGATACCCTCCGCCACATGGGGTTGCGGGTCATGCTGATGACGGGTGATCAACCAACATCGGCTCAGGCGATCGCCCAACTTCTCGGCTTATCCAGTCAGGACGTGCTGGCCAACGTGCGCCCTGATGCCAAAGCTCAAGTGATTGCTCAACTCCAGCAAGACGGACAGTCGGTTGCCATGATTGGCGACGGGATTAATGACGCGCCTGCGTTGGCACAGGCCAATGTCAGTATTTCTATGCACTCCAGTACAGAAGTCGCGATGGAAACAGCCGAAATTATTCTGATGCGCGATCGCCTGACTGATATCGTAGAATCTATTCGTTTAAGTCGTGCTACCTTTAACAAGATTCGGCAAAATTTATTCTGGGCCTTTGCGTATAACGTCTTAGGTATCCCAGTTGCAGCAGGGTTGCTCTTGCCCACCCAGGGAATCATTTTGAGTCCTGCTACCGCAGGTGCATTTATGGCGTTTAGTTCCGTTAGCGTAGTAACTAACTCTTTGTTGCTGCGATACGTTTTCTCGAAACGAAATAATTCTCTCTAGAGAAAAACGGAACTTTATGTAATACACGGCAGTCTTACTCCCGGAGCCACTTCGAAACCTTTCTGGCGGAGATAAACTAATTAGGTCAGGCTGTCAATTGGCATGTTGGCATAATTAAGATAAGTCTGAAGGATATCAACGTATGTCCCTTAGGCCCGTGGTTACGCTTTCGGAACTGTCTGTTGATTGGGCCATCTATCGCTTGACACCCGAGTTGAGTTAAACCAATCCGCTAAATTGAGTTAATAATTGGAGTAGATTAGTTCTCAGGCTGCACAAAACTGCCACAAATGCCGTAAAGCCATTTCAGTTCCCTGTTTGAAACCGTTGTTTCTAGTGCTCGCACGATCAGTTAATTATTAATGGCACATACAGAACCGCACCAAAACCATTTGCTAATTATTGAGGACAACAAGGGACGGCGTGAATTTGTCCTTGACAGTCCGGTGTACTCGATTGGCAGAGATCCAAAGTGCGATATTCGCTTAATTTCTCAGTTTGTTTCCCGCCGTCATGCCACGTTGGTTCAGCTTCCCAATGAAGATGGCACCTACTATTACCGGATTGTGGATGGAAACCTGAAGGGAAAACCCAGCGCCAATGGTCTATTGATCAATGGCCGGAAGTTGCAGGCTCATGATTTAGAAGACGAAGACAAAATTGTCTTTGGCCCACAGGTTCATGCCGTTTACTACTTGCTCAAGCGTGATGCGGTTGCTACCGTTCCGCCCGATGAGTTTGACATTACGCTCATCAGTCCCGGTATGGTTGGCGATCCGGAAGATCAAGACGAAGACGGGGAAGATGAGGAAAACATCGTCACCGGGCCTCCTGAGCCAGTTGAGAGCCAGGCAGCCGAGTAGAAACGTGCTTTATCAAAACCGAAATTTCATTTTGGAACGTGCGGCTGAGCCGCACGTTCCAAAATGAAATTTCGGTTTTAATTTATCCATCATCCTTAGGATCGTGAATTTAATAAAACCTGAAACTTAATTTATGAAAGCGCAGCAGAGCCGCGCTTTCATAAATTAAAAATTTGGTTTTAATTATCCATCATCCTTAGAGGTGTGAACCGGGGGAACAGGATCATACCCACCCGGATGAAACGGGTGACAGCGCAAAATTCGCCGGACGGCCAGCCAGGAACCTTTGAGGGGACCATGTTGCGCGATCGCCTCAATGGCGTATTGAGAGCAAGTTGGCTGGAAGCGGCAAACCGGAGGATAAAGCGGCGAAATGAAGGTGCGGTATGCCCGAATTAACCCAATCAGGATAGACTTCATTCCTCATAGTTTAACGCTTAGCGAATCGGTTCATAATCAGAACAGTTGATCGCGTCTTCAGAAAGTGCAATCACAGGTCTGACGGGGCATTTCAACCGATAATCTCCCGTAAAAAACTGACAGTTTGCGCAGGGAATCTGGTGCATCTGTTTCGCTTTGCTAACACCATCTCGCACGGCTGTCCAGGAACTCCAGGCGGTCAGGCCCACTAGAACCCAGGCCAACACAAAACACAGCGGCACCACAATCGGCTGAATGACCCAAATCAGCCAGTGAACGAAAGCGTAGAGAATTTGCATAATAGCGGTTGACCAATCCCAGTGCGTGAGGAGAAGCATTGAATCACGGTAGACCCAATGCCATCAATTTATCTAGATTTTGCAATGTATCTCCACAGTCGATAGACAGATCCCGCCATCCTCTGGTCGGGTGATTCCCTCGGAGGAAGCATTGTGTTCTTTTTGACTGTAGTCTTCTGTAAGAGTGCATTCTCATGATGTAAATCGGTTGCAAAATGAGAATGGCTGGCTCTATTGGCTTAGTTTGAGGATGTAATGACGCTTCACCACAGTTCAGGTCGTTGGCAGTTAGGACTTTCGTTAGCTCTATTTACTGCATCTCTGTGGGGAGTGCTGCCGATCGCACTGAAGCTTGTGCTGCAAGCGGTAGACGTTTATACCGTAACCTGGTTTCGCTTTCTGATTTCGTTCAGCTTGTTAATTGCATTTCTGGCCGCTAGAGGTCGGCTATCAGAACTGCAAAAATTGCGAACGGCACGGTTAGAGCTACTGGCGATCGCCACCCTCGGTCTCGCGCTCAACTACTTGCTGTTTATGCAGGGGCTACACCAGACATCGCCCACCAACTCGCAGGTGATTATTCAGCTTGCTCCAATTTTTCTGGCGCTGGGAGCCATTTTTATCTTTAAGGAACGGTATACGTTGAAACAGTGGATTGGTATGGGACTGCTCACCCTGGGTCTGAGCCTTTTCTTTGAAGATAAGCTGCGGCTCCTCGTAACAACCTCTAATCAGTATGTGATCGGTAGTGGGTTGCTAGTGCTGGCGGGTCTGGTTTGGGCGTTCTATGCTCTGGCCCAAAAGCAACTTTTGCAGCATCTCTCGTCTCAGGTGATCATGCTGGTGATTTATGGGGGAAGTGCTTTGCTGTTTGCCCCTGCGGCTTCTCCCGAAACATTGTTACAACTCACGCCAACTCAATGGGGCATGTTGCTGTTTAGCGGGTTCAATACATTTCTGGCCTATGGGTCATTTGCGGAAGCGCTTGATCATTGGGATGCATCGCGGGTCAGTG
>DATNPU010000427.1:0-2759 GCA_036703105.1 Microcoleaceae cyanobacterium
TTGACATTCACGATATCCTCATTCAGTCCTAATGTCCGAATCACAGCGAGGGATTGGGCAGCGAAGGCTTCATTCAGTTCAATCAAGCCAATATCATTTAGCGTTAAACCGACCTGTTTCAACACTTTAGGAATCGCTTCCACGGGACCAATGCCCATAATTTCAGGGGCAACTCCAGCCACCGTAAAGCCTAGCATTCGGGCTATCGGTTGAATGCCCAATTCTTTGACCTGTTTCTCACTCATGACGATCGTAGCGGCTGCACCATCTGACATTTGCGAGGCATTGCCAGCGGTAACCGTACCCTTAGCATGAAACGCAGGTTTGAGTCGTGACAAGGCTTCTAAATTCGTATCTGCCCGTGGTCCTTCATCAGTGTCAAAAATAATTTCACTCGTTTCCGCTTTACCATTGACATACTGAGTTTCTCGCACCGTGACAGGAATAATTTCTTCCTTGAATCGTCCGGCTGCGATCGCGGCTATTGCCCGTTGATGAGATCGCAACGCAAAGGCATCTTGATCGGCACGAGAAATTTGGAATTGTTGCGCCACATTTTCGGCGGTCAGCCCCATCGTGATATAGGTTTCTGGCGCATCAGCCAACAGTTCAGCATTCGGCAAAAACTGGTGTCCGCCCATCGGAATTAGGCTCATGGATTCCACTCCACCGGCCACCATCACCTCCGCCTGTCCCACCGCGATCGCTTGATTGGCCATCGCGATCGCCTGTAAGCCAGAGGCACACAAGCGATTCACCGTACAACCAGAAACGGAGTCCGGTAAACCGGCTCGTAATCCCACGACTCGCCCCAAGTTAAAGCCCTGTTCGGCTTCTGGCATGGCACAGCCGAGAATAACATCATCAATCTGATTGGAGACTAAGCCCGAAATTTTCTCGATCGCACCTCGCACGACTGCTGCTCCCAAATCATCAGGACGAGTGTGGCGAAGCGTACCCCGTGGGGCTTTACCGACCGCTGTTCTAACACTGCTAACAATGTATGTGCTGTTCATAAGTCTGTAGTGATCTAATTCAGAAGTGTGTGATCCGTGGGAGAGAAGAACAGTCAGTTCCGCAATGGCTTCTTCGTCTTCAGCATGTGCAGAATCCGTTCCTGGGTCTTCGGGCTGTCTACTAGGGGCAGGAAGTTGTCGCGCTCTAATCCCAGGAGGTAAGCATCATCGACGGTGGCAGGGGCAGTTAAGTCGCCACCTGTGAGGACATACGCTAACCGATTGGCTAAGGAGCGATCGTAGTCACTGATGTAACCGCCTTGATGCATGACGTATGCCATCAATTCCAGAGCAGCTCTAGCGGGCTGACCGAGAACGGGAATCGGATTACGAGGTGGGGCAGTGTAGCCGAGATGATCGAGACAGATCACGGCTTGTTTAGCGGCATAGAGGCGACGATCGGCATTCATCACTATTTTGGTCGTCGGTGGTAGGAAACCAAGCTCGATACCTTCCTGAGCGCTATTGGAAACTTTGGCCGTACCGATCGTTTCAAATACTTTTTTCAGGAACGGGAGCAGGTCGCCCGGAGCATCACTGACGGCGCGATTACCAATCCACCGGGCCATCCGCATCAAGCCGCCCCCCGCTGGAATTAGTCCGACGCTAAGTTCGACTAAACCGATATAGGTTTCGGCATCGGCAACCACATGGGGACAAGCCATCGCTAACTCACAACCACCCCCTAATGCCCGTCCGTGTACAGCCGCGACGATCGGTTTGTGGAAGTAATAAATCCGTTGCACTAAGGTTTGCACTTTAGTCAGTAATTCGGCGATGACTTTGTGAGTGCGATTAAATGGGTTGAGGTTTTCCAATTGCACAATCTTCCCCACTTCCGCCAGATTAATGCCCACACAGAAATTGTCACCGTCATTGCCAATCACCATGCCGCGATAATCATGGGTTTCCAGCCAATCCATCACCTCCAGTAGCCCATCGACCACTTTAATGCTGAGGGTGTTCGCTTTGGAGCGCAAGTCATATAGCACTACGCCATCGCCCAAATCTAACAAAGCCGCTTCTGAGTTGTGCCAGAGCACCGCTTTGGGATTAGCTTTAATATCGGCTAAATGAATTTCATCGGTAGCGGCAGTTAAAGGGACAAAGTATTCACCGGGAACATAAGCGCTACCATTCTCTTGATAGAAGCCAGTTGTGCCTTCTTGCCGCATCTGGTCAATCCAGGCCGGAATCGCTAATCCAGCTTTGCGCAGATCAGTTAAAACAGTATCAAAGCCGAGAGCATCCCAAATTTCAAACGGCCCTAGTTCCCACCCAAAGCCCCAGCGCATCGCTTGATCAATATCCACCGGACGATCGGCGATTTCAGGAATCCGGTTAGCACTGTAGGCTAAGGTTGCTAGGATGGAATGCCGAAAGAATTCACCAGCGCGACCTTTATGGTGATACAGCTTCTGCAAGCGTTCTGCCAAATTAGATAGTTTTTCGATGCCATCAACATTGCCGAGATTTAACGGTTTTGCCGATTCATAGGCAAAGGTTTTAGGATTCAGCGATCGAATCTCACCATCCACCTTCTTATAAAATCCCTGGCCAGCTTTGGTTCCCAGCGATCCGGTTTCTACCAGTTTTCGCAGCAGATCTGGCACTTTGAACATATCGCGATCGGGATCATTCGTCACTGCCGCATGTAAGTGTTCCGAAACATATAACAGCGTATCCAGACCCACTAAATCTGCCATGCGAAATGTGCCGGACTTGGGACGACCAATCAGAGTT
>DATNPU010000428.1:0-19804 GCA_036703105.1 Microcoleaceae cyanobacterium
TATTGATGTTGCCCTTTTCCTTGTAGCCCCGCACATGCATGTTGTTGTGGTTGTGCCGCCGATAGGCCAGGCGGTGAATTAGCCAGGGATAACCATGGAAGTTAAAGATCACCGGTTTATCCAGCGTGAACAAACTATTAAAATCGCGATCGCTTAACCCGTGGGGATGTTCCGTATCAGGTTGCAAGCGGAACAAATCAACGACATTGACAAATCGGATTTTCAAGTCTGGAAATTCTTCTCGCAGCATCACCGTAGCCGCCAACGCTTCCAGTGTGGGAATATCCCCAGCAGATGCCATCACGACATCGGGTTCTTCCCCGCGATCGTTGCTGGCCCAATCCCAGATGCCAATGCCTTTAGTGCAGTGTTTAATGGCTGCATCCATATCCATATACTGCAAATGCGATTGTTTATCGGAGACGATGACATTGACATAGTTCTTACTCCGCAAACAGTGGTCCGCTACTGATAACAGCGAGTTGACATCGGGTGGCAGATAAATCCGCGTCACATCAGGACTCTTATTCACCACCACATCCAGAAAGCCAGGATCTTGGTGGGTGAAACCATTGTGATCCTGTCGCCAAACTGTAGAGGTAATCAGCAAGTTCAGGGAAGAAATCGCTGCCCGCCAGGGAATATGTTGGCAAATTTCCAACCACTTACAGTGCTGGTTCACCATTGAATCAATCACATGCACAAAGGCTTCATAGGTGGAGAAGAAGCCATGCCGTCCGGTGAGCAAATAGCCCTCTAGCCAGCCTTCCAACGTCTGCTCACTCAGCATCTCCATGACGCGACCATCGGTTGCTAACTCACCGCCATCATTGTCTTCCGGGAAGTATTCGGCAATCCAGAATTTTTTACTGGCACCATAGATGTCCATCAGCTTATTTGAGGTGTTTTCGTCTGGCCCAAACACCCGGAAGCAATCCATGTTCTGCTGCATCACATCCCGCAAGAACACCCCTAACGGTCGGGTATTCTCGGCTTCGCTATGTCCCGGCTTCGGAATATCTACTCCATAGTTACGGAAATCGGGTAGCCTTAACTCCCGTCGCACTAACCCACCATTGGCATGGAGATTCGCACTCATCCGACGATTGCCGACCGGAGCCAGAGCTTTCAGTTCAGGAATCAATTGACCATTCCGATCGAATAATTCCTCTGGCTTGTAACTCCGCATCCATTGTTCCAGCATTCTCAAATGCTCGGGATTGGTATGCATTGAGGCCATTGGCACTTGATGGGCCCGCCAGAACCCTTCCACCTTATGACCATCTACTTCCTTCGGACCTGTCCAGCCTTTGGGAGTTCGCAGCACAATCATCGGCCAGCGCGGACGTTTAGCAACTCCCGAAGCACGAGTTTCAGCCTGCACAGCTTTGATGTCTTCAATACACCGATCCAAAGTCGCGGCCATTGCCTGATGCATCGACTCGCGATCGTCCCCTTCCACAAAATAAGGCGTATATCCGTAGCCCTTAAACAGGTTTTCTAATTCCTCATGACTGACCCGGGCCAGGATCGTTGGGTTATTAATCTTGTAGCCATTCAGGTGCAGAATTGGCAACACCGCCCCATCCCGAATGGGATTAATAAACTTATTAGAATGCCAGGCCGTTGCCAGCGCCCCAGTTTCCGATTCACCATCACCCACCATTACCACACTAATTAGATCGGGATTATCAAACACCGAGCCGTAAGCGTGGGATAGGCTATATCCCAGTTCTCCCCCTTCATGAATGGAACCCGGTGTTTCGGGCGTACAGTGGCTACCAACTCCTCCGGGAAACGAGAATTGCCGGAAGAATTGCTTCATCCCCTCCTCGGTTTCAGAACAATTTGGATAGATTTCCGAGTAAGTCCCTTCTAAATACACTGGCCCCAAGACTCCGGGGGCACCATGACCGGGACCGGCCAGATAAATCATGTCCTGGTCATATTTTTTGATCACCCGGTTTAGATGGGTATAGACGAACGATAATCCTGGGCTGGAACCCCAATGTCCTAATAAGCGAGTTTTGACATCCTCTGGCTTTAACGGTTCTCGCAATAAGGGATTAGTTTTCAGATAAATCATCCCCACTGCCAAATAATTACAGGCAGACCAGTAGGCATCAATCCGCCGCAGTTCATCCGCAGAGAGTGGCGTTCCAGAAATTGTCGATCGGGCCTGACCAAAAGCACTGATTGAGGCGGTATCAATGGTTGGTTTGGGAGGAGTTGCTACCATAATTTCACCATTCTGCTTTCAATGTTGAACGTAAGCTCGATGTCGCTAGTCAGATTTTGGATTAACAGAGTTGATAGTAAACGGACACTTCCAAGCTGAACTGTTGCCAACAATTCAATTGTGATTACCTTAATAGAATTCTCAGCGTTTAGAGAATTTCCTCAGGGTTTCTTAATAAGGAAATGCGATTTCTGCAAACAATACAATCCCCTATAGACAGAGGCCAATCCCATTAATTTAGGGCAGCAATATTAGGGCTTGATTAAGATTTGACAACCCTATCCAGACAATAAAATCTGCCACTGAAACGACTAGCAGCAGGGATAACTTACCTGTATAGCAACAATTGAACCGCGATCGACATTAACTAGAAGCTGAAACAATAAAACAAAAATTTAGCTACTTTTAAGCTTCAAGCAATCTGTAGCCAATCAAAACTCATCACATCGCCTCTATAGGTATTAACCAATACAGAGATCTTGTGATTTAAACAACATTAATTTGAGGCAGGATTCACTTCATCCCGAGCGTCTTCGCTGTCATCAAAACCGGGAGGCACCGCCGTTAATTTGTCGCAATGGGTAGTGAAATCGTTACCGTTTGTAGCCCATCCGGTCTAGGCTGACAGGCAATCTTGCCACGTTGCACTTCAATTCGGCGGCAACATAAGGCAATTTCTGTCGCAAATTCTCGATTACCTGGAGGAGCAAACCGTTGGGCTGTGACACTGAGATGCACACAATCGCTATCTGCTTCAGCCGCTAAAAGCACTAGGCTGTCTGGATCGGAGTAGCGTAAGCCTCTGGCCAGCAAATCCAGCAGTACAGCTTCTGTCAAATCTTGGTCTGCAAGTGCCAGTGGTAAGTGGGGATTGACTTCACAAAGTAGCCTGACCGGCCCACCCGCTTTGGGCTCCAGTAAGTGGCGGCTAACGGACACCAGAACTGGGTGCAAGTTCAATGCCTCTAAATTGATCTCAACCTTACCCGCCTCTAGCTTTTGCAGCAACATCGTGTCTGCCAGTAGATCACAGAGAGAGTCAACTTCGCTCTGCACAGAACTAAGGTGCTGCTGCCAACTTGAGGTATCGATCGCGTGATTACTCAGACGATCGACATGAACACCCAGGCTCTCTAACGATCGGCCTACCCGCCGCTCTAAGGAAGCAATCACCTTCTTCTGAGCGGCTAAATATTTTTGCAACTCGGCATTTTCGGCCATTAATTGCTGGAGAGTGACATCAGCCTGGGGAAGGAGGCAGGGTTGAGACATAACACCCAGAAGCTCCGCTTAAAACTACTTAAATCTAAGATAGTCTACTTGTTAAGGCATGTAACGAATTTCCAAGCTTTTCTTCATAAATTCATTTTTTCTTAAGAATCCTGTCGGGAACGGGAATCCAAATTTGCCTGAGCATTCCGTCGCCACATCCAGGCTTTGATTCGCCGCAGTGCCGAAGCCGGAAACCGTTGCTCGTAGTCCACTTCAGAGAGTTGGCTCAGTTCAGTTAAGGTCGGCGCAATATTTCCGGGGTAGGGCTGGAACTCTGCCACATCCGTTGGTTGGGCAAACCGTTGATTCCAGGGGCAAACGTCTTGGCACACATCACAACCCGCAACCCACCCCTGTAGGTTCATAGTTTCCGGTAAGGTTTCCGCCCGATTTTCGATCGTGTGATAAGCAATACACCGATTGGCATCGACGACGCTCGGTGCGGGAATCGCCCCAGTTGGGCAAGCCTCTATACAACGGGTACAAGTGCCGCAATGCGCCGTATGAGGACGATCGGGAATTAACTTCAGATTCGTTAACACTTCTCCCAGAAATACCCAGGAGCCATATTCACGGGTAATCAAATTACCGTTTTTGGCAATCCAGCCGATGCCTGCCCGTTCGGCCCACACTTTATCAGGTACGGGGCCTGTATCGGCATAGTAACGAGCTTGAATCTCCTGCCCTTGCGCTTGGAGCCAGAGGGTTAAGGCTTTCAGTTTCTTATGGAGAACCTTGTGATAATCGCGCCCCCAACCGTAACGGGCAATCTTGGCGTACTGCGCTCCGTCAGGACGTGGCTCTGGACTGTAATAATTCAACGCCAGACAGATCACCGATCGCACCTCTGGCATCACTTGCCGAATATCCTGCCGTTTCGGATTGGTCATCCAAGCCATGTCAGCGTGGTAGCCCTGAGCTAACCAGCGTTGTAAAGCATCCACAGGTGGCAAAGTGCGATCGTCTACCTCGGCAATCCCCACTTTATGAAACCCTAGTTCCATAGCTTTCTGCCGAATCGCCTGGGTCATGGCCTGCCGATCAGGCTCATGTATCCGTGATAGGTCATCCATAGAAATCCTTGATTCAGATTATTTGTAAAGTTTATTGCTGTTTTGTAAAGAAATATTGCATACTAGTGGCTGTGGAGCGTTAACCCCTCCGGCGTTCAATCAACAGGCAGGCTGTAAGGCGGAGCAACCCTAGCGTGTTACAGCAACTAGTGCCGATTTTGACACCATCTAGTGAACGAGTTGAGTCACGTATCTAGTCTTAAGGAGAGCTTATGACCTTCACAACCGACCGTTTTACCAATCCTTATCTAGCCGCAGCTGAAGCAGCAAATTCAGTCCAGACAATTACCGATCGTATCAAGCGTCTATCGACTGATGAGCAACTGGCTTTGCTCTGGTATATCTACACTGAATTAGGCAAAGCGATTACAGCAGCGGCCCCTGGCGCAGCTCGGCTGCATTTAGCAGCAGGCCTACTCGACCAGGTGAAGCAAATGTCTTACACCGAGCAGCTTCAGTTCATGCGGGATTTGGTGAACCGAGTGAGTAATTCAGCGACCCGTGCGTATGGGGTACTGAGTGCAAACACTAAGCTAGCGCTCTGGTATCAGCTAGCCGAATGGATGACACAAGGAACCGTAATTCCGATGCCATCTGACTATCGCCTATCCACTGAAGCAGAAACAGCATTCGTTGACCTGAAACTGCTCGATCGCGGTCAACAAATCACAATCCTCCGGAATGTAGTCGTCAGCATGGGAGTAGACCCGTTAGCCTTCTAACGAAAGGGTCAGGCATTCCCTGATCCATCTCCCATCGACTCTAGTTCCATGACCTATGCGGAATCCATTAGGGAAGTGGGTGATTACTCGCTTCCCTTTTTTATTGGTTAATGTTGAGGAAAATGATGAATCGCCCTAGCTCACAGCCATCTGCAATTACCCCTGAACCAGTTACTACTCAAGCGATTGAAGGTCTTACAGAACCTGTAATCCTTCGCTACTTTGAGTTACTGAATGCCGGAGAATTCCAGGCCGCTAGCGAACTATTTGCCGAAGATGGGGCATTGCAACCGCCCTTTGAAGGTCAAATTGTTGGACGTGAGGCGATCTCCAACTACTTAGTCAAGGAAGCTCAAGGCTTGATTTTGCGACCCCAGTGGGGCAATCAACGCTTGTTAGACGATGGCTGCACCGAATTTGAGGTTGCTGGAAACGTGCAAACCGCTTTATTGACCGTCAATGTTTCCTGGAGCATGATTTTAAGCCCCTGGAAAGAACTATTTTTAGTGCGGGTGAAGCTTCTAGCGTCTCTACAAGAGCTAGCTAAATTCCGTCGTTAAGTCTACTACCCTAGGCGGCTGCCGTTTGTTGCCAGGAACGCATCAGCATCCGGCGACCCAAATCAACATCCTGAGGCGAACATTGCCAGTCGGGATGGCTGGTCATTAACAAACTTTCTAAGGTTTCTTGATCAAATAAGTGCCACACTGGGGCGTGATTGATCTCAGCCGCGATCGCAAAGCAGTTCTGACGAATGCAGTGAATCGTACACTGGGCTGCCGGACGCATAATCGTGATTTGATCACCCGGCTGCATGGCGCGGAAATTCAGAATCGTGGCCCGAAATTGGGTAAATGAGGCGGCGGCTAAACCGGGAATGGCCACCATTTGCGACAGATCGCTATTGACCGCAATCCAATAGTGGCGGCTGGGATCAATGCCTTCTAGCCAGGGTAATTCGTCATCTAAACGATAACGGGGCGCTAAAGATAGGGAAAACGACTGGTTCATGCGACTTGTCTCAAATGCTTCCTGATGGCACCATCGGGCAGACAGATAGACAATGACACTGCTGCCGCATCTAAATTGGATATAAGTATTTAATATCAGAAACTTAAGTTCAACTAAAGTTAGCAAAACTTCGTATTTCCGCAATTAATACGCGATAACTCGTTACGTTTCTTATGAAACTTACAACTCGGGGACATTACAGCGTCAAGGCACTACTCGATCTCAGCCTGCAACCAGACTATGGGCCTGCGTCTGTGAAAGCGATCGCCCAGCGTCAAGATCTACCTGCCCCCTATCTAGAAAAACTACTTATGGAAATGCGCCGAGCCGGATTGGTGCGATCGTTGCGGGGGGTTCAGGGTGGCTATCAATTAGCGCGATCGCCCGCCCAAATTTCGCTGGGACAAATTTTAGAAGCGGTTGGTGAAGAAGTTGAACCACTACCCCGCCATACACCTGATCGGCAGCAATCGGAAGATTGGGTGACATTTATGCTGTGGAATCGCTTACACCAAAAGCTGAAAGAAGCCCTTTACAGCATTTCTCTAGAAGACCTGTACTACGATGCTCGCAGTTGGCAAGCGGCACAGGGGCAGGAATCGAGTTTTGTGGTGTGAGAAGCAGCAGGGAGGTCAGGGAGATGAGGGCGTTAGGGAGGTTGGCAGTCCGTTGGTGCTTTGCCCATCTGTGGCTGGCTGACTGGCTTCTGGTTTGGGATAGGAACACTTGACGGTAATCTTTAAATTGCTTTGGGCTTTGCCACTGGCAATATATGGAATCCCAGCATCGGCACTAATATTCACGCCAAACTCTAGCGTCACTTCATCAACATTGACGGTAGAAACATTTTTGAAGGCATTCAGGCAATAGTGCGTATAGGTGCGAATCGTATTCTGCACCATTTCCATCGATTGGGTAGGAGTCGCTTTAATAGAATTCGTCAGATCCCCTAACCCCTTGCGGGTGCGACCCTGTTCTTCACCCGTTCCAGTTCCGGTGGTGGTTCGTAATGCTTCAGTTTCGGTATCCTCTTGCCCTTCAATATAGAGAATCATGCCATTGTCGAGTTCGACAGGAACCAGCTTTGCCATAGTATTTTCCTCTCATGATAGAACTAGATGCGTTTTCAGTGTTCCCCGGAATCAGCAAGGGAAATCAGGGGTGTAACCCCTCAGAGGTGGTTAGAGGGAGAGGAAGATGGGAAGGTAGGGGAAGGTAGGGGAGTGTAATTATGGTGGGGCGTGAGGCGATCGTGTTAGGGCTAGCAGCAGGGTTGGATTACCTGATTGGTGATCCGTGGGATTGGTGGCATCCGGTGCAGGGGATGGGGTGGGCGATCGCAAACTACACGCACTTGAGCTTGAAGACTCTGAAACAACCGTGGGCTTTACGGTTCGCTGGAGTGGGATTAGGACTCGGGTTAATTGTTGGCAGTGGAGTACTGGGGTGGGCGATCGTCACTCTGGCAACCTGGATTTATCCCTGGTTCGGCATTCTGATGGAAGTGATTTTGCTAGCTAGTTGTTTTGCCGCTCGCAGTTTACGGGATGCGGCAGTAGATGTCTTGCAACCCTTGCAGGCAGGTAATCTAGTAGAGGCTCGATCTCGGTTGAGTCGATATGTAGGCCGGGATACGGAGCAATTGCCGGAAGCCGAAATCTTGCGGGCCGTGTTGGAAACGGTGACAGAAAATGCTACAGATGGGGTAATGGCTCCTCTGTTCTATGCCTTATTGGGAGCACTATTACCGGGAATAGGCAGCGTTCCCTTAGCATTGGCCTACAAAGCTGCCAGTACTCTCGATTCGATGGTAGGCTATCGCTCCGAGCCGTATACCAACTTCGGTTGGTTCAGTGCCAAAACGGATGATCTATTGACCTGGCTACCCTGTCGACTCACAGTTTTCACCTTAGCGCTACTGTCTGGTAAACCCCATCAGGTCTGGAGCCTTTGTCGGCGAGATGCCCCTACAGATCCCAGCCCCAATTCTGGCTGGAGTGAGTGCGCCTATGCCGCGATTTTGGGAGTGCAGGTTGGAGGGATGAACTGGTACAAAGGGGTCGCCAAACCCAAACCATTATTAGGAGATGCGATCGCCCCCATCACAGCCGTTCACATCTACCAGGCCCTCCGACTAACTCGCTGGAATTTCTTACTGTGGGTAGGCATAGTGGGGAGTAGTTGGGCGATCGTCACCTTACTCCAACGCCGCTTCTAACTGATGTTGTTGCCACAACTCCTGATACAGACCGGGCTGAGCCACTAAGACTTCATGTTTACCGGACTGCACAATCCTGCCGTGATCCATGACAAAAATCCGGTCGGCCATTGCGGCGGCTGACATTTGGTGCGAGATGAAAATCACGGTTTTGCGATCGGTGCCTACTGACAAATTCTTTAGAATCTCGGTCGCGGTTTGATTATCTACACTCGATAACGCATCATCCAAGACCAAAATTGGGGCATCGACCAGTAGTGCGCGGGCGAGAGCCGTTCGTTGCCGCTGACCACCGGATAGCGTAATCCCCCGTTCCCCAACAATCGTTTGGTATTGCTGCGGAAAGTTGAGAATTTCGTTGTGAATTTGGGCCAGCTTCGCGGCGTGAATCACCGCCGTTGCATCAGCCTGGGGACTGCCGTAGCGAATATTATTGGCGATCGTCGTGCTGAACAAAAAGCTTTCCTGGGGCACATAGGCGATTGCCGATCGCAGATCATGCAACCGTAACTGGGTAATATCGTGACCATCGAGCCAGAGTTGACTAGGCGCAATATCGAGTAACCGGAGTAGGGCATTGGCCAGGGTGGATTTACCCGACCCGATTGGCCCCACTATCGCAACGGTTTCCTGCGGCAGAATCATGAAATTCAGGTCATCCAGTGCAGGGGGCGGAAAGGTACTGCCCGGAGCCGGATAGGTAAAATGTAACCGACGCGCTACCAATTCCCCGTGGACTTCTCTAGGCAGTAGACCGATCGCGTCGGGCTGATCCTGGATCTTCGGTTCTACAGTCAAAATAGTTTCGATGCGATCAATACTGACTTCACCCCGTTGATAGGCGGTAATCGTGAAGCCGAGCAGAGCGGTCGGAAATGCCATCCGTTCAACATAGAGCAGGAGGGCGATAAAGTCCCCTACACTCAGCTCGCCCCGGCTGATGGATCCAGAGCCGAGCCACAGCACCACCAGCAAGCTCACACCAGATAAGCCACGCAAAATCGGAAACAAGACATTTCGGGTCAGCGCCAGATCCAAATTGGCATCGAGCAGCTGCTCATTCAGTTTTCGGAAGGCAGACCGCTCATTTTCTTCTTGGGCATAGATTTTGACCAAAGCGATGCCACTCATATCCTCCTGGATCAGTTCACTCACATTTGAGAGTTCTTCCTGAACCGCCAGTTGTTGTTCCCGCAAGCGATCGCTAAACAACTGCACCAATACCAGCATGACCGGATAAACCGATAGCGAGAGCAAACTCAGCTTCCAGTCAATCAATAGCATTACGGGCAGCGTTAGCCCATAGGTGAACACAGCATTAGCTAGACTGAGAACGGCAAAACCCAACAACCGCCGAATATTATCGACATCGCTCGTGGCGCGGTTAATTAAGTCACCGACGGTATTTGCCGCAAAATAAGGTGGTTCCAGAGTGAGCAGGTGCGCAAAAATCTTTTGCTTCAGGTCAAATTCCACCTGCCGCCCCACGCCAAATAGCCAGATCCGCGAGGCCATCCGGGTCACCCACATTAGAGAAGCCAGCACAACCACCAACACCACGTAATAAATGATTTGGTTGTAACTAAAGGTGACTTGCAGATGATCGATCGCATCGCGGATCAGCAAGGGAATATAAATCCCCACAGCATTGACAATAAATAGTGCCAGTACCCCTAAAGCGGCTTGTCGCCAATGAGGACGGAGATATTGCCCCAGTTTTCGTAGGCGGGAGTGAGCCATCGTCTAAAACCAATCCAGATCGTCAGATGAAGCTGTGCCAAAGCTCTCTCATCCTAAACGAATTGGTGGAACGATCGCAGAAGCAGTTTCTACCACCGTTTATAGGGAGGCGACGGCACAGGTGAAGGCGGATAAGGATATAACTCGGTTGCCGTTGGGAGTGGGGATGGTGTCGGAGAAAAGGTTGGTTCAGGGGTTTCAGGGGCTTGGGTCGAAACAGGGACAGTTGATTCGATCGTGGGGGGAGCTTGGAACATGCTGATCCAGCCGCGCAGAAAATAATAGAGAGCCGTTAGGTACTCTTCGATCGCCCGTGAGGAAATATAAAAGGCTTCCACATTGGGGACAAAATCGGACACCAGCAGTCGATTTTCCACAACATCCGCTCCTTGGGCCACTTTAGCTAAGCGGTTGGCGGGCGGCAGACTGTAGAAATCGGTGGGTCGGGCAATAATCAGCGTGTCTTCAAATAACCGCTGAAACGTTAGATAACTGCGGTGCATATTTATGGCCGAAGTTACCAGGATTAATTGATTTCCATAGTTAATGCGTTGACCATTCAAAATCTGCTGGATTTGCTCGGCGCTCCGGCGCACACTGCCATCATCATGATTGAGAATCATATCTCGTTCAGGCACACCCATCGTTTGGGTTAGAAATGTTTGGATATCTCGCGCTTCCGATACATCCTCCTTCTTTTCCCCTTCCTTCCAAACCCGGTTATTCCGCGTACCCGCGCTAACCATAATCACCGGATTCGTCCCCCGGTTCCCCTCCTCTTGATATAGCCTGGCCGCATAAATTAAGCGGTTCCCCTGTGCTGTCAGTTGAATCGGCAGGTTACTCAAAACCTGATACTGTTCCTCTAAAATCGGGCGCTCAATTCTGGGCGGTGGTGAGGTTGGAGTACATTCAGGTGGACAACTCGCAGGTTTAGGTTCGGCAGGCGGTTCTCCCCGTCGGGGTCGCAGTTGGGTGCGGGTTGTGCCCTGCCCTAGCAAGACAATCACTCGTTGAGCGCCGCTTTCTAAGGGAGGCGTGGCCCGAATCAGCTCGACCGCTTCCATTTCCAATTCTTGCGCCAGGAAATAGGCAACTGCTGGAAAACTCGCCAATGCTAGCAATAGCAAGGCGACTAACATGATGTTTCTCGCCACCTTAGTCAGCTTTGTGCCAGACAGTAACACCCAGATCAGCACAATGCCTAAGCCTAATGGTGTGAGGGGAAAGGAAATAATTTTCCACAAGGTTTCCAGGATGCCACCATCGGCGGGAGCACCCCCCACAAAGGAAATCACCAGCACTGCCAGAATCAGCAGCAGCACTAACATGCTAAGAAACGCTCTCGGCAATGCTTTCAGCAGCACGAACCAAGTAACCAGACCCACCACAATCCACAGGAGCACCTGGGTTAGTAGCAGAAAGACATCGGCGAGTAGTAAAACCATGCGGCGATCCTCTGCAACAAATGGCAGATCTCTGAGAGCAAACAATCAGGGCAATTCTATATCAGGCATTCCAGCCTGAATCAGCGATCTTCAAGCTAGTGCGATCGCGGGCGATCGGCGTAGGATGTAACGAAACCGAAACAGTTAACAAGACGATACAGTTAACAAGAGAGATTGCAGACCTGTGGGAGACCTTCATGAATTGGGTAGCACTTCCTGCCTTATCGAGTATCCATGCGGTCACTGGCCCCTTGCTGGCAACAGTGGCTGCCGAAAATGAACCCTTTGTTCTAGCAGGGGTGCTCTTAAGCTTCATAGTGATTTACCTCGCCAGCAAGTTGGGCGGCGAGGTTTGTGCTCGCCTGGATTTACCACCCGTATTAGGAGAATTAGTCGGCGGGGTATTAGTTGGAGTTTCGGCTCTGCATTTACTGGTATTTCCCGAAGGTGGGGTAGATGGCACAGATTCCATGCTGATGCATGTCCTGCAAATGACCGCCGGGTTTGATGTTGCCGCCATTCCTTCCATCTTTGAGGCCCAAAGTGAAGTGATTTCAGTTTTGGCAGAACTCGGCGTTGTGATTCTGCTGTTTGAAATTGGCCTGGAATCGGATATTAAGGAACTCCTACGGGTAGGGCCACAAGCGACGATCGTGGCTTGCGTAGGAGTAGTCACCCCGTTTGCCCTGGGAACAGCGGGATTAATGCTAATTTTTGGTGTGCCAGCGGTTCCCGCTATCTTTGCCGGGGCAGCATTGACAGCCACCAGTATTGGTATTACCGCCAAAGTATTAGCCGAAATCGATCGCTTAACCTCGCGGGAGGGGCAGATCATTATTGGGGCTGCCGTCATGGACGATGTCCTGGGAATTATCGTCCTGGCAGTAGTGGCTAGCCTGGCTCGGAATGGCAGCGTGGCAGTCAGCAATGTGGTCCTGTTGATTATTAGTGCGGCTGCTTTCCTCGTTGGCTCGATCTGGGTAGGCCGCCTACTCATGCCAGTATTTGTTTCACTGGTAGACAATCTAAAAACCCGTGGCCAGCTGCTCGTTATGGGATTGATCTTCGGCTATGGCCTGTCCTATATCGCCGCCGTCATTCACTTAGAAGCCATTCTCGGGGCTTTTGCCGCTGGCTTAATTTTGGCAGAAACCAATAAGCGTAAGGAATTGGAAGAATTAGTCATTCCGATCGCGGATATGTTGGTGCCGATTTTCTTTGTGTCCGTAGGGGCGAGAACCGATGTCAGCGTCCTTAATCCCTTAGTGCCTGAAAATCGGGAAGGGTTGATTATGGCATCCTTCCTGATTGTGATCGCCATTATCGGTAAGGTGGTAACGGGTGCTACCGTGTTTGGGATGCCAGGCATTAACCGCTTGGCGATCGGGGTCGGTATGATTCCTCGGGGGGAAGTTGGTTTAGTGTTTGCCGCCGTGGGTTCCGCTAGTGGCGCATTATCCAAGCCGTTAGAAGCCGCCATTATTGTGATGGTGATTTTAACCACATTTATAGCTCCGCCCCTATTACGGGTCGTGTTTACGCAAGGAGACGATGCATCAGCACAAGAGGCTGATCCTGCCCTAGCTAACGCGACTGGGGAAGCTGTAGTTTTATCATCAGCCTCGATCGATTCTCCCCCAGCTGAATTAGAGCGAGTTGAATCTGACAGCCAATCCCACGGTTGAATAGAGGAAATTCACCAGAATTAGCCGATCGCTCTGGGGTGGATCGGTTATAGTCTTACGCAGTTTTTTCGTTGCGCTTTCTGGTTCGTGGGAATTTCTCATGCAAAACGGTGCCGCACTACTGGAAACTAAATGGCTGAATTTACGTCAGACGCGAGTAAATTATCGGGTAGCGTTATTCAGTTCCCAATTTTTCCTTGATTTGCAGGTTGACCCGATCGCCATTCTAGGAGATTCGTTATATTGGCAACCTCAAGATTACTCACACCTACAGCATCCGTGAGTAACTGCTGTGTAGTGCTTCTTGTTTAGCTCCTCCCGAATTCCGCAAGTACCGTGAACAAATTTCCCTGCTCCTTACTGCTAGCGACCTCTCTACTCCTAATGGGCTCCCCTGCGATCGCGGGTGGGCTAGAAAACTGGCAACTTGACACCCGCCAAAATCGCCTCGAGTTTACCACCGAGGACGGAGTTCAGCCTAAAGCCCAACTTGTGGCTAACCCCACGAGATTAGTGATTGATTTACCCGGTGTGACTTGGGGACGGCCTAAACTCAATCAGCCTGCCAATGGAGCCTTTCGTTCAGTGCGGATTGCTCAGTTCGATCGCTATACCACTCGGATTGTGGTCGAGTTAGCACCGGGCTACACCCTCGATCCCCAGCAAGTCAAGTTTCGGGGGATTACGGCTCGGCAATGGACAGTCCAGTTACCCAATCCGCAACAGATCGCGGCTGGCACCTCTCCTATTCCTCAAGGCAACCCCTCAACACCATCAGTTTCGGTGGTCGCTACCCCGCCCTCTGTTAGCTCCAATGGTTCTAGCAGTCAAGCTCCTTCTGTCAATAGCCGTCCCTGGCAATCTCCCGGACAACGACCGATTTCATCTTCCCCAGTAACCGCTACAGGTCTAGCCACGATCGACGCTGTAGAACTTAGCGGTAGCCAACTCGTGATTCGGGGCAACCAAGCTCTCAACTACGACGCTAACTGGGATCGGTCTTCAGCCGCCTATCGCATTACGCTGAATTCTGCTCAACTGTCCCCGAATATCCGGCGACCTCGGTTAGGTCCGGGTAGCCCGATCCTGAACCTACAAATTCGGCAAGACAATCCCCGGACAGTTTCGCTCCTAGTACAACCTGCGGCGGGGGTGCAGATCAATGGCATTAGCCAACTCAGCCAACAATCAGTGGCGCTACAACTCCAACGGAATCGTCAACCTGTTCTGACACCTCCAGGCAACGTGGGATCGATTCCCGTCCCCCTTCCTCCTAGAACAACAACACCTGCTATTACGAATCCGCTTCCCGCTCAGTTACCGCGTGTCCCCTCGGGTCGGTTGGTT
This sequence comes from Microcoleaceae cyanobacterium, assembly GCA_036703105.1. Lineage (GTDB taxonomy): Bacteria > Cyanobacteriota > Cyanobacteriia > Leptolyngbyales > Leptolyngbyaceae > Pantanalinema. The sequence goes on from DATNPU010000428.1 coordinate 14,756, forward strand.
GTGGTTGTCGATCCTGGGCATGGTGGCCCCGATCCAGGTGCAGTGGGAATTGGCGGCCTCCAAGAAAAAGAGATTGTGCTAGATATTGGCATTAAAGTTGCCAACCTCCTCCAGCAGCAAGGGGTGCAAGCGGTGTTAACGCGGCCGGACGATCGCGATCTGGATCTAGAACCTCGGGTGCAACTGGCAGAACAAGTGAATGCCACTGCCTTTGTGAGTATTCATGCCAACTCGATCGACTTGAGCCGACCGGACATTAACGGGCTGGAGACTTATTACTATCAAAGCGGGGCAGAACTGGCTCAATCTATTCACCAAAGCGTGTTGGCGGGCACCGGAATTCCCGATCGGCGTGTCCGAACAGCTCGGTTTTATGTGTTACGCCGCACCTCAATGCCATCCGTATTGGTCGAAGTTGGCTTTGTGACTGGACGGGATGATGCATTGCGGTTGTCCGATCCGGCATACCGGAGTCAGATGGCAGAAGCGATTGTTCGTGGTATTCTACAGTACCTTCAACGGTCTGCCCGTTCCTAAGCGACAAGTGTTGATCACAAACAAGAGGTGTGTGGAGTGTCAGAAAATCAGTTCACTATCGGTCATCTGCCCACTAGCAAATCTCGCACTGCGGCTCCCATCGGCGTGTTTGATAGCGGGGTAGGTGGGCTAACAGTTTTGCGAGAGCTTTATCGTCAACTGCCCCAAGAATCTGCACTTTACTTTGGTGACACTGCCCGCTTGCCCTATGGCACCCGATCGCAGGCTCAGATCCTGCAATTCGTGCGGGAGATTCTCACCTGGATGGTGCATCAGAACGCCAAGATGGTGATCATGGCTTGTAACACGAGTTCGGCATTAGCGCTAGAAGCTGTGCGATCGGAGTTCAACATTCCAATTCTGGGGCTGATCCTACCCGGAGCCCGAGCGGCTGTCCAACAAGGTCGACGAATTGGCGTGATTGCCACCCCCGCTACGGCCACTAGTGACGCCTATCGGCAGGCAATTCAGGAGATCGATAGTGATACTCAAGTTTGGCAGGTCGGCTGTCCGGAGTTTGTACCATTGATCGAGCAAAATCGGATCAATGATCCCTATACTCAGACTGTTGCTGCTAGCTACCTAGAACCACTGCTGCAACAGCAAATCGACACCCTAATTTATGGCTGCACTCACTACCCCTATTTAGCTCCAGTTCTGCAAAAGCTTTTGCCGCCCCAAGTCAAACTGATTAATCCAGCAGTGCATGTCGTCGCTGCGGCTGCACAAGAGCTGGATTTGTTGGGATTACGCAACCTTCGCACCCCTGCTCCTACCCGCTTTTGTGTCAGTGGCACTCCCGACAACTTCACGGAGCTAGCCAGTCAGTGGCTTGGGTTTACGCCAGTCGTAGAGCAAATCCAGCTCCCAGAACTCCGGTATCAACCAGCAACCCTAGAAGCGGTAGAGTGAGCCATTCCTGTAGGGGCGTTTGGTTAAACGCCCTATGTCCTCTTTGATAACACCGATGTCTGAGCCCTTCTCCCAATTCCGCCCCGAAGAATTACAGCAATGGCACGAGTCTGTAGCCGAAGCTGATCGCTACAATATTCTGTGTCACTGTCGGGTCTGCGATCGGGAGTGGATGGCCTCCACCCGTGAAGTCTGTCAGTGTGGCAGCAGTAATGTTGAACATATTGCCTGCTGGCAGTTTCCAGACGATTAAGCCCATCAATCTAGCTTGATTCAGATCGTCAAAATCTACATGGGTGATTCTGGTGTAAATTTTGAAGATCTGCCTGCAACCTCTCAATAGTTTCCGTGAGGAAGCTCGATTACCATGACCCCTACTGTCTTATCTGCACCAACAACTTGGCTTGATCCCTTAAATGATGGCAAAAGTCGGATTGAACTGATTGCCTCAATGGGCAGTGATCTCGATATTGTCAATGATGCTCGGGCCAGTTTTGAGAAAAGCTCACCTGAACTGAGCGATAAAGATATCAAGCTGATCCACTACTTGATCAAACATCAGCACACCAGTCCGTTTCGCGGTGTGGTATTTAAGTTCAAGGTCAAAGCCCCACTCTATGTGTGTCGGCAGTGGTGGAAGCATGTAATTGCCAGTAACCACAATGATGAGCAGTTGGGCTGGAACGAAAAGAGTTTCCGCTACGTGGCGATCGACGATAGCAACGAGTTCTACATCCCCCAAGTATTTCGGCAGCAAGCCAAAAGCAATAAACAAGCTACCGAAGGCGCATTAGAGGAGGCTGCGAATCAACAAGCGATCGACATCTACGCTACTCAATGCCGCGCCAGCTACGAGGCCTATCAATCCCTCCTGAATTTAGGTGTGGGTCGCGAACAGGCCAGAGGCGTATTAGTCCCCTCCGTATATACTTCCTGGGTCTGGACAGTCTCCCTCCAAGCCGTCTTACACTTTATTGGCTTACGCCAAGGCGCAGGCGCTCAAAGCGAGATCGGAGCTTATGCCCAAGCCATCCAAACCTTAATTAAACCAATCGTTCCCGTCGCGATCGAAGCCTGGGAAGCGTGTCACAGTGAATTCTAACTTCCCCCACCTGCCTCATCTTTCCTCTCCTCTTCCCCCTCCGGATTTGACAATCGATCGCCGATTTCCGATCGAAGGCGCAAAACGGTTGGCCCAGAGTGGTAAGCTAACAAATGCACTCGAAAACTAGGACAACGTTTAGATGACCGGGTCAACCCAGGTTCCCTTTCTGCTTCGCGCTGCTCGTGGTGAAATCTTAGAGCGCCCCCCTGTCTGGATGATGCGGCAGGCGGGTCGCTATATGAAAGTCTATCGAGATTTGCGGGATCAGTACCCCTCGTTCCGCGATCGCTCGGAGAAACCGGAACTGGCTATCGAAATTTCACTTCAACCCTTCCGAGCCTTCCATCCGGATGGGGTGATTCTGTTTTCCGATATTTTGACTCCCCTACCAGGACTCGGCATTCCCTTTGATATTGTGGAAAGCCGGGGACCGATCATCGATCCACCCATCCGGAGTTTGGAACAAATTAATCAACTCCGCCCTCTAGAACCAGCAGAATCCCTACCATTTATCCGGGAAACCCTGCAAGCACTGCGGCAGGAAGTGGGGAACGAAGCCACTGTCCTGGGATTCGTTGGTGCGCCTTGGACCTTAGCGGCTTACGCGATCGAAGGAAAAAGCTCTAAAGATTACACCATTATCAAAAGCATGGCGTTCAATGAGCCAGCCATGTTACATCAGTTTTTAAGCAAGCTAGCAGACGCGATCGGCACTTACGCTTGCTACCAGATTGAATCTGGTGCCCAGGTTGTCCAAATGTTTGATTCTTGGGCGGGCCAACTCAGTCCTCAAGATTACGCCGTTTTTGCCCTGCCTTATCAAAAACAGGTCTACCAAAAAGTTAAAGCCGCTCACCCAGATACACCATTGATCCTTTACATCAACGGTAGTGCTGGTATTCTAGAGCAAATGGCCACATCGGGAGCTGATATTGTCAGCGTGGACTGGACTGTAGATATGGCACAAGCCCGTCAACGTTTGGGTTCCGAGATTGGCGTTCAGGGCAATGTTGATCCGTGTGCTTTATTTGGCTCCAAAGACTTCATCCGCGATCGCATTCTGGATACCATCCGCAAGGCTGGCCAGTGGAAACACATTATGAATCTTGGTCATGGGATTCTCCCCAACACCCCCGAAGAAAATGCTGCTTTCTTCTTTGAAACGGCAAAACAGGCACATGAGTTGCTAGCTGTTCATGCTTGATCTGGGTTTGACTGTTGGTTTTGTTGGGGATGGGTGAAGTCTTAGAGATAGAGCATGAAGGCTAGGGAATCCCTAGTTGTTTTCCACCGGACGTTTAATCTTAAAGATTTCGCTTAAAATCGACAATTCCACACTTCAAACCCTGCTATCCATCTAATCTCCTGATGACATCCAAACGGATTTTCGTGACTGGCGCGAGTGGCTGTGTTGGTCACTACCTGGTTGAAACTCTCATTCAAGAAACAAACCACGAGTTATTCCTGCTGGTCAGAGACCCGGACAAGCTCAAGATTGATTACAACGCTCGTCCGGGAATCACAATCTTGCAGGGCAATATGCGGGAGATCGAGCAGTTCAGTGATCTGCTGAAAACGATGGATGTCGCCGTGCTAGCGGCAACTGCTTGGGGTGGCCCTCAAGAAGTATTTGACGTCAATGTCGTCAAGACCATTCGATTAATGAATCTGCTCGACTCCGAACGGTGTCAGCAGGTGATTTATTTCTCGACAGCCAGCATCCTGAACCAAAACAATGAGTTATTGAAGGAAGCCGGTGAGATTGGCACGGATTATGTGCGATCGAAATACGTTTGCTACCACCAACTGAGCAAGCTAGCGATCACGCCCAAGATTACAACCGTGTTTCCTACCCTATTACTGGGGGGAGATAAACAAAAGCCGCAATCTCACATTTCCTCAGGCATTGCTCAGGTCACACGTTGGATTGGGTTAGCCCGCTTCTTCAGTGCCAATGGCAGTTTTCACTACATTCATGCTCAGGATGTCGCCTGGATTGTCAAGCATTTGATTGAACATCCACCAGAACCGGGAGAGTCGCGTGATCTGGTATTGGGCAATCCGGCCACCACGATCGACCACGCGGTTGAAGAAACCTGTGCCTATCTCAATCAGCGCATTTACTTCCGTATCCCATTAAATTTAAAGCTTGCCAACTTCCTGATTACCCTGTTTCAGATCAAAGTTGGGGCCTGGGAGAAGTTTGCGATGCGGTATCGCCACTTCATTTACAAAGATCCCGTTACTCCATCCACCTATGGGATGCCGACCTACTGTGCCACCTTTACCGATGTGTTGAAACTGAGTGGCATTCGTCCTGGCAAACCCCGGAGATCAGCTTGAGATCAGACTATAACAGGCTAGATTTCCCAGCTCTCATCCCTGATAATGGCTGAGGACTGCAATTCTTAAGCATTATGTCTGATCCCATTACTCCTGAAGTTAGCCAACGGATCTGCAAGCACATGAATGACGATCATGCAGAGGCCGTTTTG
>DATNPU010000009.1:0-2648 GCA_036703105.1 Microcoleaceae cyanobacterium
GAACTCGTTTGATCGAAGCCGCTAGCATCAATCTCATTGTGGCTCATCCGATATTCCTCCCCGCTGGCAATGGGCGAGGCGATCGTATCCCTTGCCCAAGCACCCCCGCCCTGACAGGAGTTAACTGGTAGAGTCATGTTACTGAAACGGCAGGATGTTGAGATTTCAGCGATTCAGCACCCAAAGCGGGATCAGAAAGTTCCAATTCTGACCTATCAGGGGCAAACCTTTCGCTTGATTAGTGTATTCAATGCTAGTCAAGAGGAAGACGCGAAAGCCCTGTGGCGAGACTTAACTGACAACCAGGGAAAAGCTTGTGTCCTATTAGAGGAGCCCGAACGATATAGTGTCTGGGGCAAAATTCGGTTGGAGCAACTGGCAGAAGAAGGTGGTGCTGGTGATACAGCCTCTGCATCTGCTGTCAAAGCCTGTCTGTTAATGCTCCAAGCAGTGTTTATTGATGTTGAAGACTTGTTAGGCAACCGCCAAGCTGGACTGTTTCAGAAAGATATTTCTGAAGTCTTCAAACAATGGCACTTTCCTCAAACAGAATCTCCTGATGCCGTTAAACATTTGCTAACATTCGATCCTTTAAATGCCGCCCAGCTTCCTCCCTGGCAGGAACATCATCTCAATACCCTGCTGCAAGAACTCCATCGCATTGGTAAATCTTATTTTGGCAATACCAGCTTTGCTGAACGAGCGCTGGATGCGCTGCAAGACCTACCCTCGAACGATCGCAGTCAGTTTACAAGCTGGTTGAATCATTTACCGTTGGGCAAGTTGTGGCGTTAAGCAACGGCGATCGCTCAAATTATCCCAACCTGAATGCGTCGATAACTGAGCTGTCGATCGCCCATCTTAAGAATCTTTGACGAATATGTTCCGAAACTCTACAGATATGTCACCCTTGCTTGAGAGGTCGCATCTCTATCCCCATCCCTATTTCTATTTCTATTGCAGCTACCTGGTGAGTAAGACTTATGAGTAGCCTGGATAAGTCGGGTTCTAAATCGTTTCTTTCTGTCCAAACTATTGTTTTGGCCCAAGTTGCCTGGGCAGTTCTAGCCCTCCTATTTTTTCTCCTATTTAGTGTCACGCCTAAAGGTCAGGAACCACCAACCTGGTATTCACTTGGCACCTCAATTTTTGAAGCCACTGCATATCTTGTGGCTTTTCTGCTCTGCTTTCGCAACTGGCGTAGTCCCCAAATTGTCAGTGGACGTAATGTTTGGCTCTGCATTGGGTTAGGGATGCTGTTCTACTTTCTCGGCAACCTCCTGTTTACCTATTGGGAACTCGGATTGGGGTTGGAGGCAGCAGTTTCACCAGGAGACTTCTTCTTCATCCTGACCTACATTTTTCTAGTACTGGGACTATGGCAAGCCGTTTCCTCCCGTCGGCTAAATCTAGAAATTTGGCAGAAGGGTGTTGTGGTCGGCATTGGGGCGATCGGTATTGCATTGGCCATCTGGCTCGGATCCAGCGCTCCCCAGGAACCGGATAAAACAGCGTTCTTCCTGGAATCTCCGGTTTACGCTCAAGCGGCTCCAGCCACTAAACCGAGCGTCAAATCCGCTCCTGCTGCTAAACCAGCTGCTTCTGCTCAGCCAGCTTCTACCACACCAGCCACATCCCCGATCGTTGCTTCTCCTAACAGTGCCAAAGCAGACGCAACTGAAGGGAAATCGAACTCACCTCAATGGGCAATCGATCTTGAGAACGCCCTCAAACCATTTAAAGATCCGGTCAATTTGTTTTATCAGGTGTGTGATGTCATTCTCCTAGTGCTGGCAACCGCCTTGCTCTTGGCGTTCTGGGGTGGGCGTTTTTCCCAGTCTTGGCGCATGATTGCCTTTGCTGCTTTCTGCCTCTATGTCGCTGACATCTGGTTTAAATACGCGAACGACCATATTCCTGAATATAAAAGCGGCAGTTTACCAGAAGTAGGTTGGGTATTTTGCGGTGTCTTATTTGGCATTGGGGCGGCCCTGGAGTATGACCTCTCCAGTCGATCGCGGCGGGGTAGTTCGCGGCGGCGGGCATGAGGGACAATTTTTCAGCCTTAAGCGGAATCACCAGCCAGGTTTGATCTGCTTCAGAATAGAATGAACAAGGCAGAGACTCTCTCAAGGCTGATGGCATGATTTCTCGCAAACTTTCCGATCCAGAAAAGCAACAAATTCTTGAGCTTTATCATTTGCCCGGTGAAACCACTTCGACATTGGCTAGTCGGTATGGGGTAAGTAACTCTACGATTAGCCGAATTCTGAAGCAGGGGTTGCCCGCCGATGAGTATGAGTTGCTGATTCAACAAAAGCGAGCCGGACGCTTTGCGACTGATGATGAACCTGCGGCCAGTGTGCTCCTGTCAGCTGAAACAGTAGATAAAGCGGCCCTAAGCCTAGAACAGCTAGATTTAGGATTCAGTGCGTCACCGATCGCGAGTGAGCCAGAAGTTGCTTCTATAGAAGAACCAGATCAGTTTGAATCAGACCAGTTTGAACCAGATCAGTTTGAATCAGACCAGTTTGAACAACCTCGACGGCGAGTCCGGCGGCGATCGTCGGCCAGTGATTCACCAAATGAAGAGGTAGCTGTAGAACCGGATGTCACTGAGGTCGCAGAAACCAGCTATCAGACAGAAG
>DATNPU010000019.1:0-15153 GCA_036703105.1 Microcoleaceae cyanobacterium
AAATTGCCTAAAATCAATCCGGTTGTTACGGTTGCAATCACTCCAGAACCACCCAGGCTCTCGGCAATCAGGTAAGCCGAATAAGCAGAAACCAGGGTAAGCGATTGCTCAACTAAGGGTAAGTCAAACCGCTCCGTCAAATAGGAAACCCCAAAGCCAAACAACAACCCAACCAGTAATCCCACACCAACCACCGTGAGAAATTTCACTATGAATTGCTGGGGATCAAAACTATCTGTGCCCATAGCAATGCCGAGCACTAAACTAAAGGCAACAACCGCCGTACCATCATTAAACATACTTTCCCCTTCTACCAGTGCCTTCAATCGAGGCGGTGCTCCCAACTCTCGCAGGAGGGCACTGACAGAAACCGGATCAGTCGCGGCTAAACACGCTCCAATCAGGAGTGCGATCGGGAGGCTAATGCTCGCCCAAGTTGTTAATGACAAAGTAATTCCGGCGATCGTAATCCCAACTCCTAGCGTGACGTATAGAGAGATAGCGGTTAGATCTCGCTTCAGATCCTGCCAATTCAAATTCCAAGCGGCTTCAAACAGGAGGGGAGGCAAGAAGATCCAGAGAATCAGTTCTGGGGACGGGGTGAAGAAGCGAATATTCAGTAACGCTAACCCCATCCCAGTAATCACCAGCATCAGTGTATAAGGAAATCTCCGCAGCCAGGGAACGACTTGAGATAACGTCGCTACTCCCAACGCCGCCGAAATCACCAGCAAAAACTGTTTCAGGTTTTCTTCAATCGCGATCGATTCGTTCAATGTACTAATGAGATACATGATTGAGTGCTAGGGTTTGCGTTAAAACTCTCAAGATCTGGTTGAGGCAAAGCAGAGGACTATACAAAGGGCTGAGAATTGTGAACATCAGAGCCAGAATTTGCTTTTTGGTAGGGGCACAGGGCTGTACCCCCGACAGGGAACTATTCCGGCTATTTAATTTACACTCCTTAACGCGCGACGGGCCGACAGGGAGAACATCGTGATCCACAACCCACTCATTAGCAAATTGATTCCAACCAACAGACCAATTATCCAGAGGGCATTGATAGGTAACTGATTCCAAATCAAGATGCCGAGAACAATTCCCAACACACCGCTGATCAACATCCATCCCCAGTTGGGGGCTGGTCGAAGTTGAAATGCCATGATCACTTCTAAAACACTTTCCACCAGAATGGTCACTGCCAGCACCACGGTTAACGTCAATGCCCCTTTCAGCGGATACGTCAGCATGAAAATGCCAGCACCAACATATAAAGCCGCTAGCACTAAACGCCAAATTTTAGATCCCACACCATGCACCTGAAAGGCGTAGACGGCTTTGAAGATTCCCCCAGCAATGAATAACCAACCAAAAAATAGGGTGAGTGCCACCGTGGAGACGATGGGAAAGACGATCGCGGCCACTCCCAGCACTGCAATTAAAATTCCCAACGCTAACGTCCATCCCAGGCCCTGTTGTAACTCCTGTCTAACATTGGGGTCAAGATCGGTTCTCATGGCGCGGCCTCCCTAATAGTTACATCAACTCCATTTTGAGTCTGGCTGACCCCAGCAGATCAAAAGAAAAGTTTAATCTTTGTCAGCTAAAAAATCTCGATTTTGTCACAAAAAGTGAGTGAAATGTTAGGGTGAAGGAACCTGTAGTACAGGGAGTCAGGTAATGCGCAATTATTTAGCTAGACAGCAATTTGGGCGATTCTTGGCCATCCTAGCGATCGTAGTAGGCTGGATTGCTCTGCCTGCTCATGCTGAGACACCGCAGCAACAGATTGAAGATCCCAATTCAGTGCCTCCAGAGGTTCAGCAGCGATGGGATTATGAGCGTGAAGTAGAACTTAGACGGCAGCAAGAACAACAGCGGGAGCAATTAAGACGGGAACAGTTTCGCCAACAGCAAGACACCTGGCAACAGCAACAGCAACAACGCCAAGAGCAATTTAACCAACAACAAGATGAGTGGCGGCAACAACAACAGCAACGCCAAGAGCAACTTCGCCAACAACAGAATGAGTGGCAACAGCGACAAGAACAACAGCGAGAATTACTCCAGCAACAGAATGAGTGGCGGCAGGAACAAGAACGGCAACGAGAATTATTCCGCCAACAGTACGAGTGGCAACAACGGCAGACTCGTTAGTTCCAAACCAATTCAATTCTAGGATCACTTCATCTATGAGTAACCGCCTGTGACCCGAAACCATTTATTGCGACTATTTGCTGTGCTTCTGGGAGTAGGACTACTGCTGGATTTGGCATCTCGGCTAGGAGCAGAAGTGCTCTGGTTTCAGGAGGTTCACTATCTTTCAGTCTTCTTGTTGAAATTTCGGGTGCGGTTGATTCTATTTGGCATTGTTACAGGAGTCACAGCAGCTTATTTATGGGGCAATCTCGCGTTAAGCCAGCGATTAAAATCTGGTCATCAGCCCACCCAGACCAATCAACTGTCGGAAATGAGTGGGAAACGACAAACCAGTCGCTCGTCCTATAGAGCCACCCTTCAGTACTCTACTCCATCAACGATTTCATCCGATAAGATTGCGTCAACTCCCTCACTGAAGCTGCGATCGCTCCTACCCCTAACCTTAGGACTCAGTTTGTTAATGGGGGCCTTATTAGTTTATTACAGTCATCTGGCGGTTACTTATTGGCAGACTGGCCCCACCCTGTCTACTCCGTTTGTTGCTCGTCTTAACCTGAAAACCCTATGGCAGTTCAGCACAATCGTTAGCCATCAGATTGGCTGGATTGTTAGCGGTGTCGGTTTTGCGATCGTGGTGTTAATTTATCCCCGATTTTGGTTAAGAGCGATCGCGATTACATTCAGTCTCTTATTTGGCTGGTTATTCTCTCAACAGTGGGCGGTGATCCTCCAGTATCTTCATCCCACCTCGTTTAACCGGACTGACCCCTTATTTAGTCGCGATATTGGTTTCTACATCTTTACCTTACCAGTCTGGGAATTGGTGGAGTTGTGGCTATTTGGGTTATGTTTATCCGGTTGTATTGCCGTAGCTCTAACCTATCTGCTCTCTGGACATAGCCTCAGTCAAGGGTATTTCCCAGGGTTTTCTCCGGCTCAAAAACGGCATCTATATGGAGTGGGCAGTGGGCTGATGGCGGTGATAGCCTTGAGCTACTGGTTAAGTCGATACGAACTGCTGTATTCCCCTCGCGGAGCAGCGTTTGGAGCCAGTTATACCGATGTCATGGTGCAACTTCCGGCTTACACGGGGTTGAGTCTCTTGGCACTGACGATCGCGGGCTACCTACTCTGGCGCACGATCGTCTGGCCGCCTTCCTATCGCCCCTGGCTCCAGTTGGGGTTAGGCCTGTTTGGTGGTCTAATGCTGGTCGCTGGCATCATTACGCCGGAGGTCGTCCAGTATTTGATTGTGCAACCCAATGAACTGGTGCAGGAACGTCCATTTATCGAACGGGCTATTGCTGCCACCCGGCAGGCGTTTGGCTTGGAAGCGATCGAGACGGCCAACTTTGATCCCAAAGGCCAACTGACTGAAGCTGATCTGATTGCCAATAACCAGACTATCCGCAATATTCGCCTCTGGGATCAGCGTCCGCTGCTGGAAACGAATCGCCAATTGCAGCAAATTCGGCCTTACTATCGCTTTCCTGATGCGGATATCGATCGTTATACATTACAAACTGAGGTTGCTGCACCTTCTCCCGATCGTTCAGGTGTCAGTTCTCCTCCTTCACCGACAGAACAACGGCAAGTTTTGATCGCAGCTCGGGAGTTAGATTATAGTGCTGTGCCGCCAGAAGCCCAGACTTGGATCAACCGTCACTTAATCTATACGCATGGATATGGCTTTACACTCAGTCCAGTCAATACGGTAGCACCAGGTGGGTTGCCAGAATATTTTGTTAAAGACATTATAGGGGGTGAAACCGGAGCACTAACTCCCTCTAGTCCAGAAGTCCAGGCCAGTATTCCGATCGGGCAACCTCGCATCTATTATGGTGAAATAACCAATACCTATGTGATGACCCAAACCCAAACCCGGGAATTAGATTTTCCCAGCGGCAGGGATAACGCCTATACCATTTATGATGGCCAGGGTGGCATTACCATTGGTAACGGGTGGCGGCGGGGCTTACTGGCGATCTACCTGCGGGACTGGCGGTTCTTGTTCACCCGCGATTTTTTGCCAGAAACAAAAGTATTATTTCGGCGTAACATTAAACATCGCATTCAGGCGATCGCGCCCTTCCTGCGTTATGACAACGATCCCTACTTAGTCACCGCCAAAGTCGCAACACCAGGACAACAGGATCAGAACTATTTGTACTGGATCGTCGATGCTTACACTACCAGCGATCGCTATCCCTACTCTGACCCAGGAAGTGAAGGGATCAATTACATTCGTAATTCTGTCAAAGTTGTCATTGATGCTTATCATGGCTCGGTTGATTTATATGTAGCCGATCCCAGTGATCCGATCATGATTACCTGGTCAACTATCTTTCCTGGTTTGTTTAAACCGTTGAGTGCCATGCCTGCCTCCCTACGCAGTCATATTCGCTACCCAACGGACTTTCTCAAACTGCAATCGGAACGGCTCATGACCTATCACATGACCGACCCCCAGGTATTTTATAACCGGGAAGATCAGTGGCAAATTCCGAATGAAGTTTATGGCGATCAACCGCGTCCAGTAGAGCCCTATTACCTAATTACCAGTCTGCCCATTGTTCCGTTTGAAGAGTTCATTCTGCTATTGCCCTACACGCCCAGGCAACGCACAAATCTGATTGCTTGGTTGGCGGCCCGATCGGATGGTGAGAATTACGGCAAATTGTTATTGTATACTTTCCCCAAAGAGCGTTTAGTCTATGGCCCGGAGCAGATCGAGGCCCGGATCAATCAAGATCCAGTAATTTCTCAACAAATTTCGCTGTGGAATCGGCAAGGATCACGAGCGCTTCAGGGGAACTTACTGATTATTCCGATCGAGCAATCGTTGCTATATGTAGAACCGCTATATCTGGAGGCGACTCAAAATAGTCTACCTACCTTAGTGCGAGTGATTGTGGCTTACGAGAATCGGATTGTCATGGCTCCGACCTTAGAGGAAGCCCTCCAAGCCATTTTCAAACCCCAGGTGATTCCAAACACCACAATTATTCGCCCTGTCGAAGCTCCAACCGTTGAACAAAACTAATGAGCTCAGGAGAGAGTTGGGAATCGGTTTGCCCTTTGCCCTTTGACAATCTTGGTTTTCCGGCATGATCAATTCACTACCCTAAGCCTGATATATGTCAGTTCGATATGCCCTAAGATGATCTTAGTCAGAGCCTATAGACGGTGATAGTCCAGTGATGCATGGCCATTCCAGTGCTATGCGCTTAAACAACACTGGATGACCAGGGGGGTAAGGAGATCGAATTGACAGCGTACTCATTTGGGTTTTATAGCATTGCTTTATTTGGCATCATTCTGCTGCGGTATTTTCTAGTTGCTGGAGGGATATATTGGTGTTTCTATTTTCCTTTTAGTCAAACCTTCAGGAATCATCCAGGGCTAAATCGCCTGCCCTCCTGGCGATCGATTCAGCATGATATTCAACTATCCACGCTCTCATCGGCAGTATTTGCTCTAGCGGCCGCCTTTATTCTCTCCGCTCATAGCCTGCATCTAACCCAGTTATATAGCCGGGCTGACCAGTATGGGCTGTGGTATTTAGGTGTGAGTTATGTGCTCATATTGCTGCTTCAGGATGCCTACTTCTATTTCACCCATCGGTTGTTTCACCATCCCCTCCTCTTCTCCTGGTGGCATCAGGGGCATCATCGATCGCGCTATCCCAACCCATGGACTTCCTTTGCCTTCGATCCGTTAGAAGCGATCGTGCATTCCCTCTTCCTGGTTGGTATTGTGTTTATTGTTCCTCTGCATTTCATCACGCTAATTGCTGTCATGACCACAATGACCATTTGGGCCGTTTTAAACCATTTGGGGGTCGATCGCTTGCCTCCTAGTTTTCCGCACCATTGGTTTGGTCGCTGGTTTATTGGGCCTGCCCACCACTCCCTGCATCATCTCAAGTACACCGTCCATTACGGGCTGTATTTTACCTTCTGGGATCGATGGCTGGGGACTCAAGATGTCAACTATGAGCAGAGGCTGGCTCAACGTTAAGTCACAACTGACGCATTGAGCCACAGGTCTAGCGATCGCTGAATTCCACCAACTACATCATCAGTTTAAAGCAACACACTGTAAATCCAATCATCAGCAATAGATGGGGTAAGTTACTGAACCAGGAGCATTTAGTAATTCGCAGTAACGGATAAGGACTAAAGACTAGAGCCGATAACAACGTCACCCCTTGAAGAAACTGAGCGACATCCATACTCCAGGTGAGCGTCGGTACACCGAGGCCACTATAACCAACAGTTCGCGCCAAAACCACCAACACTTGCCCTGCTTCTGTGATCGCGGCTGGAATGTAGTGGGCCAGATTAGCCGCTAGCGTGAAGGGTAAATAGGCGTAGATAACGGTAAGATAGCCGGGTTGGTTGGGATCCAAGAGTCGCGCGATCGCATGAGTACTATAGATCAAAACAGCGGGAATGCTGAGCAGGGCAACGACGATCGGCAGGCTGGTCAATAAATGAGCCGCATCCATGGGAATGGTATCAACGCCTAACCAGGCCAAAACGGTGTAAGCATGATGCATGAACACACCCCCAAACAATAGCAGTAACAGGGCAATTTCTGCCCAAAATTCCTGGTGATGATCTAACAAATCGGAAGCCGGAAACCGGAGATTTAACTGGGCCGATCGATTGGGGCAGGTTTTCAGACAGGTCATACAAAACATACAGTCGCGATTATCCTGCAACTGCGCTGGATGCACATACAACGGGCATCCCCCCGAAGCTTGACCTTCATTCGGTAAGGCATCCGCAAAGGTCACAGGAGTCACCTCACTTCCTTTGTAACACCCAAAAGTATGGCATTGGCTCCCACACACTTGTTGCGTCGATCGCAGTTCAATCATGGATAACTTGGCAAACATTCCACTCATGCCACCGATCGGACACAAGTATCGACACCATAATCGCCGCTCGTAAATCAAGCTAAACAGCACCGCTCCAGCCGCGATCGTCACCAGTAACCAGGCAGAGAGATAGGCATGGTGGGGCAAATCCCACAATTGCTCCCACAGATAAATCGCCACAAAACCAGCAAACAAAATCCAGGCGCCCCAGCGATTTAACCATTGGGTATTCCAAGTCAATTGTTGGCGGGGAAATAGCCACAGCGATAGCGGTCGCACCCATTCTGCGGTAATCATAAATGGACAAACCGCGCACCAAAAGCGACCTACGAAAGCAAACAAGAAGAGATATCCCGGCCACCACCAGGCCCAAAACAGATTAAGGGTAATGCTATCTTCCCGCGATTGCTCACCGACAAATCCCAGCATGGTGACAGGAACAAAAATGGCCATCATCACCAGCCAAATGCCCTTGGGATACCAGCGATTTAAAAATACTTGCCGTAACCAAGGAACATGCGTCAACAAATCTAGCCGAAATGCATTTTTAGTCGATTGCACTGACCATAAAACTTGCTCTGGAACCACCCCATGTCCTGGTGGCGTCATGATCACCGCTCGGTGCAAAATTTCTGCTAATTCTGCCAGATTACCGGGATAGTCGTAACTCAGGAGACGACGGAGATCGGATTGATCCAGTTGCAACCCCGATCGATTCTGGTCATGGCAAAATTGGGTCAAAAAGTGACGGGCAAAGTCGGGAATATCGGCTTTTCGCTGAGTCAGAGCAAACAGTTTGATGGTAGTGGCATGAACGTCCGGCAAATCTAGCTTCTGCGGCGATGCCAGAATCAACCGTACCCAGGATGAAATGGGCTGAGGATGAACTGTTCCCAGATCGGTGTTATTGGGAATGCCATGGTTCGGCAAAATTAAGCCCGTTTTGAGGTAGTGAATTAAGCGAGCCAAATCACCCTCACTCAACACTTGCACATTATCCAGTAGTAGTGTGCCTCGCTCTAACAATTCCAAAATTCCCGATCGCTGCCCTAATCGACCAAACAGAGCATCGGTATTCAGCCGCCCATCTTTAGCGCGGGGAAGATCAGCACAATCTAATTCGGCAAAAGGTTGGGAGGCCAAGCTCGATCGCGCATGGATCAGTCCAGCTAGAAAGGTTTTACCCGTACCAGCCTGGGCCTGTAACACCACTGGGTTGAGATGAGTGGCGGCCTGCTGAATTTGCTCGGTCAGTTTTTGGGCGGCTTTACTACTGCCTAAAACGCTAGCTTCATGGGGTATCGGGTGAATGTAGGACTGTAACCCTTGAATTCGCACTTGTTCCCAAGCAATCCGAGCTGCATACTCCTGTAAATCTTGCGATAACAGAGACTGGATTACCTGCTGAATCGCCGGATACTCAACACTTAGGGTTTGAAAGCTGGCTTGTGGCAAAAACCAAATTTCACACGCGGTCAATGCGATCGCACTCGTTTGATAGGTTCCGGCAACCGTATTGGCTACCAGCATGTAACCAAACAAATCCCCGGCATTTCGCACACAGATCAGCATTTGACCAATCAGCGATCGCTGAAAGATCTCTACTGTGCCAGCCGTGAGCAAGTACAACCCACTTGGTGTTTGGCCTTCCTGATAAATGGGTGTTTGCGGATCGACCCGAAATCGGTAGAGGGACTGAGCGATCGCGTGCAAGGCGGGGGCGGGTAGTTGTCCCCAAACTCGGTGGAAACCTAACCACGTTCTACACTCTTCCACAACGAGATCTGCTGTAGGTACAGCCCCAACCACATCTGTTGTTAAGGGTAATGGCTGGTCTGAAACAACCATGGGGGAGTAGGTTAGCAAAGATGCTGTAGAGGGCATTCCGAAACTCATAGCAACTGGGTGCAGCTAACGGCGTGATCAGGAGCAGGTGGGATAGTCAGCAATGAATGTGCGAATGCTAGCGATCGTTGCAGGCTATAACCTAAAATACCCATTCTGACGCCACCTTTTTATCTCCTTACTTAATTATGGCACTCTCCCCTAATCTCGAAATTCGATCGGTATGACTATGGTTTGCTGACAACACTGACACCAAGTAGTTAGATCGCTTTTCAGTGCTCTAATCACAACTTATTCTATTCTGAAAGCTTTTTTGTTGGAGCTTTGCGCCTCTACTAGTCAGCTTGCAGGTAGAACCATGATTATTTCCTAATTTTTATTACAGCTTCATTGCAACCTCTTTAGAAATGTAACTCCATCACGCATTCAGAGATTGGCACAACCTGCAAGTAGACATTAATCCTTCATCTAATTCCCGCGCTGCAAGGGATATCCCATTTGCTGCCATGCCATTGTTCCACCTTTCAGGTTGTAGACCTGACGATAGCCCTGTGAGGCTAACCATTGAGCTGCGATCGCACTGCGATGTCCAGACAAACAGGTCAGAACGATCGCTCGATCTTTGGGAATATCTTGCAGAATGCGATTTTGGCTGAGTCGTTTTGCTCCCGGAATATGCCCCATCCAATATTCCACCCAACCGCGCACATCAATAATCATCAGTTGATTTTGTCGCAACTTCAGTTGAGCTGGAGTGAGCAAAACTGGATTGGTCAGCTTTGATTTAGTTGATGTTGTGTTTGCTTTCATGAGTGATGTCCTTAGTAGCGATTTGCAAGGTGTAGATTGTTACTATGAATCTGGCTGAAATTAGTTTAAGCATGGGTAGCCCCTAAATGCCCCGGTAGGTTTTAAGCAGAGTTTGATTCCACCCGATCGAGAGCTACAGCCTATCCGATCAAACTTTACTCATTACCGAAAATGATTTAATAAACGGGCCTGCCATCCGCGGATCTTTAATCATCGCTGTGTAGTCTCCGACTCGAAATTGCAGCTTACGGCTGACATAAGCCATACTCAAGCCCATCATGTTCAGACCTTTCGTTTTCCATTGCTGCCAGTGTTCGCGATCGGCCCGTAGATCCCAATTTAAGGACTGTCCATTATATGGCCCAGCAGACACAACTCGTCCTTCTGCCACCCTCAATACACCGGTTGGATTTGACTCGTTTTCAAAGCCGTAACCAATCACGGAATTAAAATGAATTTTAGCTAGGGCATCGGCTAGTTCTGGTTCTGCATTCCATTGCTCACCAAACGCCTGCATCCATTCTGATGAAAATAGCTCTGCCATTGATGTTCTCCAAATGTGCTAATAAGTTCCTTAAAGGGTTTAAAAATGAGAGCGCTTTCGCATCTCGAAGTCACGAATTTGCTACTGTTTGCCATTCCTCAACTAACAACGGTGAAACTGATAAATGAATAGCCTCGCCCCGTGTGGTTGGCAATGACAACTTTAGAGGAATTCCTGTTTGTAACTGCGTAATCAGAGGTTGTAGATCATATTGCCCAACATTTGATTCAGGCTGAGTAGCCTCACTAAAAATAGTGCTAGCCACATCGATCACGGTCAACCTTGCTCCCAAAGCATTGGTTAACGTTAGAGGTTGCGAACGATCAAGTTCCACCACTCCCGGAAAACCAACCAGCCGCAGCTCAAAACTCGTTTTCCCATCGGGATGAACTCGTTTAAATGCCACAGTTTGCCAGCTATTACCATGCTGATCCTTAAGAGTTTGGCGAGACTGATACACCACCTGTCCCGCTGCTTCTTCAAGTTGGCGGATCGCGGCTGCCGCGCTGGGAGGATGGACTATCCCTAACCCTAGCAAAACAGCTAAGACAATGGCTCCTAACAACAGAAACCACGAAAACACCTGCCGAATTTGACATGCCGTTGATAATTTGCTGCCCATCACCTAGATAGATCAATTACTACAAGGGTTTAAAGTACTGCCTAGCATTACTTTAATACTACTATAAAGTTATATAGTCAAAAAGTCGAGCAGTAAAGAACTTTAGTGACTTTTGTCCGCCTTCCTTTATCTCTAAAATCGATCATGTTCAGATCAAGCTTTAACAATGACTAAACCACAGCTGAATGAAAAAGTTCGGGAACTGATTCAAAAAGCCCGCATTGTGAGTTTTGCCACCTGGCAAGAGACCCATCCAGGTGATGTAATTCAACGCTTCCAACAGGCAGATGATCAAGGGCGCTACCTGACGGATGAGGATTTCCAGCAGATTCAGCAGCAGGTTCCTGCAATGGCCGCCTTTGTTCCTGTTGCCCAACAGTTACGCGATCGAGTGCAGGACATTGTTGATCAAGCCCGCACTCAATTACTAACTACTTTTCCGACGATTACTCAACCGGGTGGTGGACTGTATCCGCCGGAGCGAGTGGATGCCTGCTGGCGGGACTTCTGGCATTTTCTGCGCTGCATCACCTACGGCATTGCTGGACAACGCACAGATTATACCAGTCCGGAGGGATTGCACTATCTGAATCTGCTGTATCAGGAATTGCATGTGCCACTGGATGCTATGGTCGTTGGTCTAGAGAACATTAAAATGGCCAGTTTGCAGCGATTAGAGCCAGAACAACAGCCTCAGATTGCTCCTTACTTCGACCATTTGATTGAACAACTGAAACAGTTCCATTAAGGAAACAGATTAAGTGGGTGTCTGCGGACACCCCGATCGTCGTTTCAATCTGCATCTCAGCCGTCGTTGTAGTTATGATTTCTCTGATTTATCGGAGTGTTGAATTAATGCCTTAAGCTGCATGTAGGCTTCCTCCGGAGTCAGAGATGGGTGTTGCTCATCCGGGATGTAAAATTGACTGCTATCGGTAAAGTGGCGGACTACAAAACTGTGAATTAGCCCTAACTGTAATGCCTGTTTCCCTAGGGCTTCAGCCGCATCTACCAGGCTCAGTTCATCATGGTACGGTGGGTGTTTAGCAGTCATAGTTCCTCACGATCGCTTGGCTCATCCAGAGTGGTTTCCAATTCTTGTAGTTGTGCTTCTTCCCAATCTGTGAAATTTACTGACCTCAAAAATCTCTGGATTAGGTAGGTAGATTTGTGGTGAAACTAGCCTAAAACAGGTAATTTCATCAAATCACAGCCGTTTTCGGCTGAGGCTCACTCTTTAAGCCCCACCGCTATTCACAG
Organism: Microcoleaceae cyanobacterium; assembly: GCA_036703105.1. GTDB lineage: Bacteria > Cyanobacteriota > Cyanobacteriia > Leptolyngbyales > Leptolyngbyaceae > Pantanalinema. The sequence continues at coordinate 12,127 of DATNPU010000019.1, forward strand.
CTCACTTAACTACTCTAAAGGTCTGACCTTAGGTTTACCTCTAACTCTTGAGGCATATTCACCTTCAGTTGGCTTCAGACTTCTGGCAGAGATGGCGTAATGTAGATTAGCAAAGATAGTTGCTCAACTGGAATCTACCGGACATGTTGCAAAATGCTGTGATTCTCTTTGAACTTAGTGTTAATTTACGTCTGGACATGGGGAGGAAATAGTCCAAAGCCAATCATTTTAGGTGGAATATCTCGGAGAATGGGTAGATTTAGCAGACCTGGAACTTGAAATGGTTGATCATTCAGCGCACTCTTAATAATGCTTTGCTGAATGAGGGATTGAAACGCTTGAATTAAGCGAGTTGGTAGCTGCCGCTGCTGCTGAACGGCGGCCAAATGGCGAGTTTCTAACTGCTGCTGCTTCAAAGGTTGGCTAAGATGATTTGCAGCGGCTACAGCGTCTTGAATCGCATAGTTAATTCCCACTCCACCGACTGGGGACATGACATGAGCAGCATCTCCAATTAATAGCAAGCCCGATCGATACCAGCGGCGAACATAGCAGGACTCTACAGCTAGAAAAGCCACCTGCTGCCAATCTTGCAATTGCTGCACCCGCTCTTTAAACTCTGGCAGAATTTCCACAATGTTTTGCCGCAAGGTTGCCAATCCGGCAGATCGGATCTGCTGATACCCACCTTTTGGGATGACATAGGCAATTTGCCATTGCTCTCCGCGATCGAGTAACACAGTCATCCGGCCGTTGCCAATCCGTCCATTTAAGCCGTCAGCATCGTTCGGTAAACGAGGTAAACGAAACCATAACACATCCATTGGTGCTGCGTTGGGAATGGTTTCTAGACCTGCCAATTCGCGTAATCGGGAGTGCCGACCATCGGCCCCGATCGTGACCTGCGCCCGAACTTCATGCCAGCCTCCTTGTCCACGATATCTCACTCCTTGAATTACACCATTTTCCTCAACTAATTCCTGTACATTGGCGCCTAAGAGCAGTTGGAAATTAGGGTACTGTTTAGCTTCTTCAATCATGAAGTCGAGAAAGCGAACTTGGGGCATCACTGTGACGTAGGGAAAGTGAGTCTTGAGGTGAGCAAAGCTGGGAGAGAAGATCACACTGCCATCCGTGGCTCGCAGGGTAACACTTCGCAATTTTGTATGCGGTAATTCTAGGAGTCGATCGGCTAGACCCATCTCGGCCATAATTTCCATTGTCGAGGGTTGGAGTGTATCTCCTCGAAAATCCCGATCGAAATCCCGATGGGTTTCTAACAGCTTTACGGCAATGCCTTGACGGGCTAAAAGCAAGGCCAAGACGACACCCGCTGGCCCCCCTCCGACAATGCAGCAGTCAGCTTGTTGAACATCTATAATTTCATGCGATCGTGGGGACTCGATTGGAGAAGGACTAGCGGTAAAGTGGTCAGTCTGAGATGAGCTAGAGTGGGTAGGCATACAAACCTCTGTTGTTTCACTATCGACAGACTAAAAGATGGTTCCTTCTTTGTACTCCTGATTACCCGAACATGGCGAATTATCTCAACACTTTATTAACTGCAAGCAATAGTCGCTCTTGAGGTTAAATCACAAATCGATCTGGATGCTTCAGATCGTCTCCCGTGATCTAGTGTTAATGTCAAGCAAAGTGGAGAATCATCATGGCTCCATTGCAAGCAACGCGACGACAATTTATTCAAGCCGTCGGTGGAGTTAGCTTCCTAACGCTCTTGGGATGTAAGCGGCAGCAAACAATGATCACACTCTATACTTTTGGCGATTCAATTTTAGATTGTGGGCGATATAACGAGTTTGGTGTTCACCCAGGACAATTACTAGTTCAGAACGACGATCGCCTGTTTCCCGAATTTCAGGGTCAAGACCTCATTTCTCAGGGGCCAGCTCAACTGGAGCATCGGGCGCGCGATGGGGCAACAGTTGAGGCCTTACCCTATCAAGCCCAGAGATTGCCAGTTACCGGAAAGGGAATTGCTCTGATCACCATTGGTGGTAATGATCTGTTAATGGGACTGATTCAGGATCGAGGCGCAGGCATCATCAGCTTTGCCCATGAGCTGGATACCTTTGTGCAGCAGTTGCCGATCCGCCCGGTTTTAATTGGCAGTGTCTATGACCCCACTTTGGGAGATGACAGAGCCAATTTTTTGGGAATTGATCCGGCGATCGCCCGTCAAAATCTCCGGCGAATCAATACAGTGATTCAAGAAATCGCTAGCCAGCACGGACAGTTCGTCGATCTACAGGCCCATTTCCTCAAAGGTGATGCTTCCTGGTTTACTGCCACGATCGAACCAAGCTTACGAGGGGCATCAGAAGTGCGACGAGCATTTCTTCCCTATGTTATGAGTAATATCTAGATTGATGGCATCAACCAACTAATCTCTGTTATGAATTATTCTCCTAGGAAGGCTCATAACTAGTGAGCTGTCGCGATCGATTCCTATAGTGTGCTGAACTTTATTAGTGAATTAGAATTTACCAATTGGATGAATTCAGGCGAAATTGATGAGTGATACTGTAGGATTCATTGGGTTAGGCAACATGGGTTTGCCAATGGCAAAAAATCTATTGGCTGGAGGATATCAGCTAAAAGTTTATAATCGAACCCGCGAGAAGGCTGACTCGTTAGCAGCAGAGAACGCCCAGATTGTTAATCACCCTAATGAAGCGATCGAACCGGGTGGGATTGTCATCACTATGCTGGCCAATGATGCAGCTCTAGAAGCGGTTGTGTGCAGTGACAATGGGATTTTGGCTAGCTTGGGGAATGATGGCATTCATCTCTCGATGAGTACTGTTTCCCCCACTACAGCACATAAACTGGCTGAATTGCACACGCAACACGGATCACACTATGTTGCCGCTCCTGTTTTTGGTCGCCCTGATGCGGCAGCAGCCCGTAAACTATGGATCGCCCTGTCTGGACAACTGGCTGTTAAGGAACGAGTCAAACCAATTCTAGACCAGTTAGGCCAGGGAATATTTGATTTTGGTGAGCAGG
>DATNPU010000028.1:0-10055 GCA_036703105.1 Microcoleaceae cyanobacterium
CGCACCAGTGGCAGGTCTAAACCCGTGACGATCGCGGCGGATACCCCCCATAGGGCAACCAGTAAATAGCCAGGACGAACTTTTCGTAATTGTAATAAAACTGAACTGGGCCACGAATGCGGGCTACTCAGGTGGTACTTCATGCCGTTCAACATTGTGGATAAATCATGGACGACTGCCCCCTGTCCCCTTAGATTAACTGATAGAATGGGAAGCCTACCATACAGAACACTAATCAAAATTACGGACGGTCATGAGTAAGGGGACATTGTTTGACAAGGTTTGGGATGCACACACCGTCGGCACTTTGCCGTCTGGACAAACCCAACTATTCATTGGGCTGCACCTGATTCACGAAGTCACCAGTCCTCAAGCCTTTGCGATGCTACGCGATCGCGGCTTAAAGGTATTGTTTCCAGAACGTACCGTAGCTACCGTCGATCACATTATTCCGACGGATAATCTGGCCCGTCCGTTTGCCGATGAGCTGGCTGAAGAAATGATGCAGGCTTTGGAACGCAATGTCAAAGAGAATAGCATCCGTTTCTACAATGTCGGTTCTGGCAAACAAGGGATTGTGCATGTGATTGCACCGGAGCAGGGGTTGACCCAACCGGGGATGACGATCGCGTGTGGCGATAGCCATACTTCAACGCATGGGGCCTTTGGCGCGATCGCGTTTGGCATTGGTACTAGCCAGGTGCGAGATGTGTTGGCTTCACAAACGCTGGCCTTATCCAAGCTCAAAGTCCGACGAGTGGAAGTGAATGGTTCTCTGCAACCGGGAGTCTATGCCAAAGATGTCATCCTGCATATTATCCGCCAGCTCGGAGTGAAGGGCGGCGTGGGTTATGCTTACGAATTTGCCGGAACCACCTTCGAGCAAATGAGTATGGAAGAACGCATGACCGTGTGTAATATGTCGATCGAAGGGGGTGCCCGCTGTGGGTATATCAATCCTGACCAAGTGACGTTCGATTACTTAAAAGGACGGGAATTTGCCCCTCAGGGAGCGGATTGGGATCAAGCGGTAGCCTGGTGGCAGAGCATCGCTAGCGACCCGGATGCAGAATATGATGATGTGGTGACATTTGATGCGGCGGAGATTGCCCCGACTGTAACTTGGGGGATTACTCCCGGTCAAGGAATTGCGGTGAACGAAACCGTACCTACTCCAGACGAGATGCCGGAAGATGAACGGGCGATCGCGGAGGAAGCCTACCGCTATATGGATCTGCAACCTGGTCAGCCCTTGACAGGCACTAAGGTAGATGTCTGTTTTGTGGGCAGTTGTACCAATGGCAGGCTGAGTGATTTACGGGAAGCCGCTAAGTTCGCTCAGGGCCGGCATGTGGCGGATGGAGTGAAAGCGTTTATCGTGCCGGGGTCGGAACAGGTGAAACAACAAGCCGAAGCCGAAGGCTTAGACAAAATTTTCCAGCAGGCTGGATTTGAATGGCGGGAGCCGGGTTGCTCCATGTGTCTGGCGATGAATCCCGATAAGCTAGAAGGTCGGCAACTGAGTGCTTCGTCTTCTAACCGCAACTTTAAAGGTCGGCAAGGGTCGTCATCTGGTCGCACCTTATTGATGAGTCCAGCAATGGTTGTGGCGGCGGCGATTACCGGGCAAGTGACCGATGTACGGGAATTGATGTAAGCCTCAATTCGCTGAGTGTTGTTGCTTCAGGAGTGTCGATCGTTTAAGTTGCGACCAGTAACTTGGCGTTGGCACTCCTGTTCAGCTTATGGGCATACTAGCTTTTAGGATGAGCAGCAACAGCAGGAGGCGTATGCAGAAGTACGGTAGTGCTGTGCGGGTGGTAGTCACAGCCGCAGTGACATGCTTAGTCACACTGATCTTTTATGGGCTCAATACTATCGTTATCCTGGGTTTACTCACCGGGATTAGCTTTTGGTATGCTTGGGAGCAAAATTCTCGATCGCTGCGATCGAAGCAATCTTCATCTGAAGCGATTAGCCATTTGGAATCGGAGGTTATTAACCTTAGACAACAGCTTCAAGATGTTAAATCACAGCGGCAAGAATACTACCATCAAACAGTTCAGTTAAAAGCTAAGTTGGCTGAGGTTAATTTGTTGTTAAAACAGCAACTAACTGAAAAGCAGGAATATATTAAATTACTGGAGAATGAATTAGAACAATTCCAAACACTACCCGCTAGAACAGAAACTAAATCGGCTGAATATGAACTCCTTGTTAACTCATTTGAATTAGAGATTGAACAGTTAAAGCAAGAAATCACAGACCTCCAGAACCAGCTTTTAGCTCAAACGCTTGAAGTTGTTCCCGTAGGCCGAGAACAGCCTCAGTTCGTTTCATCTGAACTGTCCGTAGCTCACGAAGAGTCTGATAATCACCCTGACAGAAAGTATTCTAGTGAACGGTATAGTTTAAAAATTGCTCATGTTAAAGACCTAACTGATTTACCGTCTTGGAAAATTTTGAAACAGGTAGTCCATAAGATTTTATCGTTGCAAACTAATCCTAAACCGAGTGGTTGTAAATTAATTCATAAATATCGAGATCAGCATAGGGTCTATCGAATTCGCTCCGGTGACTATCGAATCTGTTATTTAATTCACGAATCCCCATTGAAGCAAGTAGAAATTATTCTAGTGGATGGTAGAGATGAAAAGACATTTGAAGACACCTTAGAAGGCCGAGTTAGCTAATAGTATTGCTTGAAATTGTGGATGAGATCAGTAGTAAAAACACGATCGCTCTTTCCCAATTGAAGACAAGAGCGATCGCGGATCAATGATTAGACTAATGGGCCAGCGGCGACAATTTCCGGTGCAGCATCAGTGAATTGTTCAAAGTTGCGGATAAAGTGTTGGGCTAATTCCCTGGCTTGACGATCGTAGGCAGTAGGATCAGCCCAGGTTTGGCGGGGATCCAGCACTGAGGCCGGAACTCCTGGTACAGATTCAGGAACCAGCACCTTAAAGATTGGATGGGGAGTATAGCGAACGTGATTCAAATCGCCATTGAGAGCCGCAGATACCAGCGATCTCGTATGTTGAATCGAAATGCGTTCTCCTACTCCATAGCCGCCGCCTAACCAACCGGTATTGACCAGGAAGACTTGGGTTTCAGGCTGTTGCAATAACCGTTCTCCTAGCATTTCAGCATAGACAGTGGGTGAAAGTGGGAAAAATACCTGGCCAAAGCAGGCCGAGAACGTACTTTCAGGTGTCGTAATGCCCCGTTCTGTACCCGCTAATTTGCTCGTATAGCCGGATAAGAAGTGATACATCGCTTGCTCGCGGGTCAACCGAGCGATTGGGGGTAATACCCCAAAGGCGTCTGCCGTCAGGAAAATAATAGTCTTGGGATGATTGCCCATACCCGAAGGCACACTATTAGGAATATGTTCCAGCGGATACGCAACCCGAGTATTTTCGGTGAGACGATCGCTGTCATAATCTAGTTCGCGGGTGTCCGGATTCATTACTACATTTTCCAACAGCGCTCCAAATCGAATCGCTGACCAAATCTGTGGCTCATTTTGCTGGGATAAGCGAATAGTTTTGGCGTAACAGCCGCCTTCAAAATTGAAAATGCCTGCTGGTGACCAACCATGTTCATCATCCCCGATCAGATAGCGATCGGGATCGGCAGAAAGGGTTGTTTTACCTGTACCCGACAACCCGAAGAATAATGCAGTATGCCCATCTGCTGCGATATTAGCCGCTCCATGCATCGGTAAAACATCACGTTTAGTCATCACATAATTCAATAATGTGAAAATCGATTTCTTCATCTCTCCCGCATAATGAGTTCCCCCAACTAAAACAATTCGCTTAGTCAGGTGGACGAGGATAAATGCTTCACTATTCAGCCCATCAGTGTTGGGATGACCTTGCAATCCAGGTAAAGCAATGACCGTAAAATCAGCGTGATGATTCTGGAGTTCTACTGAAGTAGGACGACGAAAGAGTTGGTGGACGAATAAATTTTGCCAAGCGAACTCATTAATCACCCGGACACCAAATCGATAGTTGGGATCAGCTCCAACAAAACCATCAAAAATATATAGATCACGGTATTGCACATAATCCAATGCCCGTTGATAAAGCTGCTGGAACTGCACCTCTGAAATCGGGCGATTACTCCTATTCCAATCGACTTCGTCGCAACTACCCGGTTCGTAAACAATGAAGCGGTCTTGGGGCGATCGTCCGGTGTATTTTCCAGTTTCTACACATAATGCCCCATTAACTGCGAGCTGACCTTCACCCCGCATGAGTGCATGTTCAACTAATTCAGGAATTGCTAAATTGCGATAAACTTGATGCAAATTTTGCATTCCTAATTCACTCAATCCATAGGTGCGATCGCCTTGCATAGTTTGCAATAATTGCCATGCCGTTTGCAGCAAATCATCTGGTTGATCCGTTACTAGTGCAACTTCTCGCTCTAAATCTTCCTCAACCATATCGAAGGTAGGTAGGGTAATGTCACACCGTTTCGATCGAGAACAGATCAACTTGGAAATCACCTGCCGATGGTATTCCTGAAGCTCTAGATGATCTACAACTGCCATACTATAACCTCCAATCACTAATTTGGATCAACTGGATAAAATTCTGGTAATTAAGCAAGCCAATTCTGTCCTATCAGGCTTGATCTCCTATCCAAAAAATAGACTTCTTGCAGTCATGCTAAAGAGCCAAACAGCCGATTTAAACTACCAAAATCGACCGTTACAAGAGGTCAAAAAGGATATATAGGAGTGTGAACCAAAGGGAAAAGTGTGTCGAGAAACCCTCTAATTACCCTGCTAAAAGACTCTAACGGAACTTAAAAAGTCGTAACTTGGAACTGGCACCTTCGGAATTGGCTTGAGAGCTGCTATCCAGCAAACTCTCCCATATCTGTAATATTAATGACATTTTTCATGAATATCAAGTTAACAATTGTGCGCCCGTCTCAGATTATTTTCTTAAAACTAAATATTGTTGCTTCCGCAGCAGCAAAAGTTAATCTTCCAACCGATCGTGAGCTGAATATTTAGTTAGCCCAGTTTCCCAGCGAAATTGTGACCAAAATCTATTGTTTGGCACACAGGAAACCCGTTAGAGAGGCAGCTGCTTTAATCATCGCTATGCTCTATCCACACTGATAGCGATCGCTCAATTAGTGGAAGATCAGGCAACGATTGACTGCAATATTGGCGTTTGAGGTTATTTTGCCTCGATCGTCCCTCGGGTGACACCTAATTGATTTTGCAGCTTTAGCTCTCGCCAGAGTTGAGCGCCGGTCATTTGTCCTTGAAGCAGTTGTTGATACCGTTGGATAGTTTGGGTGACTTGAGTTGGGGTTTCATGTACAAACTCAATCCGGAAGTGGGTCACTCCCAGTTCCATAAAGTGATGAACGTGTTCCGCTCCAGTTTGAGCAGTACCGTTAAATACGGTATTCCGGCAACCGGCATCCGCTTGCAGAATATGCTCTGTACCGACGCGATCGCGCAGTTTCACCTGATATTGCTCACAGGGGCGACCACAGTTGGTGTAATCGGTGCCCGTAGAGAGAAACGCACAAAAGACACAATGTTCCATGTGGAACATGGGCATATGTTGGTGAATTGTCACCTCAAACCAATCAGCAGGGCAACTCGTCAGCAAAGACTCTAGTTGGTGAATATTCAGATCATAGGAAGCGGTTAACCGTTCTAAATGAAACTGCTGTTTAAAGTAATCTGCGGTTAGGGGATTGGCAACATTGAGGGAAAAATCGCCAATGCAACGATCGTGATTAAAAAACTGAAGTTGATCATAGTTTCGCACTAAATAACCATCAGCATTGCAATCCCGTACCTGTTGAAGAATCCAATTTTCACCGGGTTTAGTGATGCGGGGCGGGGCGACGAAGATTTGGGGGGATGGAGCGGGTGAGGAAGATGGGGTAGGTGGGGAAGACAGAGTCCTATCTTCCCTATCTCCCTTGTCTGCTTGCTGCCGAACGAGCTGCACGGCCTCTCGATAACTTCGGGGGTCTTCAAATTCGCAGTAAAGGGTAGACATTCCAGTCGCGATCGCGGCTTTTAATTGGGATAAGCTGCGAACTAGGACAATTAATTCCGGAGATCGAGAAACTGCATGAGTGGTTTGATCAGATTGTTTAGGAAGTAAGTTTTGGAGTGATGTGTGCGATCGCAGTTCCCAGCGTTGAGGTTTAGCTCTTAATGCTTCTAATTGCGTGACAAAATCCCGTCGCATCTGGTTTAGTTCGCTCACTGGAAGCATCAGTTGCCCCACGAGATTGTTGCTTAACTGATCTAAGTAAAATGGAGTATTGCCTAATCGGCCTAATTGCTCCTGTAATCGCGCTGTGGTGAGTGGTTTAGTGTGAGCTTCAACTAATGGCATGGTGGATTCAACCTGAACCACATGCCCTAAGCGATCGCGGACAATGAGCGTCAATGGTTGCTCGACTTCACCATGCACTTCTAGATCGATTGGCCGCTGAAACTGGGGTGTTTCTCCCGCAAAACTCTGCCGTAAGTTGCGATCGAGTTCAGGGTCGCTAGTTTTCCAAACCCGATCTCCCACTTGAATCCGCCGCAGATTGAGATTTCCGTATCCAAACGTGAGCGTTGTCTCTTGTCCCCGATGGTCTACGGTGTAGATGCGACCACCTTCTTCGGGTTTTTCGGGATGCCCATGATCAAACACCACTCCATCTCCCGGTTTTACCGGAGCTTGCAACTTGACGGTAATGCGATCGGCCTGAATTCGGGTGACTGCTCCCAGGTAAACCCCTCGCTTCTTGCCAAACCGCGCATGTACCAGCGTTTGATTATTAATGCCCTCAAACCACCCGGTTGATAATCCCCGCGAAAACGCCATCTCCAACTCATAGCGCTCCCGTCCCCCATCTCCCCCATCTTCCCCATCTCCCTTACCTGCTTGCGCCGCCATCGCCCGATCGATCGCCTGCCGGTATACACGGGTCACATTCGCAACATACTCCGGCGACTTTAACCGACCCTCGATTTTGAGTGAACTGACTCCGGTTTGGATCAGATCGGGTAATACATCAAGTCCAGCTAAATCTTGCGGACTCAACAGATATTTACGATCGCCTAAATCAATTGTTTTACCATCGGCCATCAAGTCATAGGGCATCCGACAGGCTTGGGCGCATTCGCCCCGGTTGGCTGATCGCCCGCCTAACGCTTCACTCGTCAGGCATTGGCCAGAGTAAGCGACACATAGCGCCCCATGCACAAAGACTTCTAATGGCAACGCCATGTTTTGCTGGTGGATCTGTTGTTGGATTTTGTGAATTTCTTTGAGCGAACATTCACGCGCTAACACGACTAATTCGCAGCCCAGCGATCGGGCAAACTCCACCCCGGCCGCACTGGTAACAGTCATTTGCGTGGAGGCATGGATCGGGAAATCAGGGGAAAGGTGACGGATTAACCGACACAGTCCCACATCCTGCACGATGATCGCATCGACTCCGGCAGCAATAATCGATCGCAGGTATTGGGCAGCTTCGGGTAATTCTGGAGTAAAGATTAACGTGTTAACCGTGACATAGCCTTTGACGCCGCGACGGTGGAGAAATTCCATCAGTAACGGTAGATCAGCTTCCGTGAAATTCTCGGCTCGCAATCGAGCGTTAAACCGTTCTAGACCAAAATAAATCGCATCAGCTCCATTCTCGACCGCTGCTTTGGCACAATCCCAACTGCCGGCCGGAGCTAAGAGTTCAGGGCGTTGGAGGAGGGATGAAGAGGAGAGTTGGGTTGAAGAGGAATGGGCCGTCATGTTCTGCGATCGCGTGGGTTCTTTAGCCCATCATATCGGTTGGACAATTCTGCATGTAGACTGTAGAGGCAAGTTTTGGCGAAATGATTTACGGTTATGGCGGAAACACAGGTCGCACCTTACGGTTCATGGAAGTCTCCGATTACCTCTGAGCTGATTGTGGCTGGCACGATCGGCTTAGGCGGTGTGCGGTTGGATGGCAATCAGGTGTACTGGAGTGAACAACGTCCCACTGAAGGCGGGCGGAATGTGATTGTCTGCCGGACTGCGGAGGGTCAGGTGACTGATGTGACACCGATGCCATTTAACGTCCGGACTCGGGTGCATGAATATGGGGGTGGTTCCTATTTGGTACATCAGGGAACCGTCTACTTCACCAATTTTGCTGACCAACGAATTTATCGGCAGGATAGTGGGGCCGAACCGATCGCGATCACCCCAGAAGGGGCATACCGTTACGCGGATGGAGTTGTGGATGCGGCTCGCCAACGCATGATTTGTGTGCGGGAAGATCATACCGGAGCAGGGGAGGCGGTGAATACGATCGTCAGTCTGACTCTAGACGGCAGCACGAAGCCGGTCGTTTTAGTATCAGGGAATGATTTCTATTCATCCCCCCGTCTTAGCCCCGATGGTACACAACTAGCCTGGATCACCTGGAATCATCCCAATATGCCCTGGGATGACACGGAATTGTGGGTGGGGCAACTTAAGGCGGACGGCACGATCGCGTCTAGTCAGAAAATTGCCGGAGGCATGAATGAGTCAGTAGTGCAGCCGGTATGGTCGCCGGATGGTCGGTTGTACTTTGTTAGCGATCGTACCAACTGGTGGAATCTCTACCGTTGGAATCCCGAGGTCGAGGATGGTGTTGAACCGCTGTGTCCAATGGCCGCCGAATTTGGTTCCCCCCATTGGGTCTTCGGCATTGCGGATTACGCTTTTGATTCTGCCGATCGCTTAATTTGTACCTACAGTCAGGAGGGGGTCAGTTACCTGGCTAGCCTGAATGTGCAAACGAAAGAGTTATCACCGATTACCACAAATTACACGTCGATCGCAGGGATTCATGTGCAAGCCAGTCGGGCTGTATTCAATGCTGGATCAGCAACAGAACCTGGTGCGATCGTGCAACTAGATTTAACCACAGGTGAAGTTACTGTTTTACGCCGTTCCAGTTCTCTAGAGATCGATCCTGGTTATTTATCGGTTCCCCGCCCGATCTCGTTCCCAACCGAACATGGTTTAACCGCTTATGGGTTCTTCTACCCACCCCAAAATCGGGATTACACGGCTCCAAGCGATGAACGTCCACCGCTGCTAGTGAAAAGTCATGGTGGGCCGACAGCGGCTACTTCAACCGCGTTTAACTTGCGGATTCAATATTGGACGAGTCGTGGTTTTGCCGTGCTAGATGTTAACTATGGTGGCAGTACGGGGTATGGCCGGGAGTATCGGGAACGCTTGAAAGGTCAATGGGGTATTGTCGATGTGGATGATTGTGCCAATGGCGCCAAGTACTTAGTGGCCAGGGGTGAAGTGGACGGCGATCGCTTGATGATTGATGGTGGTAGTGCTGGAGGGTATACGACGCTGTGTGCCCTTACTTTCCGAGATGTGTTTAAAGCGGGTGCCAGTTACTACGGTGTGAGTGACTTAGAAGCGTTAGCCACTGATACCCACAAGTTTGAAGCCCGTTACCTGGATAGCTTAATTGGAGCCTATCCAGCCCAACGCCATTTATATCTGGAACGATCGCCAATTCATGCTACCGATCGCTTATCCTGTCCGGTGATCTTCTTTCAAGGAGACGAGGATAAAGTTGTGCCTCCGAATCAAGCGGAGATGATGGTGAATGCGTTACGGGCTAAGCAATTGCCTGTGGCGTATGTACTATATGCCGGAGAACAGCATGGGTTCCGCAAGGCCGAAAATATTAAACGGACTTTAGATGGAGAATTTTATTTCTACTCAAAAGTATTCGGGTTTGCAATGGCTGATGATGTGGAACCTGTAGCGATCGAAAACCTGTAAATTAATGCCAAGAGTTTTGTAGTAAAAAAGCATAGTTTCATCGCTGAAGCAGTTTCCTTTACTCAGGTTTGAGTAAAGGAAATTTCATGTTGGTCGCTAATTCTAAGGAAATGTAAGTTAGTCTTATCAAAAGATAGTGCTGAGGTCGAGCAGAAATTGCTGAATTATTTTCTGATCGATAGACAAAAAAGCTGCGGTTGGGCGATCGTACTCGGT
>DATNPU010000031.1:0-14714 GCA_036703105.1 Microcoleaceae cyanobacterium
ATCACCATCACCACCACTCCAATCACCTGGAGAATGATGGATTTACCTCAGTGTCTTTCCAAAGCGACAAACCGTTTGATATCAAGAAATTCCAGTATTTTCTGGATAACCAGCTATCAGTCAATGTCTTCCGTGCCAAAGGGATTCTCTGGTTTAAAGAAAGTCCTAAACGTCACATTTTCCACCTCAGCGGCAAGCGCTTCTCCCTAGATGATGCCGAGTGGAAAGGCACACCCAAAAACCAATTAGTTCTGATTGGTCAAGACTTGGACCATGAGAAACTCCGGGATCAACTAGAACACTGTCTCACCTTGCCGGCCGAAAATCGGGGTAAGGGGTTCGGTCGTTAGGCCAGTCCGGTGAACACCGATCGCCAAGTGATGGTCTGCCAGTACATTAACTGCCGTGGCAACGGCTCTGAGCAAGTGCTGGCCGCGTTTCAGTTACAGGTGATTTCCGGTGTGACAGTGTTGGCTAGTGGCTGTCAGGGACAGTGCAATATGGGGCCGACGGTGCGCGTGTTACCCGATGAAATCTGGTACTGCCGAGTCCGGCCTGAGGATGTGCCAGCGATCGTCACCGAGCATTTGCAAGCAGGGAAACCCGTCGATCGCTTATTACATCCTCGCTTCCATCCCCGTGCTTAAACCGGATGGCCTAATTCACCTTCGGGCAACTGGCCGCGATACCCAGTAATAATCCGGCTGCCGTCCTTCAGGATATGAATTTCGACCTGATCGCTGGCCCAGGTAATCCGATCCTGAAAAGCCGGATTGAAGACATGTACCCGCTGGTTGCTTGAGGATACCGGTGAATCTGGTGAGTTAATCGCTAGCGATTCAACATAAGCACCATCAATCAAAATATCGAGTTGGTCGAGTAATTCCTGCGCTCCGGCGGGGGCATAGTCTCCCTGTAGCTGTTCCAACGTAAACCCAGTGAAGGACATAACATTCAGGCCGGCGGCTTTGACTTTCCGAGCCAGGCTGGCCAAGGCCGGAGCTTGCCAAAACGGTTCCCCACCTGAAAATGTCACCCCTTCGTTGCGAGAGTTCTCGAGAATGCGCTCAACCAGCGTATCTACCGCTACCAGTTCCTTAATCTCAAACGACCAGGACTCCGGATTGAAGCAGCCCCCACATTCCCGCAAACAGCCCTGCACCCAAATTACCGCACGGCATCCAGGCCCATTCACTTCCGATTCATCCACATAGCCCATGATGTTCAAATAACCAGGGGGAATTTCTAAAAGTGACAGATAAGGATTCACTTTAGGGGTGGACATTGGCAGTACTCCTTATAACTAACTATTAATTGCCCAACGCACAGGAATATGGGTTTCGTGATAGATGCGATCGCCAAATTCTCGCAACACTTGGGCACTCACAGGCTTAAAAGACTGCACCGGATAACAGAATTCAGTCACCTGATTACCCCGAGCATCCGGTTGGTGGCCCATTGGCCGAGGACGCGTAGGGGTATTCAGTTGAATTTCATCAGGGGCCAGATCCCGCATCAGCCGAATATATTCACCCTGGTTATAGTCATTCCAGGGAGCCAGCATCATTGTTTGGATCGCCAAATACCCGCGATACTGACGGCGGAAGTCTTGAATGCCCATCCAAAGGTCTAACAACTCCAGATCTGGCAAGGGGCGGTTAATGCCCCGGAACTGTTGAGCCGAAATGGCGTCTACTTTAATTGCGACCTGATCGGCGATCGCCAACTCAGCCTGGACATCGGGATCATGGAGCAAGCTACCATTAGTTAACAGAATTACTGGCTTACTAATTAAGGCTTTAATGGCAGACAGAATTGTTCCCAGATTGAGCGCTAGAGTTGGCTCCCCGCTCCCACTTAAGGTAATAACATCCACATGCTGCCAGGGCGCATGAAACTGTAAATCCCATAAAATTCGAGCCGTAGAGGTGAAGATCTGACGCTCACCCATCTTTTGCTCAATTCCACCCAGTTGGCAATAGACACAATCAAAGGTACAGGTAGAGGTAAAGCCAATTGGATCAATCCCGAGCGATCGACCAAACCGCCACGATTCTACCGGGCCATATACCGGACTCAGACACGCTTCGATCGGAGCAGTATAAGAAGTAGTTGAAGTAGACAATGCTCCCTCCCGGTGCAAGTCCTGAAACGCCTTGATCAAGTTACTAACTTAAAATTGTGAGGAACTTATGAGGGGGTATGAGAACTAGGCCGAAAGGGAGCGGAAATCAGTCTATTAGTGTTATTGTTCTAGGGCACTCATGCGTTGCCACCAACGATTTAATGGAAAGTAGAGAATGGGTGCCCAAAGGCTACTCAGAATGGCAGAACTTAAGGCAATCAGCTGGTGATACGTCCAAATATCGATCAATGAGCGATCGCCGCGAATACTGTACTGAATGGCTGTCACAGTTTCGGCCACCACAGCCATGCCAAAGGCAATTAGCGCCACTGAAATGAAATCTTCTTGCAAGTAGCGTTCTTTCCGTAACCGAGCCGTTAGAATACCAACCAGCATTAGGCTAAATACATGAGTCGGCGCATTGGCTGTCATGCCGTCCTGAATTAATCCGAGTACTAGACCCGCCATTGCTCCCTGAAACATACTGCGTTTAACGCTCCAGGTCACGACCCAAATTAGTAACCAATTCGGGCCAATTCCCGCCAATTCCATTCCCGGTAAGCGAGTTGGCAAGATCAATAAGCAAAGCAACACCGAACCCACTGTCACAGCACAGTTCAACAGCAACCGTTTTGTTGGATCATCCCGCAATACACTAAAAAAATTACGTTTGATCATAACGGCTCAGACGAGGATTCAGCAGCAGGGGCAGGCGAAGACTGGTTATGTGGATAAATTACAGCCCACTCCAGAGAACTCATGGGTGTGGACAATTCCACTACGGCTTCTGGAGCCGGACTTTTACTCAGGTCAACTGATTCAATTCGACCGATCGGCAGCCCTGCTGGAAATAGCTGACTCAAGGCCGAAGTCGTTACTACATCCCCTCGGCGCACGTCCGGAACCTTATCAAAAAATTCCATCACCGCCCGGTTAGAAGATTTACCCCGGATATACCCCATATAACGGCTACGACTCACCGTCACCCCGACCTGGCTTGATGGATCACTCAGCAGCAACACTCGGCTCGTATTCGGAGTGACGCTCACAATACGGCCAACTACGCCTCCAGGAGCCATCGCAATATCGCCGACCTTCACTCCATCCTGACTACCACGCCCCAGAATCACCTGTTGCCACCAGTGGTCAGCGCTCCGCCCCACAATCGGTGCGGTAATACCATCTTTCGGGCCTTTAGACACATACCCTAAAAGCTCCTTCAGCCGTTGATTCTGACTTTCCATTTCGGTCAGTCGCTGTTGCAACTCAACCACTTGAGCGTTAACGAGCAAAGCTTCCTGTTCGGGATTAGCTTGAAATGGTCGGGTCACCAGCTGATAGATTTCAAATAAGGCAGTACTATGAGTCTGCCGCAGGAGCAAAGCGCCCCCTAGTGCCAGACTGACCAAGACAATCTGTAGTCGGTGTCGATCCCACCAGCGACGCAGTGTATACATTCAGAAAGGGGAGTAGCTGGGTTTGGGTAAAAGCGAGTTGGCGGTTGATCGCCACTCAATTGAGCGGCTTCAGACCTGAATCAATGTAAAACTCAACAACCGCTAGCAAGAGCGATCGCTCCTGAGATAGGGGCTAGAAATGGCGAGACCGGCCGCTGAAGACCCGTTCCATTTGTTTGAAGTTCTCTAGAACACGACCTGTACCTAGAACCACACAACTGAGAGGATCAGCCGCCACATGCACAACAATACCGGTTTCATGGCTGATCAGGGTATCCAGTCCTTTGAGTAACGCTCCACCACCTGCCAGCATAATACCGCGATCGATAATATCTGCGGCCAGTTCAGGCGGAGTTCGTTCCAAGGTTCGTTTAACGGCATCCACAATCACGGCTAGGGGTTCTGCCATACTTTCACGGATTTCGGCACTCTTGACCGAGACGGTTCGGGGCAACCCAGACAACAAGTGTAGACCGCGCACTTCCATCTGAGCATCGTCATCGATCGGGTAAGCGGAGCCGATCATAATCTTGATTTCTTCAGCCGTGCGTTCCCCAATCACTAGGTTATGCACTTTTTTCATGTACTGAGAAATCGATTCGCTCAATTCATCGCCAGCCACCCGCACTGATTCGCTTAATACAGTGCCCTGCAAGCTGAGTACAGCAACTTCTGTAGTACCACCGCCAATGTCAATAATCATATTGCCAGTTGGTTCGGCCACCGGCAGACCAGCCCCGATCGCGGCTGCCACCGGTTCATCAATCAGGTAAACATCTCTGGCCCCCGCTTGGGCAGCGGCATCCATAACGGCACGGCGCTCAACCCCAGTCACACCACTAGGAATCCCAATCACAATTCGGGGTGCTACGAGCGTTTTGCCTTCATTTACCCGAGCAATGAAGTGTTTCAGCATCATTTCGGCTGTGTCGAAGTCAGCGATCACGCCATCCCGGAGCGGACGCAACGCTATCACATTGCCAGGAGTCCGACCTAACATCCGTTTGGCATCTTCTCCCACTGCCAAGGGAACTTTTTCATCCTGGTCGATCGCGACCACAGACGGCTCCTGAAGCACAATACCTTTGCCGGACACGAAAACTAGTGTGTTTGCCGTGCCCAGGTCAATACCCATGTCCCGTGAAAGAGAGAATCGACTAAAAAGACCCACTAGCCCCTATGCCTCAAAGAAATAACTAACAGTGCGTAACCGTGAATGGAATCAAGCTTGGATTTTATTACGTTTTTGATCATGAGTCTAGCTCACAATCCATTCCCAATGATCCATTTTTTCTGCCACAATCCTCAGCCAATTCGTCCTGTATTAAACTGCTAAAAACCCTGTCACAGAAGGCAGGTATTGATCATAGCCATTGAGATCAGCTGATTTGAATTTGGCTGCAAACAGCATTCGCGTCCGCAAAACTGACATCAGGATGACCTAGTCAATTGTTAGAACTTTGTTATCAAACTTGACTGATTTGATAAAAGCGGCTAACAGCTAAACTTCATTGTCAGTTTTCGTTCTTCACGATACACTTGTACCAGTCCCTAAACCTCAAACGCCTCTAGAATGAGTTCAATTTTCTGATTTTTAGTTGGCACGATCGCCGTATACCTAATCTTAGTGTCCTAGTGGAAGGATTATGAGCTTGAATTCTGTTACGTTGGTGGGTCGAGTTGGTGGTGAGCCAGATGTGAAATATTTTGAATCTGGTAGTGTAGTATGCACCCTGACTCTAGCAGTTAATCGGTTTAGTCGGAACCAAGAGCAACCAGACTGGTTCAATTTAGAATTATGGGGACGCACAGCTGAGGTCGCAGCAAATTACGTCCATAAAGGCAGTTTGATTGGGGTAACGGGGTCATTGAAGTTTGACCACTGGCGCGATCGAAATACTGGGGCCAATCGTTCTAAGCCGGTGATTCGGGTAGAACGGATGGAGTTGCTGGGGTCAAAGCGGGACAACGATGCTAGCATGGCCAGCGGCGGCTATGAAGATGAGTTTTAGTAACTAATCTGTAGCGTTACAGACGCTTCTACCTGCTGATCGCCTCCAATGACTGGAGTAGAGGCAAAATCTTGTTTTGCCATTCCCGCCATAGGTACAGGATGAGGTGGTGGCGCGTAGGCTCCATTGACCTGAATTCCCACAATTTCCTGAGCCGTAAACCCCAAGGAGCTGAGGACGGCATCGGCTTGGGTTCGGGCATCCTGGGTGGCTTCGCGTAAAGCGGCCTTCTGGGCTGTCGCGATCGCATCATCTGTGGCAACGAAGCTGACCCCATCAATCCGAGTTGCTCCAGCTTTCACCGCATCATCCATCAGCGTTCCAGCTTGACTCGTCGCAATCCGAAAACTAACAATGTTGCTAGCCGTGTAACCCGTTAAGGTCTGAGTGCCATTGTCATAGCGATAGGTGGGACTTAAGTTAATTCCGGTGGTTTCTAACTTCTCGACGTTGCGGGACTTCAAGAGATTGATCACCGCATTTGATCGCTGGGCAACCTGCTGTTGCACCTCTTCGGCTGTTTTGCCCTGTGCCTCAACACCTAATCGCACCAGGGTTAACGAGGTAGCCACCATTTCAGTACCCCGTCCAGTCACAGTAATGGTTCTTAGCATTCTTTCCGGCATGGGTCTAGTTTGAGCGATCGTGGTTGAAGTGAGGACAGGAGCGGCGAACCCTGGAGCAGCGGTTAACAAACTCAGACATCCAGCCGCCACCGCTAACAGTTTCCAGGCATGGGCACGGTTCCGTTCCGGGTTAGATAGAAAATAGTTCATCGGTCTCCTCACGAGATGATTAGGGGTATGCATACTTCTAATGTGTCATGGCGATTGGTTCCGCGATCGCTGGTTACGCTTTTCGCTACATCGGTAGAACATCTCCCCCAATCCAGACCTTGATTTGAAAAAAAAGTGGCAGGATCAAACCAGGCTAAATTCTAGGGATGCCAGCAAACTCTATGTCTGCGATCGTGGTTGAAAACTTAAGTAAGGTCTATCCTGTCGCCGTTAAAGAACCGGGACTGAAGGGGACTCTCCAACATTTCTTCCGTCGCACCTATCGCGAAGTGAAGGCGGTACAGACGATTTCCTTTGAGATCGAACCTGGAGAGGTCGTCGGTTTTTTGGGAGCTAACGGGGCCGGGAAAACGACCACCTTGAAGATGCTGACAGGATTGATTCATCCTTCCAGTGGACAAGTCCATGTTGCAGGATACACTCCCTTTCAGCGCAAACCGGGGTTTCTGCAAAAAATCACCCTGGTGATGGGGCAAAAACAACAGTTAATCTGGGATCTGCCCGCTCTGGATTCATTACGAATTAATGCGGCAGTCTATAACATTCCCGATCGTCAATTTCAGCAACAGGTGGGTGAACTGACTGAAATGCTCGCACTCGCAGGCAAACTGACCCAACCCGTGCGGAAACTGTCGCTGGGGGAACGGATGAAAGCCGAATTGCTGGCAGCGCTGGTTCACCGGCCCCAAGTCTTATTTTTAGATGAGCCAACCTTGGGGTTAGATGTCAACGCGCAGGTGAGTGTGCGGGAGTTTTTACGGGAGTATAACCAACGTTACGGCGCAACCATCTTACTGACTAGCCACTACATGGCCGATATCACCGCCTTATGCCAGCGAGTGCTCGTGATCCACGAGGGCCAACTCATTTACGACGGTAGCCTGGAAGGGCTAGTCGATCGCTTTGCGCCCTGCCGAGAAGTCAGAGTAGAACTGGCACAGCCCTATCCCGCCGAGAAATTAGCGCTATATGCCGAATTAGAAGCGATCGACCGACAAATGGTGAGTTTCTTAGTGCCTCAAGAAATCCTGACCCGCACCGTCGCGAAAATCCTTACCGAGCTGGATGTAATTGATTTAGCCGTCACCGAACCGCCGATCGAAGAAGTAATTGGTCGAGTTCTCAAAGCCGGACTAGTTATTGAGTCTACCGATGCATCCAGGCCTTGACTCAACTCACCCGCTAACCTGCCTCAGCCAAACGGTTCAAATGATTACTTAATTTGCAGCCCATGAATCGCATTTTTCGCCTGACCTACACGATGCTATCGGTGTATTACGCTTACATGCTGGAGTACCGAGCCGAACTTTTGTTCTGGGTATTGTCTGGTTCATTGCCAATTATTTTGATGGGGATCTGGACCCAAGCGGCCCAGAGCGGACAGTTTGGCTTAAGCGCGATCGATTTTGCCCGTTATTTTATTGCCGTATTTATGGTGCGGCAATTTACGGTCGTCTGGGTGATTTGGGAGTTTGAACGAGAAATTGTCGAAGGCAAACTATCCTTTCGTTTATTGCAACCCTTAAATCCGTTTTGGCATCATTTTGCATCCCACTTTGCTGAACGATTTGCCCGTTTACCATTTGCTTTTGGACTAATTGCCTTATTCTTCTGGCTCTATCCCCAGGCATTTTGGATTCCCAATATTGGGAGCATTTGTAGCTTTGCGATCGCGGTAATATTAGCCTTTACTTTACGATTTCTGATTCAGTACACCCTAGCCATGTTTGCCTTTTGGCTTGAACGAGCGACTGCCTTAGAACAGTTTTTCTTTTTGTTTTATCTATTTTTATCGGGAATGCTCGCGCCTCTGGAACAATTTCCTCCGCTGATGCGAGAGATTGTTTTGTGGACACCATTTCCTTACTTAATCTATTTTCCTGCTAGTTTAATTGTGGGGTTACCCGTTGATTTTGGGCGCGGTTTATTCGTGATGTTAGGCTGGAGCATCACTTTCTTCCTAATTTGTCGCTGGTTATGGCAAAAAGGATTACGGCAATACTCCGGTATGGGTGCCTAGTGCCCCCAATCAACCTGCAAGCTTCTTCATATTTAATTACAACTAGCAAAAAAGCGTAGTCATCGGATTGTTTTAGAAAACATTTTCCGTGGAATTGTTACAGCGATCGCTCGACTTTTTGTGGGTATGGGACATTCATCAGTGATGATCTATATCCCAGAATCTTCTATGGCAGACCATGAGCATCATCACAATTCAGACCATTGCTCCTCCCATAGCCCTGAAGCAGCTCATCCAGACCCCTCAATTCCTGAACATGATGAGCAATTCTTAGATGAGCATCCGCAATATCTATCCCGCCAATCACGTCGCGCCTTTCTCGCCTCTGCTGGGGCCTTAGCCGCCATCACGACAAGCTGTACTCAAGGGATATCTCGCGATCGCGAAGAAGCCAAACAAGAAATGCCCGTTGTCGCAGAAGCGATCCGGAGTGCGGGCAATTTCCATACCTTAAAAGCCACTCCTAAAACCTGCTTTTGGGGCTTTTTTGATAAGACATTACCCCCCATTTTGACGATCGAATCTGGGGATATTGTTTACGTGGAAGCGTTAACGCACCACGCTGGCGATGCCCCCGATCTTCTGATGGATGCTGGAGTGCGAGAGGTTTACGAAAAAGTCACCGATCGCGGGCCGGGAGTCCACATCATGACCGGGCCGATCGCGGTTAAAGGGGCAGAACCAGGCGATACCTTAATGGTGCGGATTTTGAATGCCCAACCTCGCCTCCCGTATGGGAGTAATTTATCTGCCCATTGGGGATATTTATACAACACCTTCAAAAAAGAACGAGTCACAATCTATCAGCTAGATTCCCTGGCCGGTTGGGCACAGCCCATCTTTGGCTACGACTTCAAAGGCTTACCGCTCTACAACAAACCTGGATTCATTACTGAACCCGACAAAGGCGCCCGCCAACCCTTTAAAGCCAGGGTTGCGATTCCCATGCGGCCTCATTTTGGCGTGATGGGAGTAGCTCCAGCCGAAAGTGGTCGGATTAATAGCATTCCACCCGGCCCATTCGGTGGCAATATCGACAACTGGCGCATTGGGGCGGGGGCCACCATGTATTACCCCGTGTTTAACAAAGGCGCCAATCTCTTTGTTGGTGATCCGCACATGGCTCAAGGAGATGCTGAACTGAGTGGCACGGCGATCGAAGCCTCAATGAATGCCTTTCTACAAATTTTTGTTTTGAAAGATTTTCCTATCACCAATCCAATTTTGGAAACTGAGTCGCACTGGATTACCCACGGATTTAATGAAGACTTGAATAAAGCCATGCGACAAAGTGCAGAACAGATGCTGGATTTTCTGCAAACCAAGAAAAAAATTAGTGCAGATGAAGCGTACAGCCTGATCTCGACTGGAGTTGATTTCACAGTAACTCAGGTAGTCGATATTCGACAGGGCTGCCATGCAGCTTTACCGAAAAATATCTTTTTACCCGGCTCTTACTCCGGATAATGCCGATAGGAGTAATCTTTCGTCAACAGAACTTCCCAGAAATTGCTGATGTAAGTTGTTTTTAGTCCCTTTAGAGTCAAATCATCCAGCGCTGTTGTTGTTTTTGATTGAAGGCTGGCATGTTGAGACTCACGGCACCAATTAAATATTTGGTTCTGGCCATTGTGACTTGCATGATGGTCAGTTGTAGTGGGGTTGGAGGAGAACAAGATCGGCAAATTGCTACTGACTTCAAAGTCGCCGCGATCTTACCCGGGGAAATTAACGACCATAGCTGGGGACAATCGACTTACCAGGGACTGCAACTGATTGAAAAACAATTAATTGCTGAAACTGCCTACACTAGCGGCGTTAATCATCAATCCAGCCGTCAACTTGAGAACACCTTCCGGCAGTATGCCGAGCAAGGATTTGATTTTGTTTTGGGGCAAAGTAGTGACTATATTCCAGCGTTGGAACCGATCGCGCAACAGTTTCCTCGGACTAAATTCGCTGTACTAGATTCCTATCCGGGCAACAATTTTAACCTGGGTAGTTTGTCATTTCGAAATGGTGAATTAGGGTATCTCTGTGGCGCGATCGCAGCCTTAAAATCTACTACTCACAAAATTGCATTCATCGGTGGGACGGAATCGGCAGCGGCCAAGGAAGTGGCTATTCTGTTTGAACGCGGCGCTAGAGCCATTCAACCCGATATTCAAGTCAATGTTCGCTGGTTAGGGTCTACCCCTGATGCCGCGATCGCTCAAAAAGTCGCCCAAACCCAAATTCTAGCTGGCAGTGATGTGCTGTTAGTAAGAGCTGAACAGGCAGGAGTGACGATTCATCAATTGGCTCAAGACCATCAAATTCACACGATCGGCTGGGTAGAAGATTGCTATAACCTGGCACCTGGAACAGTACTTACAAGTGGCATGCAACGGGTTCCCGAATTATTACTACAGGGGGCAACCTTAGTGCGACAGGGACGCTGGGAAGGCAAACAATACAAATTCGGATTGCGAGAAGGAGTTCAAGATTTAGCCGAGTTTCGGGGCACACTAACGTCAGATGAAACAGCAACCATCAATCAGATTAAAGCTGATATTTTGACGGGCAAGATTGACATTTCGTTGTAAATCAATGCTGCCAAGATGCGATGGCGATTTCTAGCTGAATTGGTGTCACAGTTTGTCGGTTTGGTTACTACTTTAGTGTGTTGCAGGAGGAGAATTTCGTGGGTTCAGCCTCTCACCATCCCTTAGCTAACCTTGCCACCCGTCGCCCCACTCGTAAACTTTGGCAAGGGTCGATCGCTAACCAACTTTGCCTGGGTCTGGTTTGTTTAGTGGTATCCAGCCTTTTGGTGACCGGCGGGATTTTAATTTACTCCAGCAATCGCACCCAAGAAAAGCAATCGCGATTGCTGCAACAAGAGCGATCGCGCGTTGCCGCCGAAACCATTGATGCCTACATGGACGACTTGATGCGGAAGTTGAACTATCTGGCCCGATTACGCGGCCTCACAACGTTCTCTCCCGCCCTCAAACAAACCTTACTTGAAGGCTTAACCCGCAACAATGATGCTTACGAAATGGTGGCGATTGTAGATCGGCAGGGAACTCCGGTTTCAGTCGTATCGCCCTATGGCCAACTCCGGATCGGTAGCATCGCCGGAACCCCATTATTTCGCCGAACGTTTCGTGAGCAAGAAGACTTTATAGACACGGTGGAATTTGGTGCCGATGGCAACCTCGTCACCACCCTGGCCGTCCCCATTCGCAATCAACAGGATCAAGTTGATGGTGTGTTGATGGCGAAGGTGAATTTGCGTTTCCTTGATTTTGTTGTATCTAAAACTGAGGTTGGCAAAACTGGCTATACCTATGTGATTGACCACCGTAATGTCGTCATTGCTAAAGCCAAAACCAAACAAGACGTGCAGTCGGATTTAGCAGATATTTCCGATCGTCCGTTTGTGCATCAGTTGTCATTATCCAGGGCGACTCCTCCCCAAGTTTACGAGGGGCTCCAGCACCAGGAGGTATTGGGAGCCGCAGCCCCAGTCCGTAGTACCTACTGGCGGGTCATTGTCGAACTACCCACCGCTGAAGCCTATGCGCCTGTCCGCGCCTTGATCTGGGTTACGGCGGGGGCATTAGGCATTGCCACTACCATCGCCGCCGGACTAGGCTTTGTCTTGTCTCGCCGGATTATTTCCCCACTCCGCAAACTGACGACGGCAGCCGCTGAAATTAGCGATGGCAACTTAGATGTGCAAGTAGAAACGCGATCGCGCAATGAATTAGGCGTCCTGGCAAAATCGTTTAACAAAATGACCCGACAGTTGCAGGAATCCTTCCGTGCCCTAGAGAAAACTAATGAAGAATTGGAACGTCGGGTAGAACGACGCACCGCTGAACTGAAGGAAGCCAAAGAAGCAGCCGATGCCGCCAGTAGTGCCAAAAGTGAGTTTTTGGCGAACATGAGCCATGAGCTGAGAACGCCCCTGAACGGGATTATCGGCTATGCCCAAATCCTAGAGCGATCGCCTGCCATCAGTGCCAAGGATTTACATGGGGTCAGCATTATTCATCAATGTGGGAATCATCTCCTGACCTTGATTAACGATGTGCTGGATCTGGCCAAGATTGAAGCCCGCAAACTGGAGCTGTGCCCAACGGAATTTCATTTGCCATCGTTTCTGCAAGGAGTCGCCGAACTGTGCCATGTGCGGGCCGAACAAAAAGGGTTGACGTTCACCTATGAATTCGCCCCTGATTTACCTGTGGGAATTTATGCCGATGAAAAGCGCTTGCGGCAAGTGCTAGTTAATTTACTCGGAAATGCGATTAAGTTCACAGAACGGGGAGGTGTGAACTTTAAAGTCGATCGCCTAGAACCATCTCCTACCATCGACAATCAGGCCGTCAGGCCAGCTCAGTCTCTAGCCAAAATCCGGTTTCAAGTAGAAGATACGGGGATTGGCATCGATTCTGCCCAACTCGAAACGATCTTCTTACCCTTTGAACAACTGGGCGATCGCCAACAACAAGCTGACGGCACAGGATTAGGGTTAGCCATCAGCCAACGGATCGTCCAGATGATGGGCTCAACGTTGCAGGTCAAAAGCTTCCCCGGTGCAGGCAGCATCTTCTGGCTAGATGTGGAGTTTCAGGAAGCTGTGGAGTGGGTGCTGAGATCCGCGATCGGTGCACAGCAGCAGATTGTGGGGTACTGGGGACCCAGACAAAAAATCTTGGTGGTGGATGACAAGTGGGAAAATCGTTCCGTGGTGCTGAAACTGCTAGAACCATTGGGATTTGAACTTTTAGAGGCCGATAATAGCCCAGATGCGCTACACCAAGCACTCACACATCAACCTAACTTGGTGATTACCGAACCGTGTGTGGCCGGCATGGAGAAATTGGAATTAGTGCGACGGTTACGGCAAGCTCCAGAACTCTCTCAGCTCGCGATCGTCGTATCTTCAGCCAACGTCTTTGCCCAGGATCAACAGCAATGTCTGGAGGCCGGTGGCGATGCCTTTTTACCGAAACCAGTGCAAGTAGAGGATTTATTCAACATTCTGCAACAGCAACTCAAACTGGATTGGATGTACGAACAGCCGTTTGAAACTCGGACTAAGTTGCAAATTGATGACGATGATCAGGCCACCGTTCCACCTCAACTCATCTCACCTTCTCCAGCCGACCTCTCCCGCTTATTAGATTTAGCGATGAAGGGACGACTAAAAGCTTTAATCGAGGTATTGGACGAATTAGAACAAACGGATGCTCAGCTGCAACCCTTTGCCCAAGAGCTGCGGCAACTTGCAAAAGGATTCCAGATCCAAAAACTTCGTGAATCGCTCAAATCCTACTCACTCGATCGTTAAACAATTGGCGGCGACTATGAACCCTTTAACTTACCCCCATCATTCTGCTGTGTCACACAACCTGAATGCCTGGAACACGACGTTCACAGAAAAAGACCTTGGCGTAGTTTTGGTAGTGGATGACAACCCCACAAATTTAGAGGTGCTCTCCAATGCCTTAGCCAATTTTGGCTATGAAACGGCTGTGGCTCTGGATGGCGAAAGTGCGATCGAGCAAATTAATTACGATCCGCCCGATCTGATTCTGCTAGACGTGATGATGCCAGGAATTGATGGCTTTGAAACCTGTCAGCGGTTAAAAGCCAATCCGGCGACAAAGGATATTCCCATCATCTTCATGACCGCACTGGCCGATAGTAGTGATAAAGTGCGCGGCCTGAATTTAGGCGCAGTGGATTACATTACCAAACCGTTTCAACAAGAAGAAGTGCTAGCACGGGTGAAATTGCACCTGAAGCTGCGTTACTTAGCCAAAACCCTCGAACACCAAAATACCCTCCTGAAGCAAGAAGTGACGGAGCGCATGATCGCCGAGCAATCCCTTCAGCAACTGACTCAAGAGCTAGAACAACGAGTTGAAGCCCGCACAGCTGAACTGTCTCAAGCGCTGCATCATCTGCAACAAACCCAAGTCCAATTAATTCAAAGTGAAAAGTTGTCCAGCCTGGGCCAGCTGGTCGCGGGAGTCGCCCATGAAATTAATAATCCGGTCAATTTCATTTATGGCAATCTGATGCATATCAGCGAATACAGTGAGAACTTGCTGAAGTTTGCCCAATTATTTCAAGTTCATTATCCCCAACCCGTTCCAGACCTCCAGGAACAGATGGAAGAAATGGATATTGAGTTTCTGCTGGAGGACATGCCCAAATTAGTCGGTTCGATGAAATTGGGGGTAGAACGAATTCGCCAAATTGTCCTATCGTTGCGGAATTTCTCGCGCTTGGATGAGGCAGAAT
>DATNPU010000042.1:0-5921 GCA_036703105.1 Microcoleaceae cyanobacterium
AACTCGATCGGCTGACCGGCCTGATCGCGAATTACGGTCAGCTCTTCCAACAACCAGCGATAGCTGCCATTAGCGTGCAGAAAACGCAATTCATGACAGTGGTGATTGTTGATAAATATCTGCGGAATTCCCTGTAACACCTGCTCCAAGTCGTCTGGATGAATGTGATCTAACCAGAAGCGGGTATTTTCGATAAAATTTTGGGGTTCATACCCCAGCATCGCCGTGATATTACTGCTAACGTAAGTCGCTCCATAGTCACCCGAGGGTTGACAGGTAAATAGCACCGCCGGAGCGTAGGTCAGTAAGTATTGCAAGCGATCGCGAACTGCCCTTAGTTCTATTTCGGTTTGCTTTAAGTCGGTAATGTCTCGCCCAACGGTTTGAAACTCGACGGCCCCTCCTGGCTCATGAGTGAGTCGGCGATTCACCCATTGAGTCCAACGAATTTCTCCCTGGGCATTAATCACCCGGTTTTCAATCGTAATTGTAGGATTCTCGGCACTGAGTCTCTGTAGCTGTTGAGCTATGATGTCTTGATCGGGTGGATAAATCACAGGTTGATAGCTTTTGCCAACCATATCCTCGCGATTAACCCCGAAATAACGACAATACGCTTCATTGACGAATAGCAGAATATTATCTGACGAAAACCGTGCAATCATTTCGGTTTGATCGTTAGCGATCGATTGATGCTGTAGCTCGTTGGGTTGGGGAGAATAGCTTATTCTCGGTTCTGAGTCAGCTTTAAATTGATGTTGTTGAAGCGCAATTGCTAATTGCAGGGCAATCTGTTGCAGGAGTTGCTGGTCTAGGGATTGCCATTGACGCGCTTGTCGGCATTGATGGGCAATGAGTAAGCCCCAGACTCGATCGTGAAGGAAGATCGGCACCCCAAAACTGGCAGCTATCTGTAATCGCACGGCTAATGCTAAATCCGCCGGTTGGAGTTCCTGAGTATCAATATCGGCAACTGCATGGTTCTGTCTCTGTGCATACAGGGTCAGGTACGGTGGTTGGCAATCGAACTGTTCAACCCACTGCACCAGGCTAGAAAGAGAGGCGACGGCTACTCCAGAGTTTGCTCGGATCACACCCAGTCCGGTTTGAGCAAATTGGTAAATTAAGACGCGATCGCAGCTCAGAATCGCTCTAGCTTGTTCAACCGCGCAGGTAAAGATTTCATCCAGATTTGATAGTTGCTGGATGCGAAGAGAGATGTCTGCAATCTTCTCCAGGATTTGCTCGAATGCGATCGGGGGAACGGCGGCCGATGACATCATTGGGACAGGAAGGTAGATCTTCCTATTTTATTGTTCCTGAAGCAGAAATCCTGATACCTCAGATTATCCCTTTGGTACTGCTCAAGAGCAGGATATAAGGCTGATAAAACCATGCTTTACCTCTTTGCAACAGGAATTGAGGAGTTTGAATCTGTGTTTGAACAGTCCGAAACAGGGTTTGAGGGGCGGGAAACGCTGTTGGAGAAGTCCGAAACAGGGTTTAAGGGGTTTGTAACGGTTTTGGAAGCGTCCAAAACGAGATCTGAGGAGTCCGAAACAGAGTTTGAGGGGCTAGAAACGCTAGTGGAGGGGCGGGAAACGAGATCTGAGGAGTCCGAAACAGGGTTTGAGGGGCTAGAACCAAGATCGGAAGCGTCCAAAACGAGATCTGAGGAGTCCGAAACAAAGTTTGAGGAGCGGGAAACGAGATCTGAGGAGTCCGAAACAGGATGGGAACTGTCCTGGTCAGTAAAGGTTACTTCTTACGTAAAGAAAACTACGGAGAAAACCCATACTCGTAGGTAGCAATATTACACATAGCACGATTATTTCCAATTACAAAATATTACGGTTCTCGTCAAGGCGTTCACCTGGCTAAGGTAGAGCAGTCATCAGTAGTTAACTAGACCCTGGAGGTGTCCTAACGATGGTGTATCAAAAACGTAGTTCTACAGTTTTAGAAAAAGCCTTGGCCCGGTTACAAGGATTACAATCTCTCGATCCGCAGATGCAGCTGGGTAATGGGCTAAGCTTGCAAGACTATGCCAACCTGATTAATCTGGCGCTCAAACAACTAGAGGCCTATAATCTGGCGCTGGCGACTGCCGATCGTGACCGGATTGAGTTTGCGGCCACCGAAGCCTCAGTTACTAACCTGTCTTCCCGCCTTCTGAGCGCTGTGGCAGCGACCTACGGCAAGGATAGTAAGGAATATGAATTGGCAGGTGGTAAACTCCGGACTAACTATCAGCGATCGAAAAAAACAGCAACTACAACTGATTTGGCGTCAACATTGTCCAACTCTACTAGCACCTTGAATGGCTCAGTCGTAAACGGGACAAAAGCTAACGGGGTATAGATCGGGGTTGAGCGTTCTCCAAACCGATCGTGAATGGTAATCCGCACTGATGTCTCCCATCATGCTAATCTCGACAGTAGTTCTTTACCGCGATCGCCTATGGGTAGCCAATCTACAGCCAAAACCATCTTTCTCCTCGCCTCTATGGTGGGCTGGCTGATTATCGGTGCTTCCCTGATGTATCTCACCCCGTTCCTGGCCGATCGAGTGGTTGCCTCCGACCTGACCCATCTTTGGATGACCAACCTGAGTCGAGGTGGTTATAATCCTATGCTGGCTTGGGTCGGTGGTGGAGTCGCCCTGGTGGCTACCGTAGGAGGGAATATCATTTGGTATCAACGGTTCGATGGCAAGCTTTAGCCAGGATTGGAACTAACTGCAATCTGTAAGGATGATTCCGGAACTTTCATAACCAACGCGAATCTACAATACAACAAAGGATGAGTTGGGGAGAGGAAAATGGTGGCAACAGCACACAATGCGATCGCGGCCTTAGGATTCATCAGTGCCAGTATGCTGAGTTTGGGAGCGATGACCCCGGCACAAGCCGAATCGACTCCTGGCAATCAAGCGGCCCTATCCCACGAAGCCACCGAGTTGCGATCGCAGGGAGCTACGGGATTAAAAACCTTCCTGCAACGCCATGCTACTGAACTGAATCCTGGTCAAATTCCCTCCCCTGCTTTACGGGAAGCCTTAGACAGCCTGTGTCAACAGAAAGATTGTTATACGTCTCAGCTTTATTGGTATACGGATTTAGCCGCAGCCAAAGCGGCCGCTCAAGCCTCTGGAAAACCAATTTTATCCCTGCGATTATTAGGACGACTGGATCAGGATCTCAGTTGTGCTAACAGCCGCTTCTTCCGGGTCGCACTCTATCCCAATGCTCAAGTCTCCCAGTATTTACGCGATCGCTTCATTCTGCACTGGGAATCCGTTCGTCCAGTGCCCAAGGTAACAGTAGACTTTGGCGATGGCCGTGTTCTGGAACGCACGATTACAGGGAACAGTATTCATTACATCCTGGCGGCCGATGGTCGTCCGATTGAAGCCCTCCCCGGACTATATGGGCCTCAGGCATTCTTACAACAGCTGGAACAAGCCGAGCAAGCCGTTAAACAATATCAGCAACGTCCCCCAACTGAACGGAATGGCTTTCTACAACGCTATCACCGCGATCGTCTGGTACAACTACAAACTCAGTGGACGAAGGAATTAGCGCAACTGGGGATTTCTACTAAACCACAACTAACCGATCAAACGGTGACTCCAGGCCAACCGCCGAGTGCAACTCTGGCTGGACAAATTGCGATGACGAAAGCTCGGGTAGAAAGTCCGTTAATCACTAACCTGTTACAAGATGTATCTCAGAACCAGCGATCGTTAACCGACATTACCGACAAAGCCGCCTGGGAAAAGTTGGCGACTCTCAACGCCAATCAAGCCCGGCTAGACGCCAACAGTATTGCCTTATTGCGAACCAAAAAAATGGGAACGGCTACCCAATCATCGGTAGATAACCGTTCCCTCACACCTGTGATCCAGAACTTTGAAGCCGCTATGGCACTGGATACGGTACGTAATGAATATCTGTTACATAGCCAACTCCATCAATGGTTTATTCGCAATGAGATTACTCAAGATCTCAAGCGCTTGAATGATCAGGTTTATAGCTCACTCTTTCTCACGCCTAAAGACGATCCCTGGTTAGGATTGCTCAGTCAAGATGAGTTTAGTGGCATCGAGAAAGACGGGATCCGCCAGTAAATCCACTGCTAACTCGATCGGTGTTTCAGTATTGCGGCATCTTAGGATCATCTACTGGCTAAATGAGTGAGATGATCCGATCGCAATTCCCTACCACATATCCTCACGAATCTCTGTAGTACTGGGTTTAGGCCGCCCAACCGTTTCATCTGCCCAACCACTCTCCATCTCTTCAGGCTGCCCGATCGCACTCGCATTGGGTTTGCTGGTATCTGCTGCTGTAGGTTGATAAATTACAATGACCTCCATTTCGGTATTGCTCACACCGACTGGGATCTGAAGTTGTAGCATCCCATCATGACCGACATGAGTATTTAGCTTAATACTTTGCATACAAATTTCTCCCTAATGTTGAACTGGGGCACTGCTTTTAACATACCCCAGGCATTCGCCATCGGAACGCTCCTCGCGATCGTGTCGCTCTAATGGCTAACCAACAATCTCCAGCCTGAACTGGAAAAATTTTATCTGATTGCATAACACTCTGCTTCGACTCCGATGAATGAAGTGTGGGTCGTTAAATCGCCTGAGCGCGATCGTACCCAACCCATACTGAACCCCCTTTCTACCTGTAATTTGGAGTTGATCCTATGGTTCTTGTTTACAACGGTTCTTTTGGTGATGACAGCTTCGTTTATAACGGTGGCGATATTCTGTTAGCAGACGGTAACGTCGGAGACGACTATATTTGGGGCAATAATGGGGACGATACATTATATGGCAGTGCTGGCAACGATACTCTCAAAGGCTGGTATGGCAGTGATGATATTTATGGTGGTGACGGCAGTGATAGCCTAGTTGGCGAATTTGGTAATGACTATCTTGATGGCGAAACGGGTAATGATCTGCTAGATGGCGGTAGCGGAGATGATACCCTCTATGGGGGGTTAGGGGCTGATTCCCTATACGGTGGTGATGGCGACGATTATTTAGATGGTGGTTCTCCCTCGGCCTATGGTTATGCGGATGATTACCTCAGTGGTGGTGATGGTAATGACTATGCGCTGGGCGGTTATGGTGATGACACTCTACTGGGTGGCGATGGCAATGACACCCTGAATGGTTTCAGTGGTAATAACACTTTGGATGGCGGGAATGGTGATGACTCGCTACTCGGCGGTACTGGCAACGATATTATTTATGGTGGATTAGGGGCAGATAGTGTCTATGGTGGTGATGGCGACGATTATTTAGATGGCGGTTCTCCCTCGGCCTATGGCTATGCGGATGATTACCTCAATGGTGGTGATGGTAATGACTATGCACTAGGTGGTTATGGCGATGACACTCTGCTGGGTGGCGATGGCAATGACACCCTGAATGGTTTCAGTGGCAATAACACTTTGGATGGCGGGAATGGGGACGACTCGCTACTTGGTAGTACTGGCAACGACATTATTTATGGTGGATTTGGGGCAGATAGTGTCTATGGTGGCGATGGTGACGATTATTTAGATGGTGGTTCTCCCTCAGCCTATAGTTACGCGAATGATTACCTCAATGGTGGTGACGGCAATGACTATGCGCTAGGCGGTTATGGCGATGACACTCTGCTGGGTGGCGATGGCAATGACACCCTGAATGGTTTCAGTGGTAATAACACTTTGGATGGCGGGAATGGTGATGACTCGCTACTCGGTGGCACGGGCAACGACATTATTTACGGGGGATTTGGAGCAGATAGTGTCTATGGTGGCGATGGTGACGATTATTTAGATGGCGGTTCTCCCTCAGCCTATGGTTATGCGAATGATTACCTCAGTGGTGGTGACGGCAATGACTATGCGCTGGGC
>DATNPU010000058.1:0-17787 GCA_036703105.1 Microcoleaceae cyanobacterium
CAGGTGGTTGAACACTTAATGGCAGAAGTTACACCCACCCTGCACCCTGTTCCTGGCATTGATCTTGATCAGTACAAGCAAACGTTAATTGAACGATTTGCCAATCCCAAAATTCGCGATCAATTATCCCGGTTAACGCTCAATAGCTCCGCCAAACTGCC
This sequence comes from Microcoleaceae cyanobacterium, assembly GCA_036703105.1. Lineage (GTDB taxonomy): Bacteria > Cyanobacteriota > Cyanobacteriia > Leptolyngbyales > Leptolyngbyaceae > Pantanalinema. The sequence continues at coordinate 162 of DATNPU010000058.1, forward strand.
TAAATGGGTGCTCGCCACCTTACGAGACAAACTCCAACAGGACGGAGCGATTGACTACTTGAGCCTGACGATCGCGTCTTGGTGTCGCTGTTTGCAAGGACAGGATGATCAGGGTAAACCGATTGCGATCGAGGATCCCCTATCAGACCTGCTGACTCAACAAGCTCGATCGAGTGAAACTGACCCCAGTTCGCTGCTTAGCTTGGCGGAATTATTTGGTGATCTGCCCCAATCTGCCCATTTTGTTGAGACAGTCACGCAGCACTTACGCCATTTATCCGAGTTGGGCACCAAAACAGCCCTTGCTCAGCTACTTCCTACAGGTGGTTAAACGGCTGGATTTAGTTAGAAGGGTTGACTAAACTACCTGCCAGTATAGCCAGTGCAACGGCGCGATCGTTTAGGCGGCCACTTGCTCCATGTCAGGCTGATACTGCCCTAAGGTAGCTGCACTATTGAGTTTGGCACGGCGGTATAGCTCCTTCTGAGCCGCCGTAACATTGGCATCCTGTCCCTTCCAGGTTTGCATCGCCGCCTGTTGTAGTGCCCGTCCATAGGAAAAGGTTAATCGCCATGGCAATTGGCCTGCAAATAGAGCATTCATCGCATTCAAATGTGCGGTTGCGAGTTCATCACTTTGGCCACCAGACAAAAAAGCACAACCGGGAACAGCCGCCGGAACATGCTCTCGCAGACATTTGACTGTCCATCGGGCCACCTCTTCAATGCTGGCGGGCTGAGGACATTCTTGACCAGGAATCACCATACTAGGCTTGAGAACTATTTGATCGAGGGCGACTCCCTGAAGGTAGAGTTGATCAAACACCGAGTTCAGGACGGCCTGATGCACAGCGTAACTGCGTTCTAATGTGTGATCACCATCCATTAGCACTTCTGGTTCAACGATCGGTGTGAGTCCACCTTCCTGACACAGGGCCGCATAACGGGCCAGAGCATGAGCATTCGTTTGAATACAACGATCGGACGGCAAACCATCCCCGATCGTAATCACTGCCCGCCACTTGGCAAACCGCGCTCCCATTTTGTAGTACTCGGCAATGCGATCGCGTAACCCATCTAATCCTTCTGTAATTGTTTCACCGGGTGACTTAGCTAACGGTTTAGCCCCGGCATCGAGCTTGATGCCGGGAATTATGCCAGCATCTACCAGAATTTTGATCAATGGAGTGCCATCCTGGGCAGACTGGCGAATTGTTTCATCAAATAAAATCACACCGCTAAAAAAGTCAGCAATCCCAGGAGTGGTAAACAGCATTTCGCGATAGGCTCGACGCATGTCTTCAGTGGGAGGAATGCCGAGCTTCTGGAACCGCTTATTCGCCGTGTTGTAACTCTCATCAGCCGCTAAAATGCCCTTGCCTGGAGCAACCATCGCCTTGGCTGTCGCCGCTAACTCTTGGTCGTACATCCCTCAGATGCCTCCTTACGCATTGGATCACTGTATTGGAGTATCAGCTCTTCCCTAACTGTAACTACATAATCTGAATGGCGATACTCACAGTTAACAAGACACTGCCATGCTGTAACCAAACGAAGCGACGATTACAACGACCGACTGCCGTTACGACATGACATTTACCAGCGCTAGGCTAAACCAAATCCCACTGGTAATATACCTCCAGTTAACCCACCTTGCCTGATTACTGTCACCTAGCTCCGGATGGATCGCGATCGCCGTTGGTTATTTATCCGAGCATTAAGAGAGCTTAGGAACCTTCAGGATTATTCAGACCGTAAGAAGATGTTGGCTGATTAAGAACCAAGTTAGATCAAGACTCCACTGATGCACACTTGACTCTGCTTTCTGAATATCCTATTCCCACTAGTTATCTATGGATTCTCAGGTTTCAATCATCATTCCTACTTTAAATGAAGCCGCAACTCTAGAACGAACATTGCGCCATTTAAGCATTCTAGAACCACCGCCGCGAGAGATCTTGGTTGTAGATGGAGGTAGCCAGGATCAAACAGTTGCGATCGCTGAAGCAGCCGATATTCCTGTGATTCTTTCCCCCAATGCTAGACGGTCTGTGCAAATGAATCAGGGGGCAAAAGTGGCCACGGGCAATGTTCTATGTTTTCTCCATGCCGATACGCTTGTCCCTGATGATTTAGTCACAGTGATTCAGCAGACTCTAGTTGATCCTGCGATCGTGGCAGGGGGATTTGTGTCAATTATGGTTGGAGCAACAACAACTTGGTGGCTATTTGCGTTGCTCAACGTTGCCAAAACTTACTTAATGCCGTTGGTGTTGCGGCCTCAACAGTACTCAAAAGGATTTCGTTTATTATTTGGTGATCAAGTGATCTTTTGCCGTCAATCAGCCTTCTGTCACTGTAATGGGTTTGATCCAGCACTACCGATTATGGAGGAAGCGGATCTATGCCTGAAATTGATGGATTACGGGCGGATTTGTCAGGTTAATCGAACGGTGCAGTGTTCCGATCGGCGTCTGGTCAAACAAGGTGTCCTGAAAGCGATCGCGATCTATCTCGGCATTGGCTTACTTTGGGGCCTTGGTGTTCCTTCAATCTATCTCAAGCAACTTTATCAAGAGGTTCGTTAAACGAACTGAAGTGAATAATTTCTGGGCTAAGGAATGTGATTTCTCTCTTTAGGTTGATCTTTAATCAGCCGAGTTAAAGATATTTTCCAAAAGGGACTGTTCATACTTGAGTCTGAGAACCTGTGTTTAAGTATCTTCCAGCGCTGAATGAGCATAACCTGCCCTACCCCGATACCATTCACCCGATCGTGGTGCATTTTGTCATTGCGATGGTGCTGTTTGCATTTGTTTGTGACTTCGTTGGTTACTTTACTCGTAATCCCAAGCTGTATGAGGTGGGTTGGTGGAACCTAGCCTTTGCCACTGTGGCAATTTTCATCGCCATTATTTTTGGCCAGATTGAAGCTGGTCTGGCAGAACCCTATGCCGCATCGGTTTCGACCCTGAATGTCCACACAGTTTTGGGTTGGTCGCTCTCCGGCATTCTGGCGATCGTCACAGCATGGCGCTATGTGATTCGCTTGCAGGAAAAACCGCAATTACCCATTCCTTATCTTGCGGTGAGTGTGCTGCTAGTAGGGCTAGTTTGTATGCAGTCCTACCTCGGTAGTGTGCTGGTTTGGGTTTATGGCTTGCATACGATTCCGGTTGTAGAGGCCATTAGAGGAGGACTGTCATGAATCCGGATTTGCTGCAACAGTGGGATAGTTTGGGTGTGAATGGGTTGCCCTACACTATTCCAATCCATCCTAATTTGGTGCATTTAACACTAGGGTTATTTATTGTCGCGATCGCCTTTGACATTGTTGGGGCACTGTTTCCACTGGATAAAGCCGTATTTAAGTATCTAGCGATTCCTGTGACTCGCTCTGCTCTATTTGATGTTGGTTGGTATAACTTGTTGGCCGCCGCGATCGTAACTTTTTTTACCGTCATGGCTGGTTTATTTGAAGTGTCTTTAGCCGTGCCATTAGCTGATGTTACTAGTGCCTGGGGACTCCATGCCTTAGAAACAATGATCCTACACGGAGTTGGAGGAGTCATTATTTTAACATTGATTGTCGCCATGACCGTTTGGCGCGGATTCCAGCGTTACCGTTGGCGACAAAATATGGCCAGACAGGTGCAGTGGAGTTATTTAGCCACTGGCTTAGTTGTGTTTGCCTTTATGTTTATTCAAGGAACGCTAGGCGCTCATCTCGGTGGTGAATTTGGTATTCATGTCACCGCTGATCAAATGCTGCATTTAGGTAAAAATCCGAATCAACTTTAGATTTAAATAGCTCATTTCTTTAGTGACGCCACGATCGCTATGATCATGAAACTTCGTGCCATTCTCATCATGTCGCTTTATGCCATTCTGGTGACATTTGCCAGTATTTGGATGGCAAAGCAATCCTACTCATGGTTTCCGCCTGAGGCAGCAGCAGAAGCCAAGCTACTCGATGATTTATTTAGCTTGTTTACGGGATTAGGGACATTTATTTATTTAGGGGTGATTGGGCCGTTCCTTTACTCGTTGGTGTTTCATCGAGCGAGTAAATACGACCTGAGTGATGGCCCCCCGATCGAAGGCAATACCTGGCTAGAAATTGTCTGGACGGCCGTACCCTTGGTGTTGGTGTTAGCGCTGTCTTTTGTCAGCTATCAAACCTACACCAAAATGGCCGTGCGAGGGCCGATGGAACTGGTGCATTTGCACTTACCTGAAATGATGCGATCGGCTTATGCAGAACCCTTTGATCAGACACCGCAGCAGGAGATTCAGCAGGCCATGCAGAGTGCTCCTATAGAACAAATTGATGTAACTGCAAAACAATGGGCCTGGGTGTTTCATTACCCGGAACAACAAGTGACCAGCACCGAATTACATCTACCCGTCGATCGTCGTGTCCGGTTCACTCTGCGATCGGAGGATGTGTTGCATGGCTTTTACATCCCAGCATTTCGGCTGAAGCAAGATATTGTCCCCAATCACGCGATTGATTTTGAACTGACTCCGGTGAAAACCGGCACCTATCGCCTGCGTGATTCGATGTTTAGTGGCACTTACTTTGCGGCGAATCAGGCCGATGTGGTGGTGCAACCCGTAGATGAGTATCAACAATGGCTGGCTACAGCGGCCACTCAGGCACCCAGCCCAGCTTTTAACCAGGCGGCGTTTGAGTATAGCCAAACCAACAATCAGGACAGCAGCACGAAAGATCGGGTGGCTGTGCGGGGTTGGCAGACCATTCCTCCGGCTCCAGTTCCGGTAGTGAATTATGCCCCTCAGCATGAGCCAGATAGCCCCCCCGCTTAATGGCACTGGATCTGATTTCGCGATCGTTTAAGGACTTGAGTAACTGTATGGCGAATATTTCGATCGAGGCTCCAGGTGTTGTGCGCGGACAACCTTATCCGGGTGCGCCCGACAACTGGAAACGGTTCTTTACCTTTAGTACTGATCATAAAGTTATTGGCATTCAATACATTGTCACGGCATTTTTCTTCTTTCTCGTGGGTGGCACCTTTTCCATGATTATGCGGGGAGAGTTGATTACCCCTGAGGCGGATCTGGTCGATCGCACCGTTTATAACGCCCTGTTCACCATGCATGGCTCGATCATGCTGTTTATGTGGACATTTCCCGTATTAGTGGGGTTAAGCAACTATTTAGTGCCGCTGATGATCGGGGCCCGCGATATGGCCTTTCCTCGGCTGAACGCGGTTTCATTTTGGATGGTTCCAGTGGTGGGCATTTTGATGCTAGCCAGTTTCCTGGTTCCAGGCGGCCCGTCGCAGTCCGGTTGGTGGGCCTATCCACCCGTCAGTGTGCAAAACCCCACCAACAATCTGCTGAATGGGCAAGTGCTGTGGATTTTAGCCGTGGCCATTTCGGGCGTGTCGTCAATTATGGGGGGCGTCAACTTTGTCACGACGATCTTCCGGATGCGCGCACCGGGAATGACCTGGTTCCGCACACCGGCTTTTGTCTGGGCTGTGCTGGGGGCACAACTAATTCAACTGTATGGCCTACCTGCCCTCACAGGAGGAGCGGTGATGCTGTTGCTCGACATCACGATCGGCACAAGCTTTTTCACGCCAGAACGCGGTGGGAATCCGATTCTTTACCAGCACTTCTTCTGGTTCTATTCCCATCCAGCCGTATATGTGATGATTCTGCCGGTATTCGGCATGTTTTCCGAAATCTTGCCCGTTCATGCCCGTAAACCCTTGTTTGGCTATCGTGTGATTGCCGCTTCATCGATTTTGATTACGGTGGTTAGTGGCTTGGTTTGGGTTCATCACATGTTTGCCAGTGCTACTCCCGGTTGGATGCGGATTCTGTTTATGGTCACCTCTATGCTGGTGGCAATTCCATCGGGGATTAAAGTATTTGGCTGGGTGGCCACAATCTGGGGCGGCAAAATTCGGTTCACGACCCCGATGTTATTTGCGTTAGGTGGCATTAGTAACTGGCTATTCGCTGGCATTACCGGAATTTTTCTGGCCTCTGTCCCGATCGATATTCACGTCAACAACACCTACTTTGTCGTCGGCCATTTTCATTACGTATTGTATGGCGCGATCGTCATGGGCATCTATGCGGGCATCTATCACTGGTTCCCAAAAATGACCGGACGGATGTATTACGAAGGTCTGGGGAAACTGCACTTTGCCTTAACGTATCTGGGAACCGCCTTAACCTTTCTGCCCATGCATCCTCTAGGATTGATGGGAATGCCCCGGCGAGTGGCCTCCTATGACCTGGAATTTGCCTACTGGAATGTGCTGGCTAGCCTGGGTGGGTTTCTGTTGGGGCTATCGACGCTCCCCTTTATTCTGAATATGGTGAGTGCCTGGATTCGCGGGGATCAAGTGGGCAATAATCCCTGGCGGGCCTATGGGTTAGAATGGCTCACCTCGTCTCCGCCAACGGTAGAAAACTTTGAAGAGACGCCAGTTGTGATTTCGCGGCCCTATGGCTATGGCAGCAATCAACCCTTAGTGTCCAACATCCCCAATCCCGGATTAACTGAATTTCCGGAGTCATTCACATCGCAGGAAGCATCATGACAGCAGAACGAGCGATCGCCCAGGATGTAGAAGCGCAGGTGCGGCAGCACCAGGAACACGATGCCGCTGGCAATAGTAAATTCGGCTTCATTGTGTTTCTGTTATCGGAAAGTGTGATCTTTCTCAGCTTCTTTGCTGGGTATATTGTCTACAAAACCACAAGTCTGGATTGGTATCCGCCCGGTGTCACGGGTCTAGAAACCCAAGCACCATTGATCAATACGATCGTGCTCGTTTCCAGCAGTTTTGTGATCTATTTTGCTGAGCGCTATTTACATCGCCAGAAACTCTGGGGATTTCGCCTGTTTCTCCTCGCCACGATGGCCATGGGGAGCTACTTCCTGTATGGGCAAGCGGTGGAATGGCGCAGTCTCCCCTTTACCTACCAATCGGGCTTGTTCGGGGGCACGTTCTTTCTGTTAACGGGCTTTCATGGTTTGCATGTGCTGACTGGAATTTTGCTCCAAACCTTGATGTTAGGGCGATCGTTCATCCCTGGGAACTATGACAACGGGACTTTTGGGGTGGAAGCAACGTCATTATTTTGGCATTTTGTCGATGTTATCTGGATTATTCTATACGTGTTGATTTATGTTTGGCAGTAGGAGCCTCCTATGATCATTGACGACCAATACTATGATGTGATTATTGTTGGCACAGGTGCAGGTGGCGGTACTCTAGCGCGTAAATTAGCATCCACTGGTAAAAAGATTCTGGTGCTGGAACGAGGAGATCTGGTTTACCGAGAAAGTTCTGAATTGGTTGATACAGAAGTTTTTAAGAAAGAACAATTTCATGCAACTGAACCGTGGTACGACATTGCTGGAGAGCCGTTTTATCCTCAAACCTACTACGCGGTTGGCGGCAATACCAAAATCTGGAGTGGTGTGTTACAGCGAATGCGTGAACGCGACTTTGAGCAAGTGCCGCATCAAGGTGGGCTTTCTCCAGCCTGGCCTTTAAAGTATCAAGACTTTGAGCCTTACTACACAGAAGCGGAAGCTCTGTATCAAGTACATGGTCAGGTCACCGCTGATCCAACTGAACCCCCACATAGCGCTACCTATCCCTTCCCCGAGGTGGCCCATGAACCGATGCTGCAACGCATTAGTGACACCCTGACTGAGCAGGGTTTGCATCCCGTTCACTTACCCTTAGGGCTGGGGGAGCATGGGAGAACCGATGCCGAAGATACCGGAATCACCCCCGTTCTAGAGGGGCAGAAGGTCACGCTGAAAACATCCGCTCACGTTGTGCGACTGTACACTAACCCATCTGGGACGGAGATCAAAGCGGTTGAGGCCAAAATTGGCGAACAGTCCTATTTGTTTTTAGGGGATATTGTCGTGCTAGCCTGTGGGGCGGTGAATTCAGCCGCCTTACTGCTGCGATCGGCGAATGAGAAACACCCGAAAGGGATCGCCAATGGCTCGGAGCAAGTGGGACGTAACTTGATGAAACAATTGCTATCTGTGGTGGTGCAGTTAACCTCTACAGCCAACTCCGGCTTGTTTCCGCGCACCCTGGGACTGAATGATTTTTACTGGGGCACCAAGGATTTTCCTTACCCAATGGGGCATGTGCAGAATTCAGGCGGCATTTTTCAAGATGTGATTTTTGCGGAAGCTCCGCCCATTTTGTCGGCGTTATCTCGCCTGATGCCAAATTTTGGCTTACGACAACTGGCCACCCACTCGATCGGATGGTGGTTGAAAACAGAAGACCTTCCTCACGCCGATAATCGGGTTTACTATGTCGGGGACAAACTCCGGATTGATTACACCGCAAATAACGTCGAAGCTCACGATCGCTTGGTCTACCGCTGGATCGATGTCTTGAAAAGTGTTGAACAGTCTCAACCCAATCTGTTTAATCGCACCACTCATCCTCGCAGTGATATGCCGTTGTCGGTAATGGCGCATCAGTGCGGCACCTGCCGGTTTGGTGAAGACCCAGCAACTTCGGTGTTAAATCTCGACTGTCGAACTCACGAAGTGCAGAATCTTTATGTGATAGACAGTAGCTTTTTTCCATCACATGCCAGTGTTAGTCCCGGTTTAACCGTGATCGCAAATGCCTTGCGAGTGGGTGATCATTTAATTCAACGCCTGAATGGTGCGTGAGTAGAGTTACCGCTTCAGCACTCAGTGTGGCAGCTGTAGTCTAGGGTAGGCGTCCTGCCTGCCCAAATTTAATCGATTCACTCAGTTTGAGGATGCTGTCATCAACTGCTGGTTTTCTCTATGATCACTTGATAGCCTTGATGAATTAGTTTGATCTTGCGGCTGAAGACGTTCATAAAAGCATCGATCGCAACTCTAGGGGGATGTTCGCTAATGCCTGAGGGAAAACTAAAGCCATAATCATCAAAAACGATGATGCCACCCACTTTTACCAATTCCCAGGTCAACAACGTATCTTGCAAAACATCGCTGGCGATATGAGACCCATCAATATAAACCAGATGATAAAAGTCAGGAATTAGCGATCGCAGAATCAATTGAGATTGACCCACTGCCTTCCGAACTTTTTCGGCTGCACCTGTCCGAGCAATATTAAAGTCAAACCGTTGTTCGATCGTTTGCAAAAACTGTTCATCATACGCCGCTTTATTCTCTACACCACCCTCGAACGTGTCAATACAAGTGAGTCGGGCGGTAGGATGGGTCAGAATATGATCAAGTAACCAACAGGTAGAACGCCCCTCCCAACTGCCAATTTCTAAGACCTTAAGTTCCGGCGTGTTGGCTAAATGCATGAGATATTGTTCCCAAACTGGCAGGTTAATACTGAACCAATCCTGGGTAAATTGATAGCCTTTTACCAGCACTTGAATTTGGTATTTGGTTTTAGCAAAATCGGTAATATCTTCGGCAATTTCCGGGTCTAACTCTAAAGCTTGGTTTAAAGACACTAACGCTTGCTGAGCCTCGTTTTGATCTTTGAGAGTGCTGGCAATGTTGTAGTGAACTTTGGCCAAATCTTTGTTGGCGAAGGTTGGATTAACTGCTATGGCCTGCTTAAAATAAGCAACGGCTGGCTCTAACTGATTCTGGGTTTTCAGAGCTGAACCCAGGTTATTATAGGCCACTGCTAACAAATTTTTTACAGTCGCTTGAGTCTGAGGTTCTAGCGCAATTCCCTGTTCACATAAAGCGATCACGTCGGCATACTGTTGTTGTGCTAAATAATCTGCGGCGAGCTGCTGCCAATTTAGTACCGAGAAGAATTCAGGAGATCGATCAATCCGTTGAAACTTAGCCAGCAAGTAATTTAATTTTTCCTGTTCTAACCGATGTCGCACAGCGTGAAGTTCTCGGTGCTCCGGCGAGATTTCATCTTGATACTGTCCGGGTGGAGTTTGAAACTTCTTTAATTGCCGATCGAAGTTATTACCGGGATAGCGAATATACTCCACCGTTTCAATCGGCACTTTGAATACTTTGAAGAACTTAGCAATCCACAGATCATAGGACACATCTTCGCATCCAATCTGCTTATAGATCGGAGCTTCCGGAAAACCTTCCAGAAACTCGTGGCAATCCCGACGAATACAAAGATTCTGCGCGATCGTATTCTCGATCGCGCCTTTCCAATAGGGGTGCAGGGGATCGGCCATATAAACACCTGTACGGACAATTCCCACTGGACTGGGCGGCAGTTCGATCGTAAATCCGCCGGTTTTTGTCTCTAATTGAAAGGTATTTGGCTGGTTGTTAGCGATATAGGCTGGATCGTGATGCAGAATTCTGAAACAGAGATAAATGTGTTCGGGATAATACAGATCATCCCCATCGCAAAAGAACAAAATATCACCCTGAGCCAGTTTAGCTCCCGTATTTCGGGCTGGGCCAATCCCCAGGCTTTTGAAGTGATGAATCAATTTGTAATGTGGCTTATCGTGAATAAATTCAGTCACTAATGCCACTGTCCGATCAGTAGACCCTTCATCAATCACCAGAACTTCTGGGGTAATGGCCGCTGAATCAACATAATGCTGCTGAAAAAACTGGATGCTGGCTTCCACACTTTCCAGCGATCGAATAATTTCCTTCTCTTTATTCAAAACGGGCACGATCACTGAAAACGAGCGCATCATGACATTCACCCTCTAGCCGTTTTAGCTCAAAACAATTCATCTAGGTTAATGCCCTTTGCTGGGCAGGGCGCAATTAATTCCACTTTTTCACATTCGGCTTATGCCAAGAGCCACACCCTAGATTAATCAACTGTTGAGTAACATTACAGGAACCCGTTCTCCTGCCGGAATTTGGGTCTGCCCGATCGCAATTACGGCTAATCCATTCGTACCCGCCAAATTAATCAAGTTACCCGAACTCTGACTGCCTCCAGCGACGCAAAATTCATATTCACCGTTTGTCACCTGCACTTGCCCCCACACATAGGTTTCGCGTTTGCCATCCGATCGCAAGTCCTGCTGCGTTCTGGCCTGCACCACGATCGGGGTCCAGGGAGGAGGCGATCCAGCCAGTTTACGCAGGGCCGGTTGGACAAACCGCCAGAACGAGACTAGCGCCGACACGGGGTTGCCAGGGAGGCCGAAGTAGAGAGTGGGACGGTGAGGCGATGAGGCAGATGGGGGGAAGGTGGCAACAGTTAAGGGTTTACCGGGACGAACGGCAACCGAGCGGATGTGCATAGTCGCGCCCAGAGCGGCCAAAATCTCGTCTACATAGTCGTAGTCGCCAACGGAAACTCCACCTGAAGAAATCACGAGATCAGCCGTGGCAATGGCCTGGGCGATCGCCGACTTTAGAGCAGCGGGATCATCGGGAATCATGCCGATCGACATAGGAACCGCTCCTGCTTGAGCCACTAACGCCATTAAGGCATAGCGGTTGGAATCCACGATCTGGCCGGGTTTTAACGGTTGATTAATTTCAACTAACTCATTCCCAGTCGATAAAATTGCTACTCGTGGTTGACGGTAGACCACGACTTCGGCACACTGGGCTGCTGCCAGGATGGCAATTTCAGCGGCCTGTAAGCGAGTTCCTATCCCCAACAAAGGATTGCCTGCTTGATAAAACGCGCCTTGACGGCGGACAAATGCCTGAGGTTTAGGCGGAACCAGAATCGTGACCCGATCGCCCTCTCGCTGAGTGTCTTCCTGCATCACGACGGTATCTGCTCCAGTGGGCATCACGGCACCCGTGAGAATTCGCGCTGCCTGGCCTGCTTGGATCTTGTGTTGGGGCTGATCACCCGCTGGAATTTCTTCCACGATGGTTAATGTTACTGGACGATCGGGGTGACAGTCCTGTACATCGGCATACCGCACGGCATACCCATCCATCGCTGAGTTATCCCAGTGGGGAAAATCTAAGTGACTCGTGACTGGGCTAGCTAGAATTCGTCCGGATGACTGTTCTAAAGCCACTGTTTCACGATCGAGGTGGGCATCGAGTGGCTGAATCAACTCAAGAATCTGTTGCTCGGCTTGGGTGGCTGGCAGCATAATTGAATCTGTTCTGTGGATACGCTATAGCCATCCTATCGGGATTCGGAATCGCGGTTCTGGGGAACGCATCGGATCTTCTCAATCCCCGCAAAATTGGGGATGATGAGATGGCTAGGACGACTTGGCATAATTAAGTTGAGGAGATTGAAGCTATGAGAGCCTTTCTGCTGGTGATCGGTGCGCTGTTAGCTCTGGGAATCAGCGGATTTGTGGGGTTCCTGGTTGGGGCGACTGGCGGCAGTCTAGCCGGAACCTGGGGAGGAGCCAATTTAGGCATTTGTGAAGTGATGAGAACAGCTCGCCAACGCCAGTATATGAGTGAAACTGAGGCGAAGAAATTAGTGGAAGCCATGCTGGAAAACTCCAAAATTTATCCGAATAGCATCACAAAAAAGAGTGCCAGAGAAGCCCTCAGTGAGTGTCTTAATCAAAAGGTAAAGAGTCATTCGCCAGAAGCTAACGAGGCTCAGCCTGAGCAATCCACTATTACCGAACCTGGCCATGAGTCTGAAACTGAGTCAAGGAATGCTCACGATCGCAATGAACCGAAAGGTGAGCTGTCTCTCCCGGAGCGAAGTGATTCTGAAGAAAAGTCACCGTAGGATTTCGATTGATGATCTGCTTGATACCCAGTTACCGAAAGCAATTCGATATCGCATTTTAGGGACAAGCACTGTACACTTTTAAAAATTAAGTAAAGAAATTTGAGTTAACCATTAAATTAAACAGGGTGAAGCCTCACTTAATTGAGGTGGCAGTACCTAATTTAGGAGTCAAAGCCTATGGCACTATTGGTGTTATTTTTTGTAGTGGCGATCGTCACAGCCGTCAATCTAGTAATTATTTCCAAATTACCATTAGGGATTGAAGTTGATAGTTGTGAAAAAGCGATCGTGGCTGGAATTATTTTTGGCATACTCAATGCCTTAATCAAACCAATCTTAGTATTGTTAACTCTGCCATTAACCATTTTCACATTAGGTGCGTTCCTGGCATTTGTGAATGCCATAATTTTTGGCTTAACCGCCTGGTTAGTGCATGGGTTCCGATTGCGGTGGGGATTCATTAGTGCTTTGTTAGGGGGCATTCTGCTGAGTGCAATGAATACGTTCTGCCTCTCCCTGCTGAGTCGCTTTTTGTCGCGCTTAAGCTAAGCAGACCTTCGCCAAGGTTCGTCTATCATCATTAGTTTCAGTGATTCCTGGTTATCACGATCGCAGGTCAAGCTGAAGGGACAATTGACCAGAAAATTACCTTTATTCCGTCATGAGAAACTTTTTGCCGAGTTCAGCTTAAAGGCAACAACTATTCATATAAACATTTCAAAATTATTCAATTTGTATATTTAACCTAAAATAATTCCGCAAACAACCTACCTCTAAACCAGCACCCAGTATTCTGAAAGCATTCAATTCTGTCACCTCACAATCATGGTTGTGAGCGGGTTGTATGCAAATAATTTTCGCCGGTTGGCGATTTTTAATCAACCGTTGGCAACGCTCTAAAGTATGGCGGGGCATTAGTTTAGTCGCGATCGCTACGATCGCCGCACTCACGATTATTCTGCCCGTTTTGCCTCAGCCAACCGTCACGCTCAAAATGCTGATGCCTGCCCCAGATGTGCCGGTCTGGAACAAGACAATGGTGGCAGAATTTGAGCGAGCGAACCCGAATATTAAACTGCAAATTGTCGAGGGTCCCAACTCGGTAGACATTGTGGAAAACATGTATACCACATCGTTCATTTTGGGAGAATCGCCCTACGACCTGATCAATATGGATATCGTCTGGACGCCAAAGTTTGCGGCGGCTGGCTGGTTGATGGATTTAACCGATGAATTTTCTGCGGCGGAATTAGCGGCCTTCTCACCGGTTGCCGTGAATGGTGGCCGTTTCCAAAACCGCCTGTATCGCTTACCCGTGCGATCGGATGCTGGAATGATTTACTACCGCGCTGATCTGTTACAGCAAGCGGGACTACCCCTGCCCAAAACCTTAGAAGATCTCGATCGCATGGCCAAAACAGTTCAAGCCCAAAAGCTAGTGCGCTGGGGTTATCTCTGGCAAGGGCGGCAGTACGAAGGGGAAGCGGCCATGTTTGTCGAAGTAATTCATGGCTTTGGTGGATTTTGGGTGAATCCAGACACCTTAGAGGTTGGCCTCGATCGACCAGAAGCGATTCAAGCCGTGAAGTTTCTGCTCAACACCATCCGTGATGGAGTATCTCCCCCGGGAGTCACCACTTATGTAGAGGAAGACACGCGGCGATTATTCCAGGCTGGGGATGCTTTGTTTATGCGAAATTGGCCTTATGCCTGGCCGCTGTTGAATAGTGATACTTCTAAGGTCAAAGGCAAAGTTGGCATCATGCCCATGTTAGGTGCCGCTGGTCAGGATAGCGGCTCTTGTCTGGGCGGTTGGGGCGTGGGAATTGTCAAACATACGCGGCATAAAGCCGCTGCCCTCAAAGCCATTCGCTTTTTTAGCCAACCTCAGGTGCAGAAATCCTTTGTGCTTGATGCCGGATTTGTCCCTGGAGTCCGAAGTTTGTTTACCGATCGCGATGTGGTGACTCGTTACCCCTACTATCCCAAACTCGCCACTTTAGTGGATAACGCGGTGTTGCGGCCTTCCGTCGCTCAATATGCGCAGGTTTCCGATATTTTGCAACGGTATTTGAGTATGGCATTAACGAATCAAAAGTCTCCAGAAGCGGCTATGCAAGCTGCTGCTGCCGAAACTCGACGGTTGTTGGCTAGCAGTCGTCGCGTCAAGGATGCGGCTTAATATGCGTCGAACTTCTCCCCCGATCGATCCCATTCAAGCTAGAGATCAACGCACTGGATTGTATTTGGTCTTGCCGGCGGTGATTGTGCTGCTGCTGGTGTTTGCCTATCCGATCGCCCAAGCGGTTTGGTTAGGCTTATTTGCCAACAATTTAGGTACAGGATTACAACCTGTATTTATTGGGTTAGGCAACTATATTCGGATTCTGGGCGATGGGTTTTTCTGGCAAACTTTTGCCACCACCTTTCGCTTTACCATCATTTCGGTGCTACTGGAATTAGCCCTCGGCATGGGCATTGCGTTGGTATTGAATCACGCCTTCCGGGGTCGGGGAGCGGTGCGGACGATCGCGATTTTGCCTTGGGCCTTACCGACTGCATTGATTGCGATGGTGTGGGCCTGGATTTTTAATGATCAGTTTGGCATTGCCAATGACATGCTCTTACGTCTGGGGTTCGTCTCACGCGAAACGCTGATTAATTGGTTAGGCCAACCCTGGACAGCAAATCTAGCCATTATCGTGGCGGATGTCTGGAAAACGACGCCGTTTATTAGCATCCTGTTACTGGCTGGCCTGCAATCGATTCCCGCCGACTTGTATGAAGCACACGCCTTAGATGGTGGGACAGCCTGGCAAGGCTTTTGGCGCATTACCATTCCCTTACTGCTCCCCCAAATTCTGATTGCCACCTTATTCCGATTTGCTCAAGCCTTTGGGGTGTATGACTTAGTCCAAGTGATGACGGGGGGCGGCCCCGGTGGAGCTACAGCCGTCGTCTCGCTATATATCTATGGCAATGCCATGCGGTATTTAGATTTTGGTTATGCTTCTGCCTTAATTGTGGTCACATTTGTTCTCTTAATTCTGGCCGTTGTCTTATGTAATGCCTGGATTAATCGATCGCGCTCGAAAGCGTCTGGAGCCAGCTAATTATGAGCCTTGTATCGGAACGCCACCCATCTCGATCGACCACGCCCAATCGACCCCGATCGCTAACGTTAGGCAATCTGCTATTTGGGATGGCTGTAGGGGCGATCGTCATCTTTTGTCTAGCTCCAGTGTTATGGCAAGTGCTGACATCATTCAAACTCACAGAGGATATCATTGCTATTCCCAATATTTATTTCCCAACTCGATTTACGCTGGAGCACTACGTTCAACTCTTTCAACGGCAACCGTTTTGGCGTTATGTGTTGAATAGTACGTTCGTCGCGGTTACTTCCACTATTACCTGTCTCGCGATCGGAGCACCTGCGGCCTATGCTCTCGCCCGATTACGTCCTCTAGGTAGCCGCATGATTCTGGCTGGAATTTTACTAGTCACTTTATTTCCCTATATTTTATTGATTCAGGGATTACTACAAATCGTCCAAGTATTCCATTTAGCGAACAACTATTTGTCACTGATCATTACTTACACCGCGATTAACCTACCATTAACAATTCTGGTAATGCGGAGTTTCTTTACCCAACTTCCGAAAGACTTAGAGGATGCGGCACGAGTAGATGGGTATACGACTGTGCAAATGCTAACCCGAATTGTCTTGCCATTAACGTTACCCGCTTTAGTTACCACAGGAATTCTCACCTTTATCGCCTCTTGGAATGAATATATCTTTGCTCTAACCTTCATTACCGAAGATACGATGAAAACCATTCCTGTCGCGGCCGCCCAGATTAGTGGCAGCTCTACTTATGAGGCTCCCTATGGCCCGATCGCGGCTGCTACTGTGATTGGGACAATTCCATTAATCTTATTAGTGTTAATTTTTCAGCGTCAAATCATTCAAGGATTAACGGCTGGAGCTGTTAAAGGATAATCATTTATGCCAACGTTGCAATTACGCCATCTGAATAAAACCTTTACCCCTAAAGTTGTTCCTGTTAAAGACATTAGTTTAACCGTAGAAGATGATGAAGTTTTGACCTTGTTAGGGCCTTCGGGTTGCGGTAAATCGACTGTACTGCGGATGATTGCTGGCTTAGAAACGCCCACACGGGGACAGATTTTAATTGGCGATCGTGATGTTACCTTTACACGTCCTGGCGATCGCAATGTGGCAATGGTCTTTCAAAGTTATGCGTTGTATCCGCACCTAACCGTATACGAAAATCTTTGTGCTGGACTGCGCCTAAAAAAAGTGCCGCAATCAGAGATTGATCAACGCGTGGCGGAAGCCTCTCGCATTCTGGGACTCGATCAGGGATTAATGTCTCGCAAACCGGGACAATTATCCGGCGGACAACGGCAACGGGTGGCTGTGGGACGAGCCTTAGTCCGGCGATCGGATGTGTTTCTCCTGGATGAACCACTCAGCAATCTAGATGCCTTATTGCGAGAACGGGTACGGGCAGACCTAAAGCAGATTTTCGCCGCTCAAAACACTCCAGTGGTGTATGTCACCCATGATCAAACCGAGGCCATGACCCTCTCGACGCAAGTAGCCGTTCTGAACAATGGCTATGTGCAACAACTCGATACGCCGGAGCGAATTTATACCCATCCCGCCAATCAATTTGTCGCTGGGTTTGTTGGCAGTCCTCAAATGAACTTGTTAACCTTACCTTGCCAGGGGCATCAAGCACTCCTGGGTGACTTTAAACTTCCCCTTCCTGATTTGCCTACCCCACCGCCACAGATCGTTTTAGGCATTCGTCCCGAGCATGTGCAGTTAGCAACTGCTAATGCTCCCAATCCGATTCGGGGTGAAGTGTTTCTGGTGGAAAACCTGGGGATGAATCATTTAGTCAGTGTTAAAGTTCCGAATG
>DATNPU010000060.1:0-7816 GCA_036703105.1 Microcoleaceae cyanobacterium
TACTCCTAGATCTGGAGGTGTAAGCATGTCACTACTCCGCCTCACTCTGGTTGCGGTACTGAGCCTAGCTGCGATCGCTCTACCGTTAATTGGACTCTTCAAAGCACCGTGGTATATCCTTCTCCTAGTTTTAGCGGCAGGGTATGCCATCACTCAATTCGCAATCGCTCCGCCAGAAACCGTCATCCAGTCTGGCCCAACCGGAACCAGCACCGCTAGGTCCACGGCACCTTCCATAGAGTCACTTCCAGATCGCCCGCAATCTCCTAGCGATCAGGCCAGTCAGCTAACCTACCGAGGGGCCAACTATCAGGCTGTAGCCCTAGCCTCTGAAACAGAAGAGTCAGGTAGCGAAACTCTCTCTGGCAAATACCGGGGGTGTGAATGGAATCATCCGATCGCTAGCTCAAACGAGCCAATGACCGAAGCCATCCCTGACGATCGATCAGTACCGGTACGGATGTATCGAGGAGTCAAAATTTCTCAGGGCTAGCATTGCGGATTTTTACACCGTGTCTTTTGACCCCAGCATCGCTGTGTGGGAGAATTGCCGTCTGTCTACGGGCAGGAGACTAAGGAAATCTGCCTGAATTATGCTGATTGGCACATGTCCTCACACGTAAAGGCGGGATGCTGGATTTATTGTTAATGTTTACCCTAGGATTTCTGGGGAGTTTTGGTCATTGTGCTGGCATGTGTGGGCCAGTGACAGTGGCATTTTCCCTATCCCAACCCTCTACTTCTCAACTCAATTGGCAGCAGCATCTTTACTTTCATAGCCTCCTCAATTTGGGACGCATCCTTAGTTATGTACTGGTTGGGGTCGCGATCGGTAGCTTAGGTTCAGTCTTAATTGCCGGAGGCCAACTGGCAGGTATTGATAGCCTCTTGCGGCGAGGCATCGCGATCGTGACTGGGTGCTTATTAATCTGGTTTGGTTTAACCCAAATTCAACCCGGCCTCTTACCCAAACTGCCGTTGTTACATCCGTTGCTGCAAGGCGACGGGCATCAACGTCTCAGCAATACCATGATGCGGTTATCCGTAGCTCCCCATGTCGCCACTCCCGCCCTATTAGGCATGGTATGGGGCTTAATCCCCTGTGGATTTCTGTACGCGGCTCAAATTAAAGCAGCAGCAACCGGCAATCCCTGGATGGGTGCCGCTACCATGCTGGCCTTTGGCGCTGGGACCTTGCCAGTCATGGTTGGCGTCGGCGTCTCCACAGCATTTTTAAGTGCCGATCGGCGCAGTCAATTATTTCGCATGGGCGGTTGGGTCACATTGGCGATCGGCATTCTAATGCTGTTGCGGACTAGCGATATGGTGGACTACACCGGACATGCCGCACTGTTGTGTTTAATGTTGGCGTTAATTGCGCGACCGATCAGTCGGGTCTGGTCATTTCCACTCCGCTACCGGCGGGCGTTAGGAGTGGGAGCCTTTGTGTTGTCGATCGCTCACATGCTGCATATGCTCGACCACACCTTTAATTGGAATATGCAGGCCATTGGGTTTACATTGCCACTCTATCAACTGGGGATCTGGGTGGGTTTGCTGGCCTTAGTCTTGCTAGCTCCGGCGGCGGTCACCAGTGCTGATTGGATGGCTCAAGCCCTGGGCAAGCGTTGGCGGCAAGTCCATCTGTTAACGATTCCGGCATTAGTGTTATGTACAATTCATGCGATTTTGGCCGGCTCTAGCTATTTAGGTGGGTTGCAATGGACAACGGCTCAAAAAATTGGCGCGCTGCTGTTAAGCATGATGACCTTCAGCGTTTTGTTGGTGCGATCGCGATGGGTTTGGTCGTTGTTTTCTTTGGAACAGTTTTATGGCACTCCCGCCCAACCAAAATCATAGTTTCCGTTTACTTGCGTTATCGCTTTTTAGCAGTTTTGGGCTAGGGATGATGCTTCCTGCGGCGGCACACAACGTGGAAGTGTCGGGTAATGTAGCGGCAACCATGCATTTGGAGCCAAGTCATAATCCCAAAGCTGGAGAGCCCGCACTGGTATGGTTTGCGTTAACTCAGCAGGGTGGCGAACTAGTTCCGTTGGAGCAGTGCAATTGCCGCTTAGCCATTTATCGAGAACCACGTTCATCCAGAGCGACCCCGTTATTACAGCCAGTGTTGAAGCCGATCGATGCGGAACGCTATCAAGGCATTCCCGGTTCGGAAGTGACCTTTCCTCAGTCAGGGATTTACATCATGGCTCTTAGTGGCAGTCCCAAAGCGGGCGCCAATTTTCAACCGTTTGAACTCACTTATTCCGTCACAGTCACAGCGGGAAGTGCGCGCCCTGCCACTCAAGCTTCAGCGGCCCAACTAACACCCATCAACACAATTAGTGCATCTCAACCAGAGACTGATGCTGGAATGCCAGTTTGGCAGATGGGAGCCATTGCCAGTGTCTTAGCGATCGGGCTAGGTATAGGAGTGAGCAAACTAAATTACAAGCAGAGAAAATAAACTTTTCTTAACTCTAGCCTCCTGAGCTAAGTTATTGAGAAAATTCTGCTACAAGTCCCTTAAGTTAGAGCAGGCTAGAGATCCAGCGTTAATGAGACTCTATGGCTAGAGTTAGTGCGATTCAGAGCAAACCAAAAATTTTCTCTTGACAATAATTCTAAGACCTGTATTGCCTACTCATGGGGTGACAGAGTAGCATTTAGAGGAGCTATCTCTGCCATATATTCTCAATAGACTGTCTTCTTGCAATTCTGTTGATATTGCACCTATCATTGTCAATATCAAGCCTTATTGCACAGAGGCAACTCATGCTTTCTTATACGGCGAATTCACTCAAGGCAGAACTTAACGCGAAAGGGTGGCGACTAACACCACAACGAGAAATTATCCTGCAAGTTTTTCAAAACCTGCCTAAAGGGAATCATT
Source organism: Microcoleaceae cyanobacterium (assembly GCA_036703105.1). GTDB lineage: Bacteria > Cyanobacteriota > Cyanobacteriia > Leptolyngbyales > Leptolyngbyaceae > Pantanalinema. The sequence continues at coordinate 2,897 of DATNPU010000060.1, forward strand.
TAAGTGCAGAAGATTTGCACGAATTGTTAATTAATCGAGGTGAGCCAGTTAGCCTATCGACCGTCTATCGCACCGTTAAACTGATGGCCCGCATGGGCATTCTGCGAGAATTGGAACTGGCAGAAGGCCATAAACATTACGAACTCAATTCGGCTTCACCCCATCAGCATCATCACTTGGTTTGTGTTCAGTGCAACCGCACCTTTGAGTTTGAGAATGACTCCATTCTGAAGCAGGGACTAAAGCAAGTTGAAAAAGCGGGGCTGCAAATGATTGATTGCCAGTTGACGATCTACACCATTTGTCCTGAGGCCTTGCGAATGGGGTGGCCTGCTTCTGTCCCAACAAATTGGGTCTGCACTCGATCGATCGCGGGCATGAAGGGTAGCGACCATTACAAACATGAGCATCCGGAGTAAGACCCGGATGTTACCTTACTGTTCACAACCCTAGAACCACTAGCACCGACTTCACCTGTCGCTTGATCGGCTTTGCGGTTTTGTCCAGCTTGCCGTAAACTGACCGATTTTGGTAATAAATTGACGCGGAACTGCCACCATCCAGGTTCAGCGCTTGTTCTACTTTTAACGATCGCATAAACTCGGTCAGTTCTGGCAACGTTAACCCTGAATTTGTTGGTTGATCTGGCTTCTGGGCTGCCATTACCCAAACAATCGTGCCATCTTGAGTAAGTCCAACGGCACTGCGCGCATTTGGCTGTTGACTTCCTAAGGCATCCCGGATCACTGCACCATTAGCAGAGTCAACGAAGCCTTCAGCTACAGCAGTTGATTGAGGCAATAACTGGGGACCCGCTCCCAACGCATTGATTAACTTACAGCTTGTGGGCACTGGTGATAGGTGGAGCGCAATGTCATACCGGATTGCATCCCCACATTGATACTGCCGCAGTTCCGATCGATTCAGAATTTTGTCCATGTAGGGAGCTAAATCAGGGTTATTGATCAATCGCTCATTCTGATGCGGATCGGCCACCTGTTGCCTTTGGGTCACAACATAGGAGGTTGATTTAGCATTTTGTGGATCAAAGAAACCACCATTAATTACTGCGATCGCATTCGCACGTTGAGCAAACTCTTCTACTGTTTCCAGGGTATTGGAAACCATTGGCACAATCCTGTAGCGGCTTCCAGCGGGAATAGTAATGACATGCACCGTACTATGAGGCAGGGCGTAGGTTTGGTAGTCGATCGTTGGATGCGGTTGAGCGGCCACTGATGAAGGAACTGCCGCAAATGGCGGCTTGGTAGGGGCAGTACAGGATGTAATCAAGCCAAGGGTAACACACCCTAACAGAGCAAAATTGAGCGATCGGAGCCAGTTCATCAATTGCTATTTAAGCTACGAAAAAGCAAAGCCTTGAGGTTAAACCTGAAATTTTCACTTCAAGTTATTGTCCTCATGCTTTGCGTGTACGCAAGATTTAAGATTTAGAGGCTGTTTTAGCGCTCCGCTTGCAATATGGCGTAGGTAGAGGTAAATTCCAGCCACCTACTACAATGCAAGGCAGAGCTAAAGCTAAAGATTATTGGGGTTTCCAATCCCGTTCGGCTTGAGCCAAGACATAACTGGTCACAGCCTGAATTTCCTCATCACTCAGGCGCCCTTTGAAGGCAGGCATAGCATTTTTGCCATTGGTCACTTGGGCCACAATGGCTTGCTGCGAATTCATCCCATATTCTTTCAGCGCCGCCTGCTTCAAGTTCTTGTTGGCCATTACAACGTTGTTGCCATTGAGATGACAAGCCGCACAATTGGCTCCAAACACCTTGGCTCCTAACCGCAAGGTATCCGCTTCATCTGCAAATACAGGACGGACTATGAGTGTGCTGCATAGTACCAGCGCCAGCAGTAGTACGGTTAAAATCCGGTTTAATCCGATCGTTCTCAAGGGTGTATCCTCTTAACTCGGCAGTTCGTTAGAATTGTGCCACCATTGTCTGTCTGTCCAGGTTCAGCGTCAACAGACAGCCTGTCGAAGTTAGCAGACTACAAGCCCAATTTCACGGATGGCGAAACAGCGATATTCTGGTGAAAGATTCAAACCGAAAATTCTATGGTGTCTCTTCCGCAGCATCGTCCCCGCCAGTTATCGTTAGGCCCGTTAGAAACAGAAATTCTTCAGATCCTTTGGACATTGGATGTGGCCAGTGTTAAAGATGTGCATGAACGAATTCTGGCAGACCCCGATCGTGAACTGGCCTATACGTCAGTCACAACGGTACTGAATCGGTTAACGAAAAAAGGTTGGTTGGCACGGGAAAAGCAAGGACGGAGTTTTATCTGGCGACCACTGGTGACTCGGCCGGAAGCCCAAGCCCTACTGGCGTATGAGCAGTTAAATCAGTTTTTGGCGATCGGGAATCCTGATGTTGTCGCCGCCTTTGCCGATCACCTGGATCAGTCCAGTGTTGAGCAGCTAGAAGCGATCGCTCAACGCTTACAAGCGGTGCGTCGTGCCAGGGAGGAGCAGCCATGATGCATTTAGCCATGATTCTCATCGGATTGCTGGTGGCCTGGAGAGTTCGCTGTCAATGGGGTCAAGCCACCGGAGATTGGTCACAGCGTTGGCAACGGGCATTAGCATTCTTTGTATTTCCGCCAGCGTTATTGTTGACAACCGCGATCGCAGTTCTGGCGATGGGGCCTCAGGGGCAAATGGTGTATTGGTGGGAAGGCTGGCTGAGTTATGGCTTGGCCAGCGGATTTCTGGTCGTAGCAGGGTCACTATTACTGGGCCTAGGCTGGCAAGCCTGGCGATCGATCCATCAAGTCCGTACCTATGCTCAAATCGATGTGAAAGGTAAGTCCAGTCGCTTGCTTCAGAGTAACTATCCCTTTGTGGCGCAGATTGGCTTCTGGAAGCCGGAACTAGTGGTCAGCCAAGGGCTATTGCAACTGCTAACAAACGACCATTTAGAAGCGGTACTAGTCCATGAACAGGCCCATTTTCATTACCGAGATACCTTCTGGTTCTTTGGGTTGGGATGGTTGCGACGGTTAACCTGCTGGCTGCCCCAAACTGAAGCCCTCTGGCAAGAGTTGTTGGTGCTGCGAGAACTACGGGCAGATCGCTGGGCTGCACAGCAAGTCGATAGTTTACTTCTAGCAGAAGCACTGCTAACAGTGGTCAGCACTCCCACGGTGCAACCGGAACTGGCCGCCGCATTTGGGGATCTGGCCCTCCGCGATCGCCTCACCGAACGGATTGATGCCTTATTAACTGAGGCTCCTAGCACAAACCCAAGCAATCCTTGGAGCGGGGTTTGGCTATTGCTGACTCTACTTCCCCTGGTGATGATTCCATTTCATAGTTAGACCAGAGAGCAACGGGACAGAGATTTTTCATCCCGTCCCGTTAGCTCAAACCGATTCCCAACGGCCTTTTTGGGCTTCATGGCAATTGGCGATTTCATCGCGGATGCTTCTCAGCGATCGACCTCGATTCCATTGCTGAAGGTAGGAACGGATGTCACTGACATCGGCCTCGCGTCCTAGAAAATTCAAATAAAACCCATTGATGGCAGTCACCGCTTCAGCACTACTAGCAACGCGGCGATAGGTGTAACCATCGATATAGCCTTGAGAATTGGGCTGTTGAGAATGAATCTGTAGTGGAGTTGGATGGCTAGAACGGGTAGGACTACTCGATCGCCAGGAGTTGGATGTTGATAAAGCAGAAACCAGAAGATTGGTCATGGTTTTAATCCCCTGCATGGCTTTGACCTCCTTTTCGCGATCGTATAGAACACCTTTAGTTTGTCAAACTTATTAATCCCTCACGTCCTCTAGATGTAGTAACTCATCTACACCAACTGGCGGAATTAGCAATGACCTGAACGATTTAATCACACTACTCTGATCCTGATCAGGATATTGCTAGAAAATTAGCCGACTCTTTAGCAACACCATAATTTTCTGGCCACTTTTGCAAAAAAAGACCCCAGACAGTGTGCTGGGGTGTAAGGTCCTACTTCAGGTAAGTTGCCACTAGTTCATTCAACATCTTCAGCCTACTGTTACCCTCCCACTCAGTACTTCCTCTGGAGAGATTAAGCCGTTGATGGTGAGGATGATTGCCAACTCACCCGATCGGATGCAGGTAAGCTCAATCAATCCGGTTGTTGGATTTGTCGTTGAATTCGTTGGCTCAAACTATTATGTTTGGAGGCCAACCGGGCCTTTCCAGATGCCGCCCATTCCTGCAATTGCTGAATTTGTTCCTGGGCAGTTCGGGCTAAGGGCACAATTTGGCTCGCGGCTTCCAGAATGTCATCGGTGGTAAATTCTCGATCCTGACTAAACCCAAGATGCATCGCTTCAACGATCGTTTGTTCGATCTCCGCTCCCGAGAAATCAGGCGTCTCATAGGCCAAGCGATCGAGGTCGTAGTCTTTTAACCGATGCGATCGCAAGCGGGCCAAATGGACTTCAAAGATAGCACGACGTTCTTCGTGGCTCGGTAGGCCAACAAAAAAGATTTCATCAAATCGCCCTTTTCGCAGCATTTCGGGTGGTAAAGCGCGGATATTATTGGCCGTCGCTACCACAAAGACCGGAGAAGTCTTTTCGGCCAACCAGGTGATAAATGTGCCAAAGACCCGGCTAGTCGTACCGCTATCCCCTTTCCCATCAGCACCAGCAAAGGCTTTATCAATTTCGTCAATCCACAAGACGCAGGGAGCTAAGGCTTCAGCTAGTTGAATCATTTGTCGAGTGCGCGATTCAGACTGACCCACTAATTCAGCAAACAAGCGGCCAACATCTAACCGTAAGAGTGGCAAATGCCAGTGATGAGAGATGGCTTTCGCCGTCAATGATTTGCCAGTGCCTTGAATCCCCACTAACAGTAACCCTCGGGGATGCGGTAAACCATATTCCCGCGCCCGTTCTGAGAAA